>JBAQUG010000441.1:0-9526 GCA_049297395.1 Victivallales bacterium | reverse complement strand
AAGACATGGATCCGTTATGGGTGAACATCCGAAGGGAATTCAATCTGTCGAGTTTTTCCCGTGCTGGAGGGATTGAAAAACGCACCGGTGTTGCGGTCTCATCGCTTTTTGAAACGGCAATCGCCATACCGTTGTTTCTTGTCGGACTGGCCTGGTTCAATGGGGTTTATACGAAGATGCTTGATTTCAGCATGGCTGCGGAAAAGAAACTGGAACTCAAAAGAGGCAAGCAGTTTTCCAAGGAACGCAATCCCAAGGAGCCAGGAGCCAAGCGCAAGAAAGAATTAAGGAAAGACAAAATAACACTTGCCTGCGAATTGATGGGGCGGGCGGCGAAAAACGGATATGCACCCGACTATGCGCTTGTCGATTCCTGGTATACCTGCGCCCAAGTGATTAACAAAGCGAGAAGCATCAATGAAGGGAAAACTCATTTTCTCGGCATGGTCAGGCGGACAAAAGACTCTATGTCTATAATGGGCGGCAATACACTATTTCCAAGCTGCGCCACGCCGTAATGTCGGAAAAGAAAATATGCAGACGCTTCAGAAGTTCCTAACAGGCAAGCTATGCCGGAAGCTTACATACGGTAAATCCAGCTTGGACGTGATTTATTCAACTTATAAAGGTATTCCGGGAATTTACGCCGACATCAAGGTGAAATGGATGGAGCACAGGAAGATTCTGAAGATGGAGATAAAAACTGAAGGGGAAGATTCCCCGCACATCTATGGATTCCATGATCCTGCAAGGCTGAATCCGGCGGATCCACAGCTCGACACCGATATGGGAAGGCATGTCTTCAATCTTAGCATACTGCCTTGCCAGAAGCTGGATGCAGATTATTTTAACAGCATGTCTGAAGTATTGAACGAACCGTTTGCAGTGGTTAGGGAGTCTTAAAAAATACTTGAACTTTTAACATTCAACATTGAACTTCCAACTTCGAATGAATTCAAATCCTAATTCGATGTTAGATGTTCAGTTTTCACAAAGGAATACAGATGGCAAAAATTAAGACATATCTAGGTTTGGACATCGGCGGAACTAAATCTGCTACGATAGTTGGCAATTCCGCAGGCAACCTTATTGAAAGGACCGAATGGCAGTCAAACGCGAAGTCAGGACAGGAGCAGATGCTGGATGGCATAATTGAAAACGCAGAAAAGATGATATCCAGATATCCTGGAATTTCATCGATCGGCGTCTCGATCGGCGGTCCTCTCGATGCGAAGAATGGAATAATACAGTCTCCACCAAACCTGCCCGGCTGGGCTAATATTCCGTTGAAGGAAATTCTGGAGGGAAAATTATCTTTGCCTGTGCATGTTGACCACGATGCAGGAGCCTGTGCTCTTGCCGAATATTACTGGGGAGCCGCGAAGGATCTGCACAGTGTCGTTTATCTCACATGTGGAACTGGATTCGGCATAGGAATTGTCATTGACGGTAAGATTTACTATGGGGCGCATGGGCACAACTGCGAAATCGGCCATGCCAGATATGCCGAGGAAGGCCCAATGGCCTTTGGAAAAGCAGGAAGTTTTGAATCATACTGCGCCGGTTCATCTCTTGGCAGGATCGCAGCCTGGAAATTTCCTTCAGTCTGGCCGAAGCCTCCGGCATCCGAAGAGATTGGAAATCTTGCTGAATCTGGCAATTTTGAAGCCTTGCAGGTAGTTGAAATCAATGCCCATGCCGTAGGAAGGGCATGTTCGCTGGTAGCCGACATGCTATATCCCGATATGATCATACTCGGGAGCCTGGCGAACCATTTGGGGAAAAGATGGATTGACAAGGTGAAGGGCGTGTTCCATGATGAAGTCCTGCCAGATGCCCGCAAAGCCTGCAGGATAACTCCTTCAGTGCTGGGGAAACAGCTTCAGGATTATTCCGCCATTGCCGTTGCACACAGGATGGAATGATATTTTTCGAACAGGCTGGAACTGTTATTTTATTGTCTTCTTCGTTGCTTCATCCCTTGCGTATGTACCATACGCAAGGGCCTCGCGCCTCGAATACAAACACCTGTATTTTCCACCAAATGTCAAACTTATTTCTGCACGACTCCTAAGATTTCAAATCTTCGTAGACTTCCAATGCATACTTGAAATCTTTGAGCCGGACATCAGTCGAAATCGAATGGTCGGATCCGAATATGAATCTCGCGTTTCTTTCCTTCATTCCATGCATGAAGTCCGTAACTTCCTTTTTAATGAGATTCTTGTCGCCTGACTCAAGAATCCTTGCATCAAAACCTCCCACAAACGCCAGTTTGTCTCCATATTTCTCGGCATAATCAAAAATCTTGTTTCCAGCCTTCACCTCCATCGGGTTCAACGCGTCGAACCCAGCATCGATTGCGAGTGGTATCATGGGTGCCTGATATCCGCATGAATGCAGGACGACCGGCAAATTGTAGGAGTGGAAGAAGTCCACCATTTCCCTGTAATACGGGAAAAACAGTTCTTCAAGTATGCTCGGATTGCAGAATAACTTATCCCTGTAGCCGAGATCCTCATAGATCCATACCCCATCCGGCAGTCCTGCTTCCTGGAATAAATACTTGTAATGAGCGATCCAGAAATCAGTATAGGTCCTGTTGAAATCCTTCACCCACTCCGGGTCTTCTATCAGTGCGACCAGCATGTTTTCATCTCCCAGCGAATGCCTGATCGTTTCCCATATGAACTGGGACCCGAAAAAAGTGAACTTATCCTGGGACTTTCGCAGCTCAAGACTCTCCTTCGCGGTCTTCGCATTGACTCTTTCCTTGTCAAGATCGAGGAGATGGGGTTTATATTCCTCCTCCCATATTTTCCTCGTGTTCATATGGAAGTAAATATGTTCGGGGGTGCCGGAGCGGCTCTTCCACCATTTCAGGACCGCACCACTTCCGCTTCTGACAATCTTCCATTCCTGGTTCTCTTCTAGAATTTCCTGTCTGTTCTTTTTGGGCTGCCAGTCAAACCATCCTCCACATCCAATCATGTCAAAATTAAAAACAGCGTTGAGGTCGCAGGCCTTGCCCTCCTTGTCCCTGGGATATCCTTCGTCAAGCCATTTTTCCATGGCGTCACCCCATGGGCTGTCATACAAAGGAACGAAGTCGGACTTCTTCTTCCTAAAAATACAATCCACCGCGTCTTTTGAGCTTTGCATGGAAATCTCCTTTTTTATGATTATAAAATAATAACCCCGATATTATCACGTTCAAGAATAATGAACTCATGGAAAATTGACATATTGTGGATTATATTAACCTGATAATATGAAATTGTTCTACATGAAATCGGAATGTCAGCCGGCGGTGGTTCAGCTCGGGGAAGAACTGCTGGGTGGCGACTGGTATCTGAAAACTTTCCTGATGACACGGCATGCATTTGTTTTCATGCAGGAGGGGAGTGCAACCTTCTATCTTGATGGTGAAAAGACAGATGTCAGCAAGGGACAGTCCCTGTTCATAAAAAAGGGAACTATCCTCTCAAGCCAGCCTCCACCACATCCGCCATTCAAGTGCTCCTGGATACATTTCACCCAGCCAGGTGAAACAACTGAGATATTGGAAGACAGCCTCCGGACAGTCATCAGGAAAGTGAAAAATCACACGATTGTCAGCAGGAGTAACTCCATATTCATATTGCCGGAAGCCGAAGAAGTGGACTTCTATGTTCCAACAGTCCTCGAACTTGGCGAGTTCGCCGATGACATCGGTTCCATCATGCGCATGAACCTCCGTGAACGTTCAATGCCATCCTTGAACAGTTCCCAGATGCTGTCGCATGGAATGATCCAGATATTGATACTCCTGACAAGGAGGACCGTATCGATAACGTGTGGAGAAAATATCCGCTCAGTCAGAAAACTGCCCCTTCTTGTACAGAGGGGTCTCTTCATCATGCAGGACAGATACAACAGTCTCAAGGGAATTTCAGAGATAGCCAGTAAATTGAAGGTTACACCACAGCATCTCATCAGGACTTTTAAAAAGACGCTGGGGACAACACCCCTTATGCATCTTCAGGAGATAAGAATCAGGAAATCATGCGAGCTTCTAAGGCATTCCAGAATGACTGTAAAGGAGATCGCGTTTTCCGTAGGCTACAATGACCAGAGATACTTCAGCAGGGTCTTCCGGGAAACAATGAAATCCACGCCGAGCGAATACATGGAACGGCAATGAAATTCATTGTTGTTGATTCTATGGGTCCGCTAAAAAATAACTTGGGCATTTGCTGGCGGACCCTAAATCAGTCCGGCTATTTTTTTGCATTCGGATAGGACTTTGTCGCCTAGGGCTCCGGAGCATTTTTCGACAATGAATTCCTGATCGGTCACTCTTCCTTCAAGATCCAGCATCATTCCAAGTCCTGCGGATGCAGTAAAGGAATTGCCATCCCATTCCACGTAATCCGAGTAACCCATGTCATAAAGGGCCTTTTCGACTATTTTCCTGGCCTCAGACGCGTTTTTCCTGCTGTGCTTATGAATGAATTCAGCCATTGATAGCATATCTCCAAATTTATTGATTAATTCTGTTAAATTATTTTTTGGAACTGAGAATCAGTTGTTTCCCCCATTTTTTAGTTTTTTTGAACTTCGAATAGAGGCAGAGGTTCCCATAGCTGTCCATGACGGCATATTTATTGAGGTGTTTGAGATGGACAGCGTAGATGGCGGTCCCCTGTGTCTTCGGATTGATGTTTGAAGGTGTGAATTTTGCGATTTCAGACAGTTCCGGAACGTCGACCATGCATATTTCATTATTCAAATACTTTTCAAAGACAAGCAGCTTCTCCTCGGCATTGAATGCAAGTGAATGGCCCATGATATCGCAGAATTTCTTTTTCTGGCCATCCTTGAACAGGTATCCAGGCTTATTGTATGAGGAGACCGCTATCCAGTCATTCTTCCCTGCGAAAACTGCATTGTCCGGGACGAAGTTTTCATTTAAATTGATCTGCGTGATCAGTTCCAGCCCGGAAGACTCAAATATCTCAATGGAGCTTTCACCTGCTAGAACTACCTGGTCTTTTTCGGGAGAAACAGCGAAGATGCCACGGAGGTTTGAACTTTTAATGATTTTTGAGGCCGTTGAAATGTTGGACGGATCAAAGCAGAAGATTGTTTTTTCATCGAAGCTTTTCGCCATGATTCCTCCCTGGACTGCGGTTATGTCGCAGACATCCGTCTTAATATCCCTGGAAGTTGACTGGATCTCTCCTTTTTCGATACCGACGATGACAAGTTCATAGGGTTTTTTGATTGAACTCTGTTTTTCAGACCAAAGGATTAGTTTTTTCTCATCGGGATGGAAGCAAATGTTTTTGAATTTGTTTTCTTGAAATTCAAATATCCTGAGGATTTGCCAGTTATAAGTGTTGAGGAGGACAATTCTGCTGCCATTAGGTCCTTTATCAGTGCCTGTTGTTTCAATGATGGACATGACGCTCTGGTCAGATGAAGTGCATATGGAGGGCAGCTTCACGCCGCCGACACCCTCGAAATACCATTTAGGCGTCCATAATATCTTTTCATTCTTATTTGCAAGTATTGATGCCAAGCTCTCTGGAGGGGCATTTAATTCCTTGCGGGAATCATTCTTTTCATCAGCATCGATCTTTTCAACGGTTATATTTGAGCCATTGTCCTCTACTTCAGGCTTTTCAACATCCTTTTCCCAGTTCTTGAGTTTGAATACCGGTTTTTCAAATTTACCCTCCTCGTCTCCCGAGTTTGATTTTACCAGCTTCTCGGATTCCTTTTTCCCTTCTTCCGGCTTGGACCCGGACTTTCCTGTTGAAGCCTGGGAGGATGGGGTCGTGTTCTCAGATTTTTCCCCGCATCCTATGACTAGGAATAATCCCAGAAAGGTTATCAATATGTGCCTTATCATTATATTTTCCTTGTTATTTTTAACGCTACACTATGGATTTAATATGATACCACCTTATTTTAACACTATATTCAACAATTATCAAAATATTCATCCAATATGAAAAAAGACGGTAAACTGAAAGAAGTCGAGGAATTGCCTTTTGAAAAGGCCCTTGAACGGCTTGAAGCCATCATCGAGAAAATGGAGAGCGGCAAGCTCCAGCTTGATGAGATGATGAAATATTTCGAGGAAGGCTCTGCACTCTCATCCTTGTGTGAGAAAAAGCTTAGGGAGCTTGAGAAGAAAATTGAAATCCTTGTAAAGAATGAACAGGGCGGTAAATGGAAGGAATTTAGCCCTTCTAAAGACGATGATTCCGAGTGTAAAACCGATGATGCAGACACAAAGGACAAGGATTCCCTCCTGTAGCACCTGGCGGCTAACAAAACCTAAATCCGGCAACGCTTGAAAAAGCGTCACTAGAGCCCGTCCACAAAAAGCTGTTTTTGTGGATTTGATTTCATCAAAGTCACCGGGCTCTTAAAAACTCCTCACTTTGATGCGGTAAAATTATTTTTCTCTTCTCGCGTTCGTTTTTTTTACTTTCCATGGATTTTGGGCGCAAGCGCCCTTGCGGACTTCTGACCGCTTTGCCTCTTCAGTCTCTGAAACGGTTTTATCCGGTTTTCAAAAGTCCATCCTCTTTCGCTTCCGGAAGTCTTGCCAGCACCCAAAGATTATGGGAGAAAACAGCCCATGCCAGATCTTGTTCCCTCTGCTCAAAGCTTTTTCCGGATGCCGGGTTCCCGACAAAGATTTATTCGGGTCAGATACCTATAAGAATTGATATTTAAGATTGACACTGCATTTGTTTTTGGTAAATAATTTCAGCGTTTCCGCCGATGAATTCATTTATGAAACTGCTGAGGAAAATCGGCATCAGGGGACAAGGTCAAATCTTGAAAGACAAATTGAAAAGCTGAAAAAACTTCCGAAAGCACAAAGAAAACTCGTCAGCGACATGATCGAGACGGCTGTTAAAGCAAGCTGATTAATGTTCCCGCCTTCCTGCGAACTCCGCAGATCTTTCCAGCCTTTTTTTAGCAGCTAAAAGAAAATACCCGGAACAGGTTCCGTCGGAAATGCCTACCCGAGCGCCAGCGACGGTGTCCGAAGGACAAACATGGCGGCGCAAGCCGTCCGACGGGTTCTGTCCGGAATCGCATCTGCGAACATCGCAGATTTCACAGAACACTTTCCCCAGATGCGAAACTCGCAGAACTTCGATTACTCATTTCTTTTCATCATCAAGGGTGGGATACAGCAACAAGGGCGGGGAAAACTCAGGAACTCTCAAGGCCGGGTGCAGGGATGGCCATAATCCCTGCCCGTGGGTTCGGGCGGCGGAACGCCCGATTGTAGGGGGTCGGGGGGCAACTGTGCCACCGTTCTTCTCTTTTCCCCTCCCGCGGGTGAGTGTCAAAGGAGATGGCATTTCATCGACGACGACACGAACCCGCTGGAGCGTAGGCCTCCGACACGAGGTTATGCCAGGACGATCCGGGACAGAGAGCTACCCGAGCGTAGCGACGGTGCGAAGCAAATCTTGACGAAGGAAAGATGGCTGGACTGGATCGGCGTGGCGTTCCGAGCGTTCGGACTCTGTGGCCGGAGCGCATCTCATCCCCTCTCACCTGAGAGGGGACTATCCCAAGGGGAGTGCCCCATGACTGGGGTTGGGGGTTGATGAGGTTCTAATGCGGCATCACATAACGCTTATGTGAACTGACCGGGAAAGTGGACGGCGACTGGGATGGCGGCAGATGTGCGAAAGCAGAGATGATGACATCCCACAAAGACGGCCATCGCGTCGCATAATCCACGCGATTATGCGGGGGCGAAGTCCCGAAACGCACTTTCCCGACGAAGGCTGCCGCTTCCCCATCCGCAGCTGTCTTCCTCTCCGTAGGCGAATGCCGCAGGAGAGATCCCCCGACCGAACGACCAACGGGAGAGAGGGAGGTCTTACGAGGTTCAGGAAAAGATTTCATCAGCTGAAGATTTATTTTTCAAAATTCCCCGCACATTTTTTCAAAAATAACGAATCCTCCAGCCTCAACTCGTTTTTACTTTAGCCTCATTAAAGCGGTCAGAGCACTAATGGGGTGAGCACTAATGGGGGGAAGTATGATTGCTGGATTGAATATCAGCGGATGACGGAGTCTGCCTTTCCATTGAAAAAATCCTGAAAATTGGCATCAGCTCAAGCAAAAGCTCAAGTCTCGCTCAGGCAAATAACCGAAAAACGTCAACGTTTGTTGCCATTTTGAGGCTGCTGAAGTCGCTGGACATCTACAGCGGACGCAAGGGAGATCCCCCGACCGAGCGACCAACGGGAGAGAGGGAGGTTCTTAAACTTTCTTTTTGCCCTCAATAAATGCTTCTAAGGCATGGTTTTCAATACATTACTTCCAGCATCATCATTATTATCAATATCTTGCATCTTATCTATAAGTATCTGACCCGTTATCGAGAGTAACAGCCTTCAGTTCCTTTATTTTTCTCCATTGCACAATTATAATGACAAGCATAGCTATTGTAATAACGGGCCATACAATGCAAAATATTATGACATTCACCTCTTGGTAAGTCATCCCAAAAAGCTCTGCCAATTCATTTAAAAGCACGACACAAGAATGAAAAATATCCTCTATGATAAAACGCTCCTCTTTCAGAAATCAATTGTAAATATTCCCAAATTCAGCATAAATGGTCTTGTTTTTCTTGTCCCAAAACAACCGTCCATAATCAACTTTTCTTTTAATTGGATTATTTAGTTTATAGTATTCAACTCCTAAAGGCATATCAGAAATCCACCACTTTATTCTTTTTGTAATTGCCTTTGCTTCCCGAATGTTATCTTCATCTATTTTGAGCTGTGAATATTCACGCTTAACATATTCATCCACTTCTTTTTCATCATCGACTACAACTTTGAAATATGCTGCCTGCACAGTGATTTCACTTGCATAATAAACTGTAAAACCCTTGACCGACTTCAAGTCTTTGCCCAAATAATGATTGTAAAGTTCTGCATCTGAAAACGGGACTTTGCTAATTGTGAAAAAGAAATATACAATCGCTATTGCTACAGCTAATACAATGGTTGACAAGACAATGCCTGAAATGACAAGGATTTTCTTTGTCTTCATTTATCGTTCTCCATTAATCGCTGTTTCTTTATCAGGGTAACCAGTTTGGCGTGTTTCAATTTCATCAGACGTTATAAAATAAGGCTTACCTATAAGACCATATTCTGCAATTATTGTTTTCCATCTGGCGGGATAAGTTCTATCTCCAGTTACAATAGGCTTACTATTCAACCAGTCTTTTAAGAGGGAACCGAAATCTTCATCAAAATCATATCTGTCCTTCCATTTTTCAGTCCCTTTATACAATAGCTGGTCTTGGTTCCATTGTACACACCATTTGAAGCTTACCCTTATTGGGGTATTCCCTTATTGGGGTCAGATACCTATAAGTATAGATATTTAACAGTGACACTGCGTTTGATTTTGGTAAATAATAGGGCTTATCGCAATAAATCAAAGGCATTTCCTTCCTCTAATATAAGTTATCCCGCTGGCA
>JBAQUG010000440.1:0-13718 GCA_049297395.1 Victivallales bacterium | reverse complement strand
TGCCGTTAACATGAACTTTCACCAGCGCACCTTTCCATTCCGGAACTTCAAGCACGACCTTCTTCCCAGGCTCGGCATTGATGTCGAGATCCATGGAATATGTCATAGCTCCAGAATAGCAGGGGAATCCCTGCTCGCACCAGTCTCCGACTTTGAGCGTCGTCGGAAGCTTGGTAATGACGGGGTTCAAGCCTTTCACCCACTTGAATCCGAATTCACCGGTGAAATACATGGTTTCAAGATTATCCTTCTGACCGTATCTGGTCGTCAGCATAAGTTCGTTCTTTCCTTTTCTGAGAACCCTAGCCGGCACAAGCAGCTTCTTGAAGGAGTTGTCGATCCACCAGCCTTCGCCCTCGTCATGCTTGAGCTCGGTGCCGTTGAGGACTACCGAGAACTTCTCAGGTCTTTCCATGACAAGATGGCATGGGCTGCTTGGGACGTCCTCTATCTCAAAGGTGTATCGGAGTCCTACATTGACCTTCTTTGATTCCGAAGTCTCCTTCTGCGCCCACGGCTGGCACATGGCTCCACCGCGATGCGCCCATTTCGCGAAATCACGCACGGCATCGTCGACTTTCAAGATGTCCTTCGCCTTCTTCCATTCTCCGCCGTCTATGGAATATTCTGGCACGTCGAGAGGGAACGCATTCGGTTCATCCCTGAAAACGTTCATGTTTCCGCACGGGATCTTCTTCCTGCTGCTTTCATTCGAGCCTGGACGCTTCTTAAGCGAGGCATCAGCCTTAGGATCCACGACGAACAGCCTGCTCCCATAACCGTAAAGGACGGTCTTCACCTTCATGCCTGAAGACGTCTTCTGAGCGTCGGCAAGATATACATCCCCTGTTATCGCGTCCCATTCCTGGACTACGCCGTCAGCCGGAATTTCGACACTAACCTCTCCGGAATCCTTGTCCTGCAGGGTATGGCAGATGAATACGACGGTGCGTCCGTTCTTGTCCTGTCTCATCATGTAGAGACACGGATTGTATTCCTTGCCGTCAGCCGTCCTGACAGCGATCTTCCTGACAGACTTGTCCTTTGAAAGAGCCTTAAGCAGTGCTTCCCTGTCCAAGGGAATTATTGCGGATTTCGCAAGAATTCCTTTGATGCAGTCGCATTTTTCGGCGTTGACATATGACGGCGTCGGCTCCACGAAGATCACTTTCCCGCCGGCTTCCGCGAATTTCGCAAGCATATCGCAGGTGCTCTTCCTCAGCGTGTATGCGGGAGGGACAATAACAGTGCTGTATGAGGATTTGACCAGGTTGAACCTGCCGTTCTTGACCGAGCCGTGCCGTGCAAGGATGTCCTCGTCGACATATTCGAAATCAAAATGCTCCTCGAGGAGGATCTGCTGGACCTCCTTGAGGTTCTCGTCAAGAGTTTTTATCGGCTGCTTCCTGTCTCCTTCCTTGCCCTGAGGGAAATCCCCCCAGCCGGAATCGACCAGCTGCTGGTACGCGACGCCCCACGCGCTTTCGATCGGATGTATGACAGCTACATCCCTGACAGCCCTGCCCTGGGTCAGCATGTAGTTGACCCTTGAGAAGTAATCTTCGACGACCGAATAGTCCCTCCACCATGGAGACTGGAATGAAACGGATGCGGGATAATCGCGTTTCGCCTCGCCTTCCATAGTGTACCATGAAAGATGCTGGCAGCGGAGGTTGACTCCGAGCGCGGCCTGCCAGTCGCCGACGGCCTTGTGTTCCGCGAACGTGAAATGCCAGCCCGTGCAACCGTAGAGTTCGCTCAGCATCCATTTCCTGCCGAACTGGTCTAGCACCGAACTGCATTGTTTCGCAGTAAGGTATTCGGGCTTCGGGCTTCCATCGCGGGTCAGGCCCTGCGAACAGAGGATGTCGATTCCGGGAGCCTGCATGTATTCGTAGAAACGCATTGCACCGCCAATGACACGTGTCTGTGACTGGAGGGAGGACTCCTCAAGCACATGTCCCGTGAACGCGACCTTGTTCTTGTCGCACCAGTCGTAGATCTTTTTGCCGAAATTATTCGTGAAGAGATGCGTGCATGTCTCGAAGTAATCATGGCGGGCCTTTGAAAACTCCTCGTCGTTCAATCTGAAGATCACTTCGGGAAGCTTTTCAGCAAGATCATACCCATACTGTTTCCTGAAGGTCTGAAGGAGCTTGCCGGTCCATGGAATATTCGAAGTGTTCTTGTTTGCGACAAGGTGTCCGTAGTTCGGTTCGTCGGTGAATATTCCCGGCATGAGCTTGCCGAAATCCTTCCTGCAGTTTCCAGCATACGCCTCATGCGTGGTCTTGATGAACTGCCTGACAGCCTCGTCGGACATGGTGTCGAGATATGTGAATCCATTGTACCAGGGCGAATTCTCCTCGAGATGGATTTTGAACGACAGTATCCTTTCACCATTCCCGGCATCCGGCTTCTTCGCCGGCCTGGCCTTCCTGTAGCTCAGCAGCGTATCCCCATCCATCTTTGCGACGAATACGGCCAGCTCTCCGCCTTCAGGTTTGTAGTCCTTGGCTTCCGAAGCAGTCATCCTGAGCATGCGCATACGGTATTTGGGATTTTTGGTGACGAGTCCTCCTGCGGCGCCGGACGGCCAGCGGTCTTCGTCGTACATCCAGGCCTCCATGCCATTTTTCCTGCACTGGTCGGCACAGGCCTTGATAAGATTGAACCATTCATCCGAGAGATAATCGGTTGCGAGTCCGACGCGCGAGTGCATGAACGCACCGCCAAGCCCCATCTCCTTCATGACATCAAGCTGCCTGCGTAGTTCATGCTCCTGGAGTTTCCCGTTCCATGCCCAGAACGGCTTGCCACGGTACTGGGAATCCGGATTCATGAACCTGCCATTAGTGTCTTTCATCTGTTATTTCCTTTCGTCAAGCATTATAGTATCCATTGATATATTTTCCACATGCTATATTTTAAGCTTGTGAAAAATATATTCCTTAACTTGAGTCCCATTTATTAGCACAATAATCCCAGATAAGAAAAAGGACGGAAATGACATAATGGACATAAATGGAGAAACAGAATGGAAGACAGATCATCTGTCTTTTATATCTGTCGGTTCTGCTTTTCGCGTTCTTTGAGGCGAGCACGGGCCATGCGTTCACGAAGTCCGCCATTTTTCACAAAATCATCTTCAAGACGGGCGATCTGGTTTTTAAGCAGTGTGCTTGTCACCTTGATCAATCCGATGATCACATTTGCGGAAATCGCAGGATCGGGATTTTCAATTCCTTTGCGGAAGGTCTCGTAATCCGCATCCGGCTTGCGGTTGAGCTCCCTCAGGCGTTTCGCATAACGATGATCCTTCGGCCATTCCTCAAGTTTTCTGCTTCTAAGAAAATCGCGGTAGTCCTCGAGAAGCTCTTCCAGGCTGGCCCTGGCGACATTCGTCAGTTTGATTTCGGTTTCCTTGGATGTTGCAGAAGCCATGCTGCCTTCAATGACATTCTGTTTTCCAGACCGGGCGGCCTGGATCATCTGATCGTATGTCCTGTCGCGTTTCTGATAAAAGCGGTCGCAGAAATAGACCATCGCATCATAGACTATCACGCTCTTTTTATAGGAAAGAAGATTCTTGTAGCCGCCATGCGGCGGGATGAAGTGTTCAGGCATGGGAACTCTCCTAAGATAAAATGACCAAAAAGACTCAAGGGACACAAAATAATCATGCAAATTACTGCACGTCTTTGATTTTTCCAATTCTTCATTCCATTTTCTGTCCCTTAAGTCCTTTTTGTCATTTGCAAACACCATGATTCCAATATTCATTATCCTTATGAAGAATCAAGTACAGCGAACCTTGCCCAAGGGATTCCCCCTGGAGATAAACCCGCAGTATCCGCAGGGGCCTGTGAACCTCCACGGACACGGCTTCGACGAGCTTGTGATAATCCAGCGCGGAAAGGGTGTTCATTTCACGGAAAACGAATCCTATGATATTTCCGCAGGCGACGTCTTCATCATACGCAAGGGCAGAAGCCATGGATACCGCGACACCACGAACATGCATCTGGTCAATATCCTCTTCCATCTCGACGCGATGAACATGCCCGGGGACGAACTGAAGAAGCTTCCCGGATACCATGCGCTGTTCAGCATCCAGCCGGAAATAAGAGGACAGGCCCGCTTTGAACATCGGCTCCAGCTCACGCCGGAACAGCTCGCGCATGCCTCCGGAATTATCGAAGAGATAACCAATGAGACCAAACGGCGGACACCGGGCTATGAGTTCATGGCAACCGCCCATTTCATGCGGCTCGCCGGATTCCTTTCCAGATGCTATTCCAAGATGTATGAGAAAAAACAGAGCCCGATGCTGAAATTCGCAAACGTGATAAGCCACATTGAACAGCATTTCCGCGAACCGCTCGACATTCCTCGCCTCCAGACGATGTCTTCAATGTCGCGCAGTTCATTTTTCAGGTCATTCAAGAGGTCCACCGGATTCTCGCCGATAGACTACCAGCTCCGGCTGCGGATTTCGCACGCGTCGAAGCTTCTGAGGACCGGAGAAGTGTCCGTGAAGGAGGCTGCATTCGCTTCAGGCTTTACAGACAGCAACTACTTCAGCCGGCAGTACAGGAAGCTCAAAGGTCATACGCCGAAGGAAGAAAAGTGAACTATGCAGGATGCATCTGTCTGCGGTAATCCCGGTGCCTGCGCCACCGCCGATTATCGGATTTCCCTTCTTAATCTTTTTCCTTTATTTGATTTTTCTCTGCTCCAAGTTCCGCTCCACCTGCCGCCTTTCCGCAATATTCCTTGAGGAGCCCGACGTAGGTCCGGAATGTTTCGAGACTCACATCCGGCGGCGTCTGGTGGTCGGTCGTCGGAATGTATCCACCGGAGAGGATCGCAGGAAGCAGCCGTTCGAACTCTTTCCGGATCGCGGTCTCGCCGAGATGCATGATGGTCTTGTCGAATCCTCCGATCATCTTCCACTTCGGGAAACTTTTCCTTATCCCGACCACGTCGACGCCGGCCATCCTCTCCAGAGGTGAACAACCTTCTATGCCCGCCTCCTGAAGCCATGGAATCATCGCCGTCATGTCGCCGTCTGTGTCGACCAGCGAGATCGCACCGGCATCCCTGGCCCTCGGGATGATCCTCCTGTAATACGGCGCAACATATTCCTCGAACTGCTCGCGGCTCAGCATCGGGCCGTTGTTGTATGACATGTCTTCGGCAAACAGCAGCACGTCCGGAACTGTTATTTCCAGCACCTGGTCCAGAATTGACAGATGATATTGACAGAGGTCTTCATTCATCCGGCGCATCAGTTCCGGCTGGTCATAGAAAGCAAACAGGTGCCGCTCCACACCGAAGATCTCCCGCGGATACCAGAAGAAACCGTCAATAACAAGTTGGAATACCGTATCGCCACGCTTCTGCCTTTCGGCAAGACGCTTAACACCATCCAGATCGATCACCGGATTTGCACAGCATGGCAATATCAGTCTCTCGTAGTCGGCCTCTGTCTCGATTATCCCGTCGTTCCTCGACTTGTCAACCTGGCGCTTGACCTGGAACCGCGGGGAAATCCAGATGCGCTCATGTACTTCCAGACCGAAAAACCGCAGGATGTCCTCCCTTTTCAAATCCTGAGGCAGCCCCTCAGAACGCCAGCGCTCTATCGTCTTGTCCCACCAGCATATCCATTCCATCGCCGGCAACCTGTCGATCGACTGGAAATCCATCGCCGCCCTGAACCGTTCACGTGTGTTCATATGCCTTACCTATTATATTGTTCAGGAAATCAGAAAAACTGATTAACATTTTCATCCTGTCAATCATGTTATCCTGTCAATTGAGTTTATCCCAAACACCTCTTTGTAAATTTTAAGATATATCCGGAACTGCTCAAGCGAGCAGTCAGGCGGAATCCTGTGATCCGGGAACGGGATAAACCCACCTTCCTTCACCAGAGGTTTCAATGGCTCGAGCTCGGCGCGTATCGCCGCCTCACCCTTGGGAATTACGTGCTTGTTCACGCCTCCCATCATGCGGAGCCTCTTGCCATGTTTCTTACGGAGTTCTACCGGATTCGCCTTCCAGGTCCCGACTTCGATCGGAAAGACTATGTCGAAGCCGGAATCAAGCCAGCAAGGGATAAGATCATCAAGTTTGCCGTCAGAATCCAGCAGGAGGAATGGCACGCCCATGTCATGGAAGGCGTCTATCATCCTGCGGTAATGCCGGTCATAGAACTGACGGTAGATGTCCGGGGATATGAACGGACCGGTGTTGAAACAGCAGTCCTCATGGAAATATCCGAAGTCGAACGAGACCTTGTCCAGGAATCTTGCATTCAACCTGAGGAAATAATCCGCCATATACGATATCATATCGCCGTAGAGCTCCGGATCATCGTATGGAAGACATGAGAAATTCTCCACTCCCATCCATTCGCGGAGATAACCGAAGAGCCCTCCGGCATTGAAACAGGTAACATGCTCCCTCTTCTTAAGAAATTCGATTTTCTTCTCCCATCCTTCTATCCAGCGTCCAGGATCATCCGGATCAAGATACGTCATGAAGCGCTCCCAGTCCCCACGCGTAGGCTTGAGGTCGTATTCGATGTGTTCCGGAATCGAGCTGCCCAGCTTGCTGTGCTTGCTCAGTCCACCCAGGGAGCTCCTGATGATCCTGTATTCCGCAGTCTCCTCCACTACAACGCTTTTTCCTGGAGCAACAGTAGACCTGTTCATCAGTCCCTGGTTGTTCCAGATCTGCCCCCCTGTCGCCGTGTTCGTCTCCCAGTCAGGATCCATCTCCGGCAGCTGGGGCCCGCCTGAACCTCCGAGTTTTGCCGCAGCTGGCAATCCTTCATTCCCCCACCGCACCTTCGTCTCCTCCCAAGTCCCGAAGTACCATACGGGGATCCTGTCAAACTCCCTATATTCCATTATCGCCCTGAACCGTTCCCGTCCATTCATAGATTTTCCTTAGCTATATCTTTTCATATTTTATCTCGCTCACCTTCCCTGTCTCTGCGGAGTTCTTTATCGCCTCGTAGAGCACCATTGACTTGTAGCTCTCGTAGATGTTCGAGCGGGTCGTGCGCTTCTCGCGGATAGCCGCCAGGAAATCTGCGAGTTCCGCAAGATGCCCGGTGTCATTGCCGCTATCGCCGGCGCTTGTGAATGTCGGTGGCTCCCTCCATTCAACCGGCCTTTCATTTTCTGTTATGCGGTAGACGGACGAATTGTGTATCGTCATGAAATTCCCGCCCTTGACCGTAAGCTCCACTTCCTCAGTCGGAACATTGAATGATCTGCCGTCGGTCAGATTAAGAGATCCGACCGCGCCGCTTGCGAACTGGATGCTGACGGCATACGCGTCCGGCCCCTTGGAGAAGGCAAAAACCTTTGAGGCATCCCCGAACAGATACTGAGTCAGATCAATTATGTGGATGGTGAAATCAAAGAGGAACAAGCGCCTGAGGCTGTTGTTCTCATATTGTCTTGAAGCATAATCTATCGAAATGCTGTAGAGGTCGGATTCGGGAAATTTCGAAAGCCATTCCTTGGCACGGGAATATGCCACATTGTATCTCTTTTTGAATGCATTAGTACAGAGCACCCCGGTCTGCTTTGCGATCTTCGCAACTTCGAGAGCGGTCGCTGCGGTCTCCGCAGGCGGCTTCTCAGTGTATACGGGAATACCCTTCTTGAGCGCCAACGGTGCGAGCTTCGCATGCATGTCCGCTGAAATGCAGATGATCACGCCGTCCGGCTTCTCCGCGTCCAGCATCTTCCCCATGTCCGAATATACGTTCCCTCCCCACAACGTCGCGTTCTTCTTCGCCTTTTCCGCATCCAGATCGCATACCCCGGCAATCTGCGCACCCGCCTGCCCTACCAGCGGATATATCCTCTTCGTCGAAAGATTACCCGCCCCGACAATGCAAATCCTCTGGACAGCCATATCAAATCTCCTTTATTATTTTCCCGCAAAGCTTCCTTGCATCCTCAAGGAGTTTTATCGTCTTTGCATAATCATCCCTGCATACTTCCATCTCAACAACTATTTCGCCAGCATATCCGTCTGCGTCAAGCTGTGCGAACAGCCCTTTGAAGTCGACCTCTCCCTCGCCGAACGGGACTCTGGTGTCTCCTATCTGATCCTTTATATGAACTAACGCGATACTGCCTTTCAGGAAGTCATATCCCTCCTTCCATTTCACCCCGACCGAATGGAACATGCCGACCTCGAGAAGAGTCTTCATCCTGCTGTCATTTATACCTTTAATAATAGCGCGATAGTCGTCGATCGTGCTTATCGGCGTCCCCTTGTGGTTCTGCATGACAGGCGTAATGCCAACTCCTTCAATCCCGTCAAGGAACTTTTTCGCGCCGGCAATGTAAAGCTCGCGTGTCTTCGCCTTGTAGATCACGACTTTGACACCAAGCTGTCTTGCGAACTTCGCAGCCTTGATGGCGCGTTCAACTCCGGCGTCAAGGTCTTCGGCAATCGCCGGAAGGTGCATTGACGTGAAACTCATCCCGTACTTCTTTCCGAGATCAAGATACTCTGCGGCTGGACTGTCAATGTCGGCCCTCGACTCCGCCCATTCCGTGAAGAGTTCAAATTTCCGGTATCCTACCGCGGAAAAATCCTTCAGGCACTGCCCGAGTCCGGTCTTCGGGCACGAACACGGACTCGCCACCAGCTGTTCTACTTTCATTGCATTCCCCTTCAGATATGATCAAGTTATTAGTTTCCAGCTATTCCTTCTTCATTTCCCTGTCTGCCGAATCAAAAGAGATATACATGGCAGCATCGCAAGTCCCGATGTTCCGGGCCTTGTGAGGGATGTTCGGAGGAATTGAAATCGTGTCTCCTGCCTCCATCTCCACTTCCTTACCATCCTCGATGACATGCGATATCTTCCCTTCGATCACAGTCAGTATTTCTGAGCAGTTCGGATGGCTGTGGAGCGGATTCCCGCAGCCCGGCTTGATCACGCATTTTCCAACGGTCATATCCTCGGAGTTCCCAAGCTTCCTGCTGGCAAACCAAGTCAGTCCTCCCCATTCGGCATCTATCTTTCCGGCATCCTTGAACTTAACTATCTTAGTCTTTTCCATGATATTTCCTTGTTGTATAATCCCCGTTTTTAATTTCGAAATCCGAATATCGAAATTCGAGACAATCTCGAAATGAATAAACTCTTAAGAAAACCAATGTCTGAAACATTTGAATTTCCATAAATTCCCAGTTTGTTTCGGACTTCGAGTTTCGTGCTTCGAATTTGCCTCCCTTGTCAATTACTTCTCCGAAAACACCGCCAGGTATGCGACCTTCGCGGTAATAGGCTCCAGATCGTGCTCCTCCACTGAATCAAAATACAGGCTGTCTCCAGGAGAGAGGGTATATTCGATGGCTCCAACCCGGTATTTCATGCTGCCCTCAAGGACGTAGACGAACTCCTCGCCCGCATGGGAGAGAGGCTTTCGCCTGACCTTTCCTTTCTCCGCGACAAAAAGGTATGGCTGCAGTATCTTCCCCTGCTTTTCCGAAGCAAATGCAAAGAATGAATATCCCTTGTCGGTCTTAGTCATCGATTTCTGCGAAGTCTTCGAGCCCGGAGTGAAAACAGTACCTTCATTCCTAGTCTCGTCGAGAAGGTTTGCGACCTGCACACCGAGAGCGGCGGCTATCCTTGAAAGTGTCGAGACAGGCGGGATAGTCCTGCCGGCCTCAATCTTGCACAGGAGGCTTTTCGTGAAGCCGCAGACATCCGCAACCTCCTGTAGCGTCCTGTCCTGAAGCTTCCGTATCTTCCTTATCCTTCTTCCGATTGCAGCATCCATGTCCTTGCCCCTCCGTTGCGTTTTACATTATTGAACATAATTCAACTTAGTTGAATTGCAAGTGCAGTTTCCTAGATTATTGAAAATAATATCCGGATTACTTCTTCTTCTGCGCCTCAACGAACCTCGAAAACGACCTGTCCCAGGTTTTCTCCACTTCATCAGTGAAGGCGCAGGCCGGAAGTTCGCTGCTGGCGAGATGGTAGCTCAGACAGGCACAGCAGTTGCCCTTCCTGCCACACGGTTCATATGTGCAGTTGCACTTCGTTTTGTTTGACGCAAGCTTCTCGCACTTGATTGCCATTTTGCTCCTCCAGCGGCTTATTATTTTGACGATTACCCTTTACTCTTTGCAATTCCAATATACATTTCAACCTTCTCTTTAAAATCAACGGAATCAACTTTTCATGCACCCTATTATTTCCATAAACGATTTCAAGCTGGTGGACATTTCCGACAAGGATTACCTCCAGGATGTCTTCCTCAAGTTCACGCTCATCCCTTGCGAATACGTCTTCACGAATCTTTTCATATGGCGGAAAATCTATGATGTCCGGTGGATGAAATTCAGGAACTCCATACTGATCCATTCGGGACTGGACAAGACACTCCTCATGCCGCTCGGAGATACCTATACCCCCGAGGAACTCATGAATCTCCTGTCCTGCACTTTCCCTGGCGACAAGGATGCATCAATAATCCAGGTGCCGGAGGATTATGTGAAACAGAATCCGGCGATCAATGACATCTTCGAATCCGAGCTCGACGATGATTTCGCGGACTACGTATATTCGACAGAGAAACTCTATCTGCTGCGGGGTGCGAAACTCGCAAAGAAAAAAAACCTGGTGTCACAGTTCTCCAGGAACAATCCCGGCTATACATGCCTCCCACTCGAAGAATCACACCTGCAGGAATGCTTTGCACTGTCCGAAAAATGGCGTGAAAGCACTGAAAGCGATCCTTTTACGCTTGGGCAGGAGAAGGAGGCAATACAGGAGGCCTTCGCAAACTTCAAGGCTCTGGACATCGAAGGCGTCTGCATCATTGTCGGCGGCAAGATTATCGCATTCTCCGCATACAGCTTCCAGAGCAGCGATGCAGCGGTTGTGCACTTCGAGAAGTATGACAAGGATTTCAAGGGTGCCGCTCAGGCTATAAACTGGGAGACCGCAAAATCCCTCCTTGGAAGATGCAAGTTCATCAACCGGGAGCAGGACATCGGCCTTCCGGGCCTCAGAAAAGCGAAACTTTCATACGAACCCGACAGGATAATGGCCAATTACACTTTGTCTCCAAGGCAATAATCACCGATCCTTCACAACCGACTTGCTGAAGAAAGGTTTCCTATCTCAGGGGCAAGTACAAGCCTGAAGCCGAGATAATTGAAGAACGAGGCTGGTTCCCAGTAGTTCCTGTAGGCGCAGCGGCAGTGGTTGACGTCGTTTATCCAGCTGCCACCTCTTCTGACAAACACCGTCCCGGTCATGGGTCCGCACGGATTTATGCAGGACTCGCTCTTGTAGGTTTCATAATGATCACTGCACCATTCCCACACATTGCCAAGCATGTCAAAAAGCCCCCACTGGTTGGGCTGTTTCGTCCCAACCGGATGCGTCATGCTCCTGCTGTTCCTGTCATACCAGGCGAAATTCCCAAGCTCGCGTTCATCTTCACCGAAGAAGAACCTCGTGCCCGAGTCCGCCCTGCAGCAGTATTCCCATTCGGCCTCGGTTGGAAGCCTGAAGACATATCCGCCGGAGGGTATTCGTCCGGCATTTATCTCAATTTCGGTGAGCCATCTGCCATACGCCCTTGCAGCAGGCCACGAAACCTCGACGACCGGCTGCGAAGGATCATGCCAGAAACCTCCGTCGACATCAGCCCCCTTCCCCGCCTTTTCAATCGGACATCTCTTGGCGGTCCATTCAATCTGAGGATCCCTGCTATCCGATTTCATAAATTTCAGGTAGTCGCCGATAGTGACAGGATGCCTGCCCATCCAGAACTTATAGGACAGGTGGACCTTGTGCGGCGGGCCTTCATTGCCCTTGCGCCCTTTCTCACCGCCGATCCCCATGATGCCAGGATTCGAGCCCATGTAGAAATCACCGGAACTGATTGAGCCAAACTGCATTTCAGTCCCGGGAATCCTCCAGGACCTGCCATGCATGGGCCCCTTGTAGTTCTGCTTCCTTACCTCGTTTATCAGATGTTCGACTTCATTGCGGTGCGAGCCCGAGGGATATCGTTCGATGTATTTCCTATATTCCGCGACCACTCCGGAATTCTCATTTTTGGACTTCAGTTCCTCTGCGTTCTTCGATATTTCCCGGAAGAAGAATTCCTCCTCCTCCAGATTCGAATCCGGTTCCGACAGCGCATCAACTCTTTCAAACCTTTCCGGCGGAACCCTTCTTACGGCAGGAGCATCTTCTAGAACCTTATCGAGATCCCTGATGATTTCCGCGGCGCTCGAATAACGCGCAGCCGGATTCAGCTTCAGGCATTTGAAAATAACTTCAGCGATCCCAGGATACAATGAAAGCCTGTCAGGATCCACTACGTCCGGAAAATCCCCTGTAAGAAGTTCGTAGAGTATCTTCCCCAGCGAATAGATGTCTGTCGCATGGTTCACATTCTTTACGTCGCGCTGCTGTTCCGGCGACATATAATATGGAGTCCCCATGGCCATACCGGTAATAGAAACATCACTGGCCTCGCCCTGGCGCGCAAGACCGAAATCCACTATCTTCGGAATCATCTCACCGCCTTCAGGGAAAAGCATGATATTGGAGGGCTTCAAATCCCTGTGGATCAGCTCCTTGCTATGCGCGAACGATATCCCCTGGCAGATTCCCCGGAAAATCCTGACAGCCTCGACCACCGGGATTCTCTTTTTATCATCAATGTACTGGCGGAGCGAACCTCCATCGATATACTCCATGACGATGTAATCGCCTTCATCATCGGCATTGCAGTCGTAGATTGTGACTATGTTCCTGTGGTTCAGCGTTGCGATCACGGATGATTCGCGTCTGAACCTTTCCACAATCATCGTTGAACCGCTGCCTGAAATATGCTTTTTAAGAAGGCGTTTTATTGCTACGGTCCGATCCCCAAGCTTCTTGTCCCTGGCCTTCAGGACTATCGCAAATCCACCCTGCCCTATGACACCAGTTGCCTCATATCGGTTTTCAATAAGCTTGTTGAATACTTCATAGGTGTGCTGGGATTCCAGTTTTGCAAGATCAACCGCTACGGTTCCTGTGGGGGCCGGATTCTTGAGGAGCATGGTTTCCTCAGGGTCAGGTGTAATTACCGCGACGTCGGCCCTTCGGTCGTTTTCGACAGCAGCTCCGCAGTCCGGGCACCGTTCCCGGTTCTCCCCAAGGTCATTCTGGCATTTGGTACATTTCATGTCTTGTCGCCATGATGAATTATAATTTCCGTATTCCGCAGACGAATCCCTGTAAAAATAAGTCAGATTATCTTGATTTCAATTGTTTTTCCATCCTGAAGCCCAAGAAAGGTTGCAGCGGTCTTTTTTATGACTGCAGGCTTGTAAATTATTCAATCGCCTCTATTTTTAGAGGTTCTTTTTAAAAATTGTTTTCCCGGCAAACAGCTTCAGGCATTCGAAAGTTGTTTACAGACAGTATCCGGAGAGGTGGCAGAGTGGTCTAATGTAACGGTTTGCTAAACCGTCGTACGGGTTACACCGTACCGAGGGTTCGAATCCCTCCCTCTCCGCCATTTTGTTGTAATTCCTTCATTTGGTGTATATTATGCCATAACACTTAACTAACTATGGTCAAATTATGGCACGCAATTCGAATGAAGGACTTGTACAGATTGGCAGCTGCTGGCACCTGAACATGCGCATCC
>JBAQUG010000439.1:0-1835 GCA_049297395.1 Victivallales bacterium | reverse complement strand
GTCGCAGGGACGCGACTCAAAACCGGCCCAGTCAATCCGCGTGCAAAAACGGGCGATGGCACTTATATATTGCCACGCGGTTTCGGTTGGCGGGAAAAAACCGTCCCACCCGCACCAGCGGTGTCCCGCTGAAGCGCCTGAGGCCAACGAGGCCCACAGACCGTAGAGCGTACACCGGTCCATGTCGGGGGTGACACGGAATCCTGGACGGTCAGAACCGGGCAGGCGCGCCATCGCACCAAACTCCCCGTTGATCACCGGCTTGCCAAAAGCGAGGTGCTCGTGGGCCTTCAGGTGCAGCCATTCGGCAATGTTGACCGGATTATTGCGGTGCACGCCGCCGGGCAGGAGATCCCCGGCCGGCTTGTTAATGAAGTTGGACCACGGATAGGCCCGTATGCTTGTGAAGTCAACCGCATCGACCATCCAGGCGGGCCAGGCTGCGCCGCTGTGGGTCTGGATGGCGACCAAGTGTCCATAGGTATCGATGCCGCGCAGATAGGTTGACATCTCCTTCAGCCATTCGCGGGTTTCCGGTTCGAGATTGTAGGGGAAGTCGTTGGAAAGCCCCCAGGCAAAGACGCAGCGGCGACCACTGTATCTTTCCACAAACCAGCGGATGCGCCTTTTTTGCGCATCCATGCTGGCCCGGTTGCTTGAATCGTAGGCCATACGGTAGCGCCTGTCCGTTTCCTCGGTTGAACTGGGATCTTTTCCAGCCTCTGGAGCGTAATGGATCGGCCCTCCATTCTCCGCATTGTACGGATTCCGCTTCCAGTTTTCCAGGCGGTTGGGCCAGTACCATGCGCTGTAGTGATGGGGACAGAACATTTCGAGATTGACGGCGATATTGTGGTCTTCCGCCAGATCAATGACAAGATCGGTGCGTCGTTCGATTTCCTCATTATAGCGGCCATGCGTGAAGTAAGGATCCTCCAGCACGTCCGAGGTCTGCAGCCGGAGATAATTGCATCCCCGTGCCGACAGCTTCTGGAAGAACGCCTCCACCTCGTGGTCGGCCCAGCAGCGCGCCTCCACACCGTGCTGCATGAGAAGTTCCTCCATTGCGTTCAACCCGACTGGATGGAATCCCGCACCATGGGGATCGATAAAATACCGCCCGTTCGGAGCGACGCGGAACACGGATCGGGGTACATTCTTACTGCTCTCTTTACGTCCGCCTTTGAATTGCATTAGTTCTGTTTCTAAAACCTGATTATTTAAAATACTTTGTCGAGTAGACATTTAATATTCTCCTATTTTAGATTCAATTTTATCAAATCATGAGAGGGAAATATAATGCCCCTCACAGAACCGGACTTGTAGATTTCCCACATCCGGCTCTTCGTCCTAACTCACCATACAGGTGACGGTGTATAAAAGCTGTGTACTATTCTTGGCTGGGGCAACGGGTACTTCTTTAAGTACCTGTTGAATTTTACCCAGCTCATTTTCTTTTTCTGGCTTCTTCTGTTGAGCCAATTCTTCGCCAGCCTTACAGTTATTTTGCAAAACTTCCTCACGTGTTGGAAGTTTTCGCTCACTCCGTAATACTGTATATGGCCCCGCAGTTTAGCCTGAAGCGTCTTCCACCATTCCTTTGTCTTGGTCAGGTTTCTGATCGACTTCAGCCATTCGTTCATTTCTACGCATTTGCCAGTGAACTTCTTCCGGCTGGTCTTCCGACCCACCTTGAACTTTCCACGTATTGATTTTGCGCAGAAATGCGTGAATCCCAGAAAATCAAATGTGCTTGGCGCACTCATATACATCCCCCTGGATATCCTGAAACGCCTGTCCGCCTGAGTGGGTATCCTTTTCAATCTCCGCAAATA
>JBAQUG010000438.1:0-38370 GCA_049297395.1 Victivallales bacterium | reverse complement strand
TGTCAATTGAGCAAAGACCATGCAATAATACTGGTCGAGGCAACTGAAGCTCCTTATCCGTTCGTCGCCATTGTATTTGTTTTTGAGCATGTTACACATTATTTTATTAAGTCAAGCCGGACACTAGCGAGAAGAGACATTAAAATATTGCCAGTCCAATCCTGAGTTTGATACTGCCAATACATATCTTGCATGTCTCTCTAATGGCGGGACAGGCTTAAGCCGTGAAATTATGCTTCATGGGGGTAAATACAAAGGCTTTTTGATAATATCTGCAGTACTCGAAGAGAATATCTATAATTCATCTGATTTCCTTTTAAATATTAAATCAAAACCTGTTTTGATATTGCACGGGGAGAGAGATGATAGGATTCCAACCGATAACATACGGGAATTTGAATCAGCTATTTCTGGAGCTCTTGTTACCAGCAAGTATTTTCCAGAAGAAGATCATTTTCTCATGTTTTCTCAAAGGAATGCGGTGACTGAAGACATTTCAAAATGGATTGAAAATAACAACGGTAAAAAATAAGTTTGTTTTCGAGCGCACAGGCGCACGGATGCGGCAAATCCTTGTCAGGAATGGTACCATGCGCCTTTTCCTTTACCCTCGCGGACAAGAAGTTTTTTCCTTACCAGTTTTTGCACATGGGTCTTTATCGTATTACGGCTGGCGCCGGTAAGGCTGACAATATCGCGGACTGTGATCTTCCCATGTTCCCTGCATGCCTGGAGGATTGCCTGTGAAAGCGTTGGAATTGACAGGAGACTCTGTTCTGTCTCAAGTTTTGCCGAAAGAGTATCGGCCTGACTTTTAAGCGAGCTCAGAAAGAATAGAACCCATTCTGCCATCTGGGCATTGTCCGTTTCTAATGTCGACTGGGCCCGCCGGAGCGAGAGATAATAGCCATCCTTGTTCTCCTCGATAACGCGCTCCAAGGAACTGTAGGGAACATATAGATATCCGGCCCGCAGAAGAAGAAGCGTAGTGATGATCCGCGAAAGCCGTCCGTTCCCATCCTGGAACGGATGCACTGCAAGAAAACGGACAATGAAAACAGCTATGAGAATGAGTTTATGCTGAAGATCTTCCTTTTCAGCCTTTTCAAACCATTCCTCAAGTTCACGCATTTTAAAAGGCGTTTCAAAAGGAGTGGCTGTCTGGAAAATCACACCCATGCTTTTCCCGTTGCTGTCAAAAGCCTCGACATTATTGGGCAGTTTCTTGTATTCGCCCCTATGTCGTGAATCCTTGCCGGAGTATTTCAGAAGTATCTGGTGAAGTTGCCTGATATGGTTTTCAGTAAGATTTATTTCGTTAAAGGATTTGAATACCAACGATATTGCATCGGCATAACCGGCCACCTCCTCTTCATCCCGCGAATGGAAACTTGTCAATCCTACACCGACAAGAAGTTTTTCAACTTCGCTGTCGGACAATTTGGCGCCTTCAATTCGGGTCGATGACGCAATGGATTCAACAGTGGCAACTTTGCGCAGACGGTTCAAGGTATCGGGAGCAAGATTCCCAAAAGCATGCCAAGCGCCTTTAAACTCATCAATGGTCGATATGAGTTTTAGTATTTCATCACTGATAACTATTTTAGTAGTATCCATATATATATCCAAATATATCCATATGGCATCAAGATTCAAGCAATATATTTCTCCATATACGTGATCGTCTCGAAGTGCGAAGTTCGCGGGAACATGTCGAAGAGACGGATTTTTTTGAGTTTGAATCCGCATTCGCATAGCAGCTTCATGTCCCTGGCCATCATGTCGGCGGCGCAGGAGATATAGATTATCTTCTTGGCTCCAGTCGAAACCAGCTGGTTCTTCAACTTGGAACTAAGCCCGCCACGCGGCGGATCAAGGAGAAGGACGGTTTCATCCGTCTTCAGTTTGCGTGAGTTTTCCGTCATGAAGGCTTCTGCACTTTTCGCGGAGAAACTGCATTTGCTTTCAAGTCCCTGGCTTGCCGCATTCTTGATGGCGGATTTTATGGTTTCAGGGTCGCTGTCAACGCCGACCACCGATTCGATTCCAGCCTTTGCCGCAGCAATGCTGAAGAAGCCGCATCCGCAGTAGAGGTCTGCAAACTTGGTCGCCTTTGATTCCTTGATCATTTTTACAGTTTCCGCGGCGAGCAAATCCGCGCATTTCAGATTAACCTGGAAAAAGCTTCCCCGCGGAACTTCAAGCGCTCCAAAGGATGTCTTCTCCTCAAGGACGGATCCTTCAGACCTGCTGTCAACCCAGAACTGCACCCCGTTCTTCGCAGTGAACCTGAAAGTGATGTCGGAAGCAGCGGAATATTTTGTCAGATTTCTTCTGACTTCCGCGAGTTTCAGGTTTATTTCTGATCCGGCAAGAGGGCATTGTTCCACATCAACGATGCTGACATTGTCATCTGCGAAATATCCAAGTTTGTCTTCAGACACATGCAGTACGATCTTGTTCCTGTAGTTCAAATCCTTCGGCGAAGGAACTGGAGCATCCATGACGGTTACAGTCTCTATCTTAAGATTGTGCTTGATGAAATTCCCGAGATGCCTGTTCTTTATCCTTAGCTCCTCTTCATATTTCACATGCTGGTAACTGCAACCCGGGCATTTGCCAGCAGCGTCTTCCTTGTTCTTGCATGGTGACCAGGCCAAAGGGCATGCTGGATTGATCCTGTCCTGCGAACTTCGCAGGATTTCGATGAGTCTTGCAGTCCCGAAGTTCTTCTTCTTGGAAGTCTCTTCCACGAGAACAAGTTCTCCAGTCAGGGTTCCAGGAACAAAATAGACGAAGCCTTCCTTCCTGCCAAGACCATTTCCTCCGAAGGCGATGTCTGTAATCTCTATTTCAAAAGTATTTTCCATCATTTTAAAAAACTCCTTGCTAGTGCGGCAGTCCGGCTGAGAAAATTATAGATCCTGCTTCCGAACCTGCCTGTTGAAGCAATCGCCTTCACCACCATGGTGCTGGCACACAGCCTGATAAAAGTCCTGTTCGTAATCCATCTTATATTCAGATTTTTTCCTTTTACAATGCAGTCAGCCCAGATATCGCTCATTTTAATTATGTTCCTGATGCCTTCGCCATTCGCCGAAAATACCATGCCGGCCGAATCACCGAACAGATAGACGTTGTCCTTCATGACTGTCATCGATGGCACAAGGGGGATCATCCCTCCACCCTTGCATATGACTTTCCCGGTTATGCCCTGCTCCTCCTTGAACCTCCTGAAATCATCCCGCGAGAACGGCTCTCCTGAAAGCGAGCCAATGCCGATGTTCACACGCCCTCCCGGCAACGGAAATATCCAGCAGTACCCGACATTCCTCTGGAGGAGGTCGAAATACAGGGCATCCTCGTGCCGGCTCCTGCCCTCCACTATCTCGACATAGCTGGCCCCGTAGAACCTGTCGTCTGCGTCCGGATGGAATCCTTTTGCAAGAATCAGTTTCTTATATTCATATTCAAAGGATTTCCCCCCAATATTGACTTTTATTATATTTCCCGCAGCATCATGCGAAAGATATTCGGCCTTTTGGAAAACTGCTCCAGCGCCAAGGGCCTTTTGGAAAACTGCTGCATCAAACTCCATCCTGTCGACCACAACGTATTTGGAATTGAAAGATATGATCCTGCCTTTTTCCGACATGAGGATCTTTTCGACTTTCACATGGGGGATGCCGAGTCCTAGCCGGTTGAATTCCCTGGCTCTGACACCTCCTCCGCATTTGAGCCTGCTGCCCGGCTCTCTTTTGTCGATGAGGAGAACTTTTCCATACGCGGCCAGCTTTGAAGCGAGAAGGCTGCCAGCGAAAGATGCACCGATGACTGTAAAATCGCTTTCCGGAAGAATATTGTTTTTATCAGACATAGGTTCAACCCATTCTCAACAGTCTTACGACAATATATACAAGCGCCCCAATGGCGAATGCAAGACGGCAGAATACCCTGAAATAAAGCATGTAGTTATTGAATTTCCATGTGGCCGTGATCGAATACAGACCAAAGTACAATGATGATGAAATGCAGAAGCAGAACATGAACAGCATGTCCTTGGTGATAAGCAGGAATATTATTCCGGCAAGCATGGGGATTACACCAAGCCTCCACCAGCTGAAATCTCCGAAGACAACGGCGCCTGTCTTATATTTCCGGCATGAATCTTCGGACAAGTGGCCTGCGTCATGATGAATCGCCCCTGAAAGCATAGCGAACCCGAAAAAAAGCGCCGGTGCGTAATATGCAAACAAATCCATTCCTCCAGCCGCTGCGACTCCGACGAGAAAATGAAGTATTCCTCCTGTGAAATTGTGGAAAAGCCCTGTCAGCCAGTTGTATTTCCCATAGGAGGAATAGATGTCCCAGTTCAGTATTATCAGGAACAGGATAATTATAAATGCAGGTTTCAGGAAGATGACGCCGGCAAGGATAAGAGGGACAAACACAAGAGAGGGGATATATTTCATTGAGAATCTGAAACTGCTCCTGTCGAAGCAGATATCGTTGACGGTTATAATGTGCCATCCTGTCAAAAACAAAAGAGGATAGAACCAGCAGATATCGATCAAGCCGCCGGCGCTCTTGACAGCGCATACGAATCCGACCATCGGAATTCCTGTTCCGAAAAAGATCTCGACGATGCGTGATTTCAAGACGGATTTTATCATCTGTGCCCGCCGAAAAACAGGATGTTATAGAAGTTTTTCAACAGGAACCCGATATCGTAATACCATCCACCGTCCCTGAGCATGGCTTTTGCAATTCCAAACAATCTTCCAGGATTTAAATAGAACTTCCTGTAGGCGTATCTATGGATGCCCTCCAGATCCTCGCTGGTGAATTCCGGGGCGGCGTACCTGATCTTCTCATCATAGAAGTTCAATGTCACTTTTTCATATTTGTCGAGAGGCTTGTAGACATCTTTTGCCATCTCATAGAGCTTTGTCCCGGGGAACGGAGTCACAATGAAGAAATGGGCGTGATGTCCCGGAAGGGAAGCTGCGAAATCCGCAGTCTTCTTCATGGACTCCTTTGATTCAAATGGAAAACCCATCATGAAGAACAGCCCTATCCTGAAACCTTTTTTTCCCAAAGTGTTGAGAATGACAGGGACCTTCTTCAAGTCAAGACCCTTCCCGATCTTGTCAATTACCTCCTGATCTCCTGATTCCACCGCCACGTTAATAAAATAGACGCCCGCCTCCTTCATCAGGTCGAACATTTCTTCATCTATGATGTCGGCCCTTATTCCGCTGGTAAGGACAAAGCGGACATGCTTGTTCAGCCCCCTCCTGATTATTTCAGAGCATATTTTCTTGGTCCTGTCTGGTTTGAGCGTGAAATTGTCGTCGAAGATATGCATTTCCCTGCAATTGTATTTTTTTACCAGCATTTCAAGTTCGTCGGCTACGTTCTCAGGGCTTCTCGAACGGAATGTGTTTCCCTGCATGAACGTGGAGCAGTTTATGCATTTGAACGGGCAGCCCCTCTGGGTGATCATTGAGAATGACGGCTTTCTTCCAGGTGAAACATACGATTCAGGATTGATCATCTCCCATGCCGGGAATGGAAGTTTGTCAAGATCCTCTATGAATGGAGGCCTTTCATTGACCTTTATCCGGTTTCCATCGTACCAGGCTATGCCTGGAATGTCCTGAAGATTCTTCCCTTCGACAATGCCGGCCGTCTGCGTCTCCCCTTCACCAAGAACGACGATATCCGCACTTTCCGGAATGAGTCTTTCGTATTCGGCAGTGGAATACGGTCCTCCCCAGATGATTTTCCTGTCCGGATATTTCCCGCGTATGTATTTTGCAATGCTATGCGCGGATGAAGCAAGGGAGACGTTTGCAGTTATGCCAACTTCGGGATGGTCCATGATCTCGGAGTCAAGCCTGGAATAAAAATCCTTTTCGGAATATTCATTTGAATCCAGAAGAGAAACGCTCACTCCACTTCTTTTAATCACTGCGGCTATATAAAGCGCTCCAAGAGGTGGGAACGTATACCATAGTTTGTAACGGGGGACAATGAGCAACATCTATATTTTTACCCATTTTTTATCGCGGTGCGACTGATAGATTCCCAGAACCATGTCCACTGTGTGCCTTGCGGACTCTCCTGTAATAAAAGGTTCTCTTCCAGTACGAATGGCCTCAACGAAGTCGGCTATCTGGCAGCTGTGGCTCGGTCCGTAGTAGGACTTGCCTGTACCTTCAACCTTTGCTTCATCCTTTATCTTCTGGACTTCGGAACTAATTGTATCCGAGAGGGCCTTGTCTTCAAGGTCCGTCTTCTGGATCTCCCCGTTTCTCAGTTCGATCGACCCCTTTGATCCGTTGAAGGAGTATGCCATGTCCCATTCTATCTTGCTTGACGAAGTCGCAGAGATTGTTCCGAGTGCGCCGTTTTTGTAACGCAGTGTGGCGACAGCAGTATCTTCTGTCTCAATATGCTCCCCGTGCGTGAGATTCGAATATGTCCCGGAAAGGTATTTCACGCCGCCGGTCATCCAGCCCAGAAGATCAACCGCATGGATCGCCTGGTTGATCAGTAGCGAGCCACCCTCCTTAGACCAGGTGCCCCTCCACTCGTCGGAATCATAATATTCGTTTGACCTGTAGCATCGGAACTGGAGGTCGGCTGTCAGCAGTATCCCCAGGGAACTGTCAGCAAGAAGTTTCCTCATCAGCTGGTAGACCTTGTTGTATCTGTTCTGGAAAACGCCTGAAAAAACAAGATCCTTGTGCTTTTTATAGGCTACCATCATGTTTTCAAGACCCTGATGCGTGGATGCAAGTGCCTTTTCACATAGCACATGTTTCCCTTTCTTGAAAGCTTCCACGGCAATCATCGAATGGCTCGCATGATCCGTGCATATGGAAATGCAGTCCAGATCCGGATCTGCCAGGACTTCCCTGAAATCGACGGTGGTCTTCGGAATCTTGTATTTGACGGCTAGATTGTCGGCCTTGTCCTTGACCAAGTCGCAGGCCCAGACGATTTCAACATCCTTGATTCCAGCATAACCCTCGGCGTGTGACGGCGCGATAACTCCGCATCCGATTATGGCGCACTTGATTTTCTTACTCATTTTATGTTTGACTTCAACCTTTTTTTATTAAAATGTAACACAGGCATCCTGCCTGTGGAATTAAAATTGAATTTTCCATGCAATTAAAATACTATCCTGTGGCATACAAAGGCCTCCGCCGCCTTTACGGAAATCTCATGCCCCCTTGTCCTTGCCAGATATTCCATGTTCTCAATGCTACAGTGGTGCGGCGAATGCCTGAGCTGCGATTTGTGAAGGCTCAAAGCCTTCAGTTTTGTATCAAGGAATTCGCTTATATCGACATAAAGGTTCGGATGGAACTTGTCATAGTCCGTATTCCAGAACAGCGTCTGGTTGTCATAGCTCAGGACGACCCTTGGAAAAGCCTTGACCTTCGGATCATGCGGACGGCATGCAGTAAAACCGGCCGTGAATGTAGCAACATGGTCCTGGTTGTAGGAAATGGCCGGGAGAGCGACCATCGTCGGATTGATCCTGTCGAGCGAAACCTTGCTTTCCTTTTCAATCACGTTTATCAGGTCCCTCTGCGGAATCTTGTCAAGCCTCAGATGCGTCTCCGGATCCTTGTACCAGATATCATAGCCGTCCAGATTAAGATGTTTTGCGACAGCCGCGAACTCCTCCTCGCGGGTGGAGCCCTTGACGACATCCTTCTTGCCGTCGTACAGCTTCAAGTCTCCGACACTCATTACAAGGACGTATGCCTCCCCTCCGAGTTTCTTGATTTTTGCAATTGTTCCGGCACAGCCGAAAGATTCGTCATCGGCATGAGGGGAGATCACAAGAAGGCGTTGTTTTGACAGGAATTCATCTGAAACTTCATTATAAGCCTGCATTTCCAGAATCCTTTCATTTACATATACGTAAACACGCGGCCAGAACAATGGAAAGATATAACCCGTCAAAGGGAATTCAAGAGGCGTCTGTGGGATTGACCAATCAGTTTGCCCCGCAACGTAATGCGTCAATCTTACTTGGGCTTGTATCGTTTTTACCGAAGTATGGCGGTTTCGGCGAAACCGTCATACTTGATCGATTTGCCTGCAAAACAAGGTATGAGCAAACCTTAAAAAAGTAAGACTGACCTGATGAAAAGAAGCAGCAAGGTTTCCTTTGACAGCTGTTATAGTTTGAATATTGCTTCTCTTGAGGATATCATAAAAAGCAAGAAGCTGGCCGGACAAGACAAGGATCTGGCGGTATTGTCAATCCTTGAAAAGACCCTGAAGGTAAAAATTGAAAAAGAAAACCGTTCCAAATCAAAAAAACGGGGCGCATAAGGCTGACGCCAGACCGGACTTCGCCAAGATGGAATTGTCCATGATTATGGCCAGGCTCTCACTGCCCATGGAAAAGCGGACGGGGTTCCTCCGGAGAAGACTGCCCGGCGGCGGCAGCTGCCTGTAATTGTAAAGATTCACTGAACCATGACATTCAGTGAATATTTACCAGGCTGTCGAGGAAATTCTGAAGTATGATGCAGGCCGCGACCGAGTCGATCTTCTGCTTGCGTTTTTCCCTGGAGACATTGCCTTCGATGAGATATTTTTCAGCGGAAATGCTGGAGAGCCTTTCATCAAGGAGCTTGATTTTCAATTTTGTCTTCTCCTCGAGGATTGCGGCAAGCTCCCTGACCTTCGGGGCGTGGGTCCCCTCGTCACCGCTCATATGCTTCGGAAGTCCGATGACGATTTTCTCAGCCTTGACTTCATCGATCTTCCGCTGTATCTGCACGGCGAGCTCTTCCAGCGAAATGCCGTCGCATCTGATGAAGCCCGCAGGCTGTGCGAAGGTTCCGGTGGGATCGCTGATCGCGATTCCAGTCCTGACGGTTCCGTAATCTATTCCGATGACGCGCATAAAATTTTATCCTAGATTTTTATAATAAAGATGGCAAAGTATTTTATACAACTCCTTGAAATATTTTCAGCGACTTATATTTTCTAACAAATTAATGCCGGGAATAAAACAATGAAGCGCGTTGAAATACCTTTTGACAAGTTTTCCCTGTCCGTCTTGAAATCATGGGAGACCGACTGGTTCCTCCTGACCTCCGGGAATGCAAAGGACGGACTCTACAACACGATGACCGTAGCCTGGGGGAGTTTCGGAGTGATGTGGAAGAAGCCTTTCGCAATGGTCGTCGTAAGGCCTGGCAGACATACCTACGGCTTCATGGAAAAGTACAATTCATTCACCCTCTCAGCCTTCGGAGAAGAGTACAGGAAGGCGCTGAACTTCTGCGGCACGAAATCCGGCAGGGACATAGACAAGATAAGGGAATCAGGCATAACCCCAATCCCCTCCAGCAAGATTGACGCCCCGGGATTTGACGAGGCAGAACTCATAATCGAATGTTCCAAGATGTATTATGACGATTTCAAGCCCGGGAATTTCCTTGACGCATCCATAGAAAAAAATTATCCGGACAAGGACTACCACAGGATTTATTTCGGGGAAATAGTCTCAATCAGCGGAGTGAAAAAGTATTTTGAACAGAAAAAAGAAAAATAACGAGGATAAGGTTGTCAAGACAATCCTCCTCATGCGCCATGCCAAGTCGGACTGGGAGGAAAATGTCTCGGATTTTGACAGGCCTCTTGCAGTACGGGGCAAAAGCGACGCTCCTCTGATAGGGAAATTCCTCCTCAAGACAAAAAAAGTCCCATCAATCATTATTTCCTCACCCGCAATACGCGCAAAGGAAACGTCCGAGCTTCTTGCAAAAGCCTGCAGATACAAGGTTGGCATAAGATACAGCGATTCGATCTATGAGAACAGCCCGGTCGAGATCATCAAGATCCTGCAGGGGCTTGACGACAAGATTGAAACAGCGATGGTAATAGGGCACAATCCCGCGATAGAGGAGGCAGCGAAGAAACTCTGCTTCAGGGAACTCAAGACCATGGATAACGGAATAGAATTCCCCACATGCGCCCTAGTGTGCCTCGGAGCCGAGATCGAATCCTGGTCCGAGCTCTACCCGGGCAACTGCACCATCTACTGGTTCATAGTGCCAAGACTCATCAAGGGACTTTTCTGATGCGGACATTGTCCGCATCAGAATCCGAAATCCGAATATCGAAATCCGAAACAATCTTGAATTTCAAATGTTTGAAACATTGTATTGATATTTTGATTATTTAAATTTGTTTCGGATTTAGAATTTCGTGCTTCGAGTTTAATGCAATGATGACATAAGAAAGAGATTATCGTTATGGAATCTGCCGATCTCGAAAAGACAATTAGGGTATGCGAGGACGGCATTTCCATCGACTGCTGGATCCAGCCGAAAGCGTCAAAAACCTCGTTCGCCGGCATCCATGGCGGTTCGCTCAAGATCAAGATAGCTGCTCCTCCGGAGGACGGAAAGGCCAACGCGGAACTGTGCCGTTTCCTAGGCAAGTCCCTTGGAATACCGAAATCCGCCGTGGAAATCAGGTCCGGGGCCTCATCAAGAAGAAAGATAATCTTTTGTCATGGGGCTTCCAGGAATAAACTTCAATTGTAAATTTTCCTGCATCCACAGGAAAATTTTGACTTCGTGATGAAATATCCTCCATAAAATGCTATCTTATGCTTCTTTCAACTCCGGAGAATCAACATGAGAAAACTATTTGGCACAGATGGAATCCGTGGAAAGGCGAACACCTATCCCATAACTCCTGAAATAGCGCTGCAGGTCGGCAAGGCAATAGCACATGTCTTCAAGGCGGAAGGACACGGGTTTTCAAGGGCCGTAGTCGGGAAGGACACCAGGCTTTCCGGATATATGCTTGAATCAGCCCTGACAAGCGGGATCGTGAGCATGGGGATGGACGTTTACCTGGTAGGCCCGATGCCGACACCAGCCGTAGCACACCTTACAAAATCATTCTGCGCCACCTGCGGGATCATGATCACGGCATCGCATAATCCGTCCGACGACAACGGGATCAAGATATTCGATGCCGCCGGGTTCAAGCTCCCTGACGATATTGAAAATGAAATTGAGAAATATGTTCTCGGAGGTGAAATAAACAGCGCGCACATCGGTACCGAACTGCTTGGCAAGGCACACCGTATAGAAGACGCCAGGGGCCGCTACATCGAATTCGCAAAGAGTTCTATCAAGAACCACAGCCTTAAAGGGTTGAAAATAGTGCTCGATTGCGCAAACGGCGCCGGCTATTTCATAGCTCCCATCATTTTCCGGGAGTTAGGAGCGGAAGTAATCAAAGTCGGAGCGGATCCCGACGGCTACAACATCAACAAAGACTGCGGCGCGACACACACCGAAAACCTTTCAAAGCTCGTTGTCCAGAACGGTGCCGATCTTGGAATCGCATTGGACGGGGATGGAGACAGGGTCATCTTCTGCGATTCAAAGGGCCGAGTCATCAACGGCGACCGTATAATCGGCCTATGCGCACTTGAATTCAAGGAGAGAGGAAGACTTGCAAAGAACACGGTCGTTGTAACTTCAATGAGCAATCTCGGCTTCATCAGGGCAATGGAATCCGCTGGAATAAACGTGATCGTCACCGATGTCGGAGACAGATACGTCGTCGAAAGGATGAGGAGCGAGGGTTTCAATATCGGAGGGGAGCAGTCAGGTCATGTGATATTCATGGACTACGTGACCACCGGCGACGGGATAATCACCGCCCTCCATGTCCTCAAACTCATGATGGACAAAGGCAAATCCATTACCGAGCTCGCCGGATTCATGGAGGAATACCCGCAGATCCTGACCAGCATCAAGGTTAAGGATAAGATCCCGCTGGAAAACCTGCCGTTGCTGAAAAAGACTGTGTCTGAGTGTGAGAAATCCCTTGGAAGCTTTGGCAGGCTAGTCGTCCGTTATTCAGGAACAGAGAATAAGATAAGGGTGCTTCTGGAGGCCCATGACAAGAAGGATGTCGACAGCTGGACTTTAAAACTGAAATCTGCAATTGAAAAGGAGCTATGCTGAAAAATGAAACTCAATATCATCCTTTCAGGGAAAACCGAACTCCTGCATCCTCTGACATGCACCCGTAAGATCTTCGGGTGCCCCGTAGGCACTTCCACTCTCGGATCCGAACTCGGCAAACGGCTTTCAAGGGCGCTCAAACAGAAGAAGGAAGGAGATAACGACGGACGGATCTTGTCAGCGCTTGAGGACTTCTGGCCCTCCGAAGATCTTGTAGGGGAAATATGTTCTGTCAAAAAGGATATTGTAGTATACAGCGGCGACAGGAAGGAAATAGTGATGTGGCTTGGCAAAAGCTCTGAAGTTCCTGAAGATGCGGAGTGGATTGCCGCAGATTCGAAGTCGCTCCTGGTCAGGGCCCCATGGCATCTCCTCGCAATAAACGAGGATATAATCGGCTCACTGGATAAAAGCGTCGTCAATGGCGAAATAATGGAGGGAGTCACGGTCAACGGGCAAGTCATCGTAGGCAAAGGAACTGTCATTCTTCCAGGCGTCTACATTGAAGGAAATGTCGTATTCGGAGAAGACTGCAAGATCGGTCCCAACTGTTACTTCCGCGGAAACACGCTTGTCGGCAACAAGTGCCATGTCGGACAGGCTGTGGAAGTGAAGAATTCCATCCTGATGGACAAAGTCAGCGCTGGCCATCTCAGCTATATCGGCGATTCCATAATCGGATCCGGGACCAATCTCGGAGCTGGAACAATAACCGCTAATTTCCGCCATGACGGCAAAAACCACAAGTCCATGCTCGATGGAAAGCTTGTCGACACCGGACGCCGGAAACTCGGTGTCATCATGGGCGACAACGTCCACACCGGAATCCACACGAGCATCTATCCCGGGCGCAAGATCTGGCCGGGCATGTGCACAAAGCCCGGCGAAATAGTAATCAGGGATTTGATGCCGTAATTTTTTCCGGAACGGAAAAAATAATGACTGATGGAAATTTGTATTTCAGGATCGCTGGCAACCTGCCGGCATTCTTAATTACAGTAAACAATCCTGGCCGGAAAAGAGGAACGAGGTGGATTCGCACTCGTCCTGCGGACTCGGCTCAAACTATAGTCCGTTTCGGAAATATCATGTCTGTGTGAATGAAATGGATGTAACACAGGGACTTGTCACGCCGTATGACTATGATCTTGCCTGTTGAATTAGGCTACCAGGAGCTTCTAACTTCATGTTTTGATTTACGAGCGTGACAACGCTCCGTGGAGTGCGGGAACTTGTTACCGCCTTGATTCGCGAAATTTATTTCGCGGCATTTAGTTGAGACGGAATAAATTCCATCGTTAAAAGCGCCAATCAGTCTTCACCAGGAGGCTACGACCGACACGGTAAATTGCCGCACTCCAAGTGCGAATTTCACAATTCGCAAAAGATAAAATTCGGATATTTGAAGGAACTTCCCTATAATGTTATATTAGGCCGTTTTTTAACAACAGGAGATTATAATGCCAGCGACCATGATTAGGGAAAAGGCTCATGAGCTTATTGACAAATTGCCGGAAACGGCAACTTGGGATGACCTCATGCATGAAATATATGTACGTGAAGCGATTGAGCGTGGTCTTGCTGACAGCAAAGTCGGAAAGACCAGGAATGTGGCAGAGATTCGCAAGAAATACGGTTTGCCTAAATGAAAGTCCATTGGACAAGTACGGCAGAAGGACATCTTGACGGCATTTATTCTTATATATCCCAAGACTCTCCGGAATATGCCCTCCGAATGATTGATCGAATTACTCGGAGATCCCAGCAGATTGCCGCTTTTCCATTGTCCGGACATACTGTTCCCGAATACGAGCTTGGGCAAATAAGGGAGATAATAGAAAACCCTTATCGCATCATTTATTACATCAAACCTGACCAAATTGATATTATCGCAGTAATCCATGGAGCCAGGAATGTTTTTTGGGATGATATAAAAGCTTATGATGAAGCTAAAAAAGAAAAATCAGCTCCCGTTCCTATTCATACGGCTGTTAAAGAGATTAGAAAAGGCAAGAGAAAAAACAATGTATGATTTAAAAGGGAAAGTCGCCATCGTCACCGGTGGGGCACAGGGAATAGGAAAGGGCATCACAAGGCATTTCCTCGGACTCGGGATGAAAGTCGTGATGGTCGACTTGGACGAGGAGGCCGGGCTTGAAACTCTGGATGAATACAAGGATCTTGGCGAGTTGAGATTTGTCAGGACTGACATCTCCATCGAGGCCGAAGGCAAGAATGCCGTTGACAAGACCATAGGATACTTCGGCAGTCTTTACGCACTGATCAACAATGCCGGAATCCCATACCCTGGCACAGTGCCGCCTGAAGAACTAAGCATTGAACAGTGGAACAGGATAATCGGAGTAAATCTCACTGGCTCATTCATAATGGCCAAGCATTCGATTCCCCATCTGAAGGAGTCTCGCGGCGCGATAGTAAATATTTCTTCGACGCGAGCACTGCAGTCAGAAGCCTGCAACGAAGCCTACTCCTCTTCCAAAGGTGGAATTATCGCGCTTACTCATGCGCTGGCAAACAGCCTCAGCGGCAAAGTCCGGGTCAACTGCATAAGCCCTGGATGGATCATCACCGGAGACATGCTCAAGAAGAAGAACAGGCGGAAGACCGAACTAACACAGGCCGACCATGACCAGCATCCTGCGGGACGTGTCGGAAAACCCGAGGACATTGCCGAAATGGCTGCGTTTCTTATTTCAGAAAAAGCTGGATTCACAACAGCCCAGAATTTCGTAGTTGACGGCGGCATGACCAAGAAGATGATCTACATATAAATTTTGCGGACGCAAAATTTATTTCCTAATACTGTCCTCCAATTTCTTATTTTTCCGCACTTCTATTTTACAAAATATTGTTAAGTTTTTGCGAAGCAGAACCTTAACAATGTCTTTTTCGTGTAATTCGTGTGTTTCGTGGTTAATGTTTTTCTGTGTAGTCTGTGTGTTCTGTGGTTAAAGATCATTTCAATATAGTGATCGCGTCCACCTTGAATTTAGGGACGTGGATGACGTCCTTATCGTCCAGGAAATATTTAGTCGGGGTTCCGGTATCGATGTCTTCTTGGACAGGTGTTTCATCGGGATAGCCGACAGCCACGAGATACATTGTCTTCATTTCAGGCGTGAGTCCTAGTATTGGAGATACGTTCTCCTCCTTGAAATTGCCTATCCAACAGGTGCCAAGTCCTAGTTCTACGGCTTTCAGAAGCATATTCTGTATTGCGGCTCCTGCGTCGGCATAGACGATCTTGCGGCCAGCGACGTTCTCCGCGGAGGCGATAACTGCGATAAACGCCAGAGGCGCATCTTTCCCCCATTCAGGACTTCTTTTCGGGCGGACATGTCCACCCCAGCCGGTAAGGGAAAATATTTTCTTTACGATCTCGGGTGTTTTCACGATTACATAGCGGATCTGCTGCATGTTTCCGCCGCTGGGTGCGAGTCTCGCAGAATCTATAAGTTCGATGAGAAGTTTTTCGTCCACAGGCTTTTGCTTGTATCTGCGTATGGAACGTCGGTTCTTGATGGCATTAGAAAGATTCATGGGATGTCTCCTTTATAAATTTTCCTTTGTCCAAAGGAAAATTTTAAGTTACCTGGTCACCTCGATCGCGGTCTGGACGTTGCCGAAGGGGGCGCTTACCTGGATGCCACGGATGTAGCCGCGTATCTTTTCGATCGATTCCTTCGCAATGCAAATTCCTTCGAACCTCTGTTCCTCTTTAGTCTTCGCCTTCGCCATGCGCTCCATGATTGAGTCTGGAACAACGACACCGGGAACTTCGTTCTTCATGAATTCCGCATTGCGGAAGCTTGAAAGGGGCCAGATACCGGCGATGACTGGGATTTTCAAATCACTGATCTTCTCGATGAACTTGATCAGCGGCTCCACGGCAAAGACAGGCTGAGTGATAATGAATTCGGCGCCCGCCGCAGCCTTGTCTCGGATCCTGCGGATTTCGCGTTCAATATCGATGGCATTGGGATCGGCACCGACACCGATGAGGGCCTTCGTGGGCTCCTTGATTGAATTTCCGCCAATGTCGACGCCTCGGTTAAGCCTGCTCTGGATTGTCGCCATCCCTATCGAGTCGACATCGAAAACTCCGGATGCAAATGGATAATCCCCGAGCTTCGGCGGATCTCCCGTGATGAAAAGTATATTGTTTATCTTGAGCGCGGCACAGCCGAGGAGATCCGACTGCATTCCTATGAGGTTGCGGTCGCGGCAGCAGAAATGGAGGATGGTCTCTATTCCTGCAAGCTCCTGGATCTTGGCGGCGGTAACGATAGGGGAAATCCTCGAGCTCGCACGCGGTCCGTCTGGAATGTTTATAGCATCTATACCGGCATCCCTGCACTGTTTTGACTTTTCAATCGTACTTTCGAGGTCATATCCCTTCGGAGGGACGATTTCAACGGTCGTAATCCAACCGCCTTCTGCGAATTTCGCAGCCAGCCTGGACTTCTGAGCCATCGGCACAGGATCCTGGAGATGCTCTTCATCATCTTTGACGGTTATCATCTCTATTTTTGCGGTTTTCGCAAGCGGGCGGATGCTTCTTGCAATATCCCTGATGTGATCCGGGCTCGTTCCACAGCAGCCTCCTACGCCGCGGACGCCTAGGTTCACAAAACGTACCGCGTAAGTCGTGAAATATTCAGGGCTGGCCATGTAGATCATGCGGCCTTCGACATTCTTCGGGAGACCGGCGTTCGGCTGGACGACAATTGGCAGCTCCGTCAGATGGATGAGCTTTTCAACGGATGAAAGGATTCCTTCGGGACCTCCTCCGCAGTTGAGGCCTATCGCGACAGGCTTCCTTCCTCCGTCCTTGAAAACGTTCAACAGGCTCTGGAGAGGTTCACCTTTGATGGTTTCAGCGTTTTCTTCCAGGGCGAAACTCATGACATATGGAATCTTTGTGCTTTTGCCTACAGCCATGAAGGCTAAATGAGCATCGGCAACTGAAGGCAGGGTCTCAAAAATTATGAAGTCGGCGCCTGATTCCTCGAGAACAGCTATCTGTTCGGCAAGCATCTCGATCATGTGATGTTCGGAATGCTTGTCATGATGGAGGACTTTTCCGATCGGTCCTACGGAACCTGCTATCAGGGTGTTTTCATCTCCGCTTTCGCGTGCGAGCTTCACGGCGGCTCTGTTTATGTCCCTGACCTTGTCTCCAAGGCCGAAACGGGAGAGCTTATTGAAGTTGGCTCCATACGTATTGGTAGTGAGCACATCTGCTCCGGCGTCAGAATATTCCTTGTGGATCTGGCTGATCACCTTCGGGGCGGAAAGGCAGAGTTCGTCGAAGCAGGTGTTTACAAAGAAGTTCTTCTTGTAAATCTCCGTGCCCATCGCTCCATCGAATATCGTTATCTGGGACGCAAGCTTGTCTTTCAAGGACTGTTTCATTAAGTTTGTACCTCTGTAGTGATTTAAAGGTACAAATTTAATGGGTGGCAGGATTTTTTCAATAGGACAGAATCTGATAGGATTTTTGATTTCATGATGCGTGTAAGATAGTCCGGAAACGGTGAGGAGCAAAGGTTATAAGGGGCGACTTCAAGGGAAATCGGTTGAGAAGAATTTCAGTCCCGAAGTTTTGACTTCTTCCATAATCCGCGCTGTGATCGAAAAGGGACCTTCTTGGATTTTACCAATTAATACTTGAATCTTATATATAAATGGCCTATTCTATATAATATCTATTTATAGAAAGGACTATTTATGTATATCCAAAGGTCGTTAGATTCAAAAATCCATGAGTTCATTGTTAACAGTTCTCCTAATAAAAATGTTCTGCTCGTAGAAGGTGTCCGCCAGGTTGGCAAATCATCTCTTGTCCGTCATGCTCTTGAAAAATGCAACCGAAAACATTTTTCATTAAATCTTGAAAAAGACACTCTTCTAAGGAGTCTCATAGACACCTGCGAAGAGTTTGACGATTTCAGCCAATTACTCAGAGACAGAATAGGTTTTGATGGCGATTCCGGGCAGATTCTTTTCATTGACGAAGCTCAGGAAAGCAGAAAGCTTGGTCATTTTGTCAGATTCATGAAAGAGGAATGGCGGAACTCGACAGTAATTTTGACAGGTTCAACCCTTTCAAGACTTTTCAGGGATAATGTCAGATATCCTGTCGGACGTGTCAATAAGATCACCCTGTGGCCATTCAGTTTCTCAGAATTCCTGAGGGCTCTTGGGAAAACGGATGCCGCTGATGGGATTTGCAAAGGCAAGACTGACATTTCATCCGCGCATCATCAGTATCTCCTTGAATTGTATGATTTGTTCCTGATTACCGGGGGGCTTCCGGAAATTGCGATGGCACATGCCGATGGAAAGGATTTTGAGCCGATGCTGGATCAGCTGATTGCCGATTACGAAAGCGATTTTGTGAGGATTTTCGGCGAGGAGGACATAGCGATTGTCAAATCATGCTTTAAAAGCGTAGCAAACTTTGTAGGATCCCCTTCGAAAAACACATCGATAATCCAGTCCCCGTCCACTCCGCAGAATGCCAGGATAAACGATGTTTTTTCCCGTCTGGAATCCTGGCATCTTCTGATCAAGGCGGAACAGAAGGGACCGGGTCCCGAGGCGAATCACAGTTATCTGCCAAAGCGTTATATGTTTGATACAGGCATCCTCCGCAGATTTCGTGAGTCGGCCTGGCCTTCCATCAGTGTAATCAGGACGCTGTCACCTGCCTCACGCATTCCTCTGGGAGGGGCGCTTGAGAATCAATGCGCTATTGATATCAGCCGATTCAGTGAAAAAGTGGCAGGATGGAAGAAATATTCATCAGGCTGCGAAATAGATTTCATAGTCAAGAAAAAGGATATTCCAACGCCTGTTGAATGCAAAGCTTCCCTTAAGTTTGACAGAAAACACATAAGGGGAATGCTTGACTACATGTCGCAATATAATGTAAAAACCGGAATTCTTGTAACTCTTGCGCCCTACCAGGAGATCGAAGTGGCTGCAATAGGTAAAATCATAAATCTGCCCGCATATATGCTTGAGACGCTGGACAGTTTCATCTGCTGATTCCTGCGGGTGAAACATCCGGGCAAGCCGCACATGGTGGCCGTCAAGAAAACGCTTATTCAAACGCCGCGGAAATCATCGCCAGATAGTTTTCCTGGGGCACGTATTCCGGGATGCTGTTTCCCGATCCAAGAGCGTAACCACCCCTGTCGGCAGCACGCTTGAGCATCTTGCGGCTTCTTTCACGTATCGCATCGGGCGTATGCCTGCAGATGAAATCTACGTCGATGCCACCGAGTATGGCGATGCGTTTCCCCCATTTCTCGTAGGCTTCCTCTACGGGGGTTATCGTGTCTTCATAGGAATGCTTGGCATCATATCCGATGTCGTCGATGATGTCGTCCATTATCTCTTGGAGGTTTCCACAGGAGTGGAGGATTGCAGGACGGCCGGAATTATGGATGGTCTGGACGATTTTCCTGTGCCATGGAATGATATACTTCCTCATGTCGTCCGGACTTAGCATCGGCTGGGTCTTGAATCCCCAGTCGTCGTTTGAGATCATTGCCCCAACCGACTTGAACTGGGCGAGTATTTCATAATGCCTGACGAGACGGCTTCCTATGGAGTCGACAATTTCCTGTGCAAGCCCCGGATCATCAAGGAGCATGAAACAGAGGTTGTCGTACCCGGTTAAGGCGATCAGGTTTTCAAGGACGCCGCCGGGACCAAAGGCAATGAACTTCATACCCTTCGGGAGCTCCTTGGAAAGGATGTCAACATCGGAGTAATCGGACTCGTCTGGATTTGGCCATGCATATGCTTCATAGCTTTTGCGGTCGCTTATTACGGATCCCTCATTCAGGGAAATTGATTTTTCGCGGTGTATGTCCGGTCTCTTGAATCCGAATCCGGTGAGGATTGTCACGTAATCATATCCGGCCTTGTGATAGGCATGCATGTTAAGCCTCTTGGAATCGAGGCTGCTAGGAACGTCCGGAAGTTTTTCGCCTGTCAGCCTCTCGTTGAGGGGGTTGTTCAGGAAGAATTCAAAGAGAGTGGGCCTTGAAGGCTTCTTTCTTTCGAGGACTTTGAGGATATTGTCGAAGTTGGGTTCTCTCATGTCAGATCTCCTTTAAAATATTTTAGAGGTTCCTTTTATCTTTTATAATTTAATTTTAAAGTTATATTATATTATTATCATAGTTATTTTCTTTAGCATAGATGATTAATATGTATCATAAACGATTATAAATTCGCCAGGCGGCGAATTTATTACTCAGGAAAGAAGGAGATAAAAGAAGTGGCCAAGCGACCCAGTGACCGAGTTGCCAAGTTCTGTAGACATTAATATTAGGACGTTAGAAATATATTGACAGGATTACAGGATTTTTATGATTTATTTGAATTAAATCCATCCAGTTAATCCGGTTATCCTGTCAACAATATTGGTTCTTCGTATATAATTTAATCTCGGACACTTGGTCACTCGAACTCTCTGCCACTTTTCACGCAGTCATGTCACGATTTCCACCAATCCCAGGCGAACAAATGATAAATCCTCCGACAGCGGAGGAGAAGAACAGGCTTTCGCTTCTCAAACCGTTTGTACGGCAGACCGGAGACGACCAGCGCAGTCCATGGTTCATGAGGGGAAGAAAGCTTCTCGACTACCTGCTTGTCTACATAGGCGACGGATACGGGATATTCTCCGTCGGTGAAAAGACATTCAAGGTCGGAGTGGACGACATTGTCTGGATTCCGCCGGACACCATCCATGAGATGAGGGGGACGTCCGAGCGGATGAACTGCATCTACATCCATTTTGATCTCATATATGATCCTCTGAGAAGCCACTGGAATGCATACATTCCCAGCGGGACGGCTGATTTAAGCCAATGGAAACGGCTCATGCATCCGGCCGTTGACGACGCATCCATAAAAAACATGTCCGGGATCATACATAACTCAGACAAACCGGCCGTCAGGCAGCTCATGAAACAGATTTGCATCGAACATAAGAGGAGCGGTGGAAAATCATATCTGCTTCTTTCAGGGATGATGACGCAGCTTGTTTCAATGCTGATAACCGAACATGACAGGAAAGGCCATGTGGAAAACATAAGATGGATGGAGATACAGGAAAGCGCGTCCAGGATCCGCATGTCCGGGGAGAAGGAACTGGATTTGAAAAAGATCGCCTCTTACAGCAATCTGAGCGTTTCTCATTTCAGGAAGCTCTTCAGGGAAGAGCATGGAATAAGTCCCCGGAAACTCCACAATCAGGCAAAGCTCCAGATCGCATGCGAACAGCTCATCTACAGCAAGCAGAACATTTCAGAAATAGCGCAGTCCCTCGGATTCAGCAACGTACATAATTTTTCCCGGGCATTCAAAAAACAGATGAAAACATCTCCTCGAAATTATAGGAAAGTGGAGAAATAGTTGCTTATTATAATTTCTTTAATATGTTTATCTTCTAAATGTAATAACTTTTTTATAAAAATTTCCTTGCAAAGGAATATCTCAATACTATACTAGCCTTATAAACTTTAAAGGAAATACGATTTATGAAGCTTTCAACGAAGTCAAGATATGGATTGCGGATACTGCTGCAGATCGCGATTGACAACAGGGATGGCAAGGCCGCCCAAGGCAAGTCAATTGCCAGAAAACAGGATATTTCCGAACCTTACTTGGAACAAATCATGATACCCTTGAAAACCGCAGGGCTTGTCAGGACGACACGCGGTTGCAATGGTGGGTATTTCCTTAACAAGAAACCCGAAGAGATAACAGTTCTCGATGTAATAGAGCTCTTCGAGGGTGAGTTCAATCTTGTGGACTGCGTGACGGATCCGAAGGCCTGCACCAGGACAAAGACATGCCAGACGATCAATGTCTGGAAGAGACTGGCGAATGCCTTAAAGAGCACGGCTGAAAAGATAACATTGCAGTCTATTCTTGAAGATCATAACAGCATCACTTCGGAATATATAATCTGAAAACAGCAAAGGAATGACTTGATGAAGTTATATAAGGATATATCACAGGTCGTAGGCAACACCCCTCTGGTGAAGCTTAACCGCCTCATACCCGGCAACGGAGCTGAGATCTACGCGAAACTTGAGTTCTTCAATCCTATGTCCAGCGTGAAGGACCGTATTGCAAAGAGCATGATCGAGACGGCCGAAAAGGCCGGAGAACTCAAACCTGGCGGCCTTATAATAGAGCCCACCAGCGGAAATACCGGACTAGGACTTGCGATGATCGCAGCCGCCAAAGGCTACAAGCTCATTATCACAATGCCTGAAACCATGTCGGTGGAAAGAAGAATGATGATCGAGTACCTAGGAGCTGAAATTTTCCTTACTCCCGGTGCAAAAGGGATGACAGGAGCCGTCGAAAAAGCCGAGGAACTCATGAAGGAACATCCTGGCGCGTATATGCCGGCGCAGTTTGACAATCCTGCGAATCCGGATGCCCATAAGAAGACCACGGCAGAAGAAATATGGGCCGATACCGAAGGACAGGTTGATATTTTTGTCGCTGGAGTCGGGACTGGCGGAACCATCACCGGAGTTGGTACTGTGCTAAAGGAAAGGAAACCTGGCGTCAGGATAATTGCGGTGGAACCGGACAGTTCCGCAGTGCTTTCAGGAGAAAAGGCCGGCAAACATGCAATCCAGGGGATAGGCGCAGGGTTCATACCCAGTATTCTGGACAGGAACGTCATTGATGAGATAATAAGAATAAAGGACGAGGAGGCAATTGACACTGCAAAGAAACTCGCTAAGCTTGAAGGCATATTCTGTGGAATAAGCTCCGGCGCGAATGTACTCGGTGCTTTGAAAGTAGCGGCAAGGCCGGAGAACGCAGGGAAAAAAGTCGTGGTCATAATCTGCGATACCGCGGAAAGATATCTGACAACGGCATTATTCAATTAAAATAAGGAAAGGAATCCATATCATGAAGAAACAGGGAGATTCAACAATAACTCTTCACGCAGGGCAGACGCCTGATCCGACTACCGGAGCCAGGGCAGTTCCTCTTTACCAGACTTCGAGCTATGTCTTCAAGTCGGCCGAACATGCGGCGAATCTTTTCGCCCTCAAGGAATTCGGGAACATCTACACACGCCTGATGAACCCTACGACCGATGTCTGGGAGAAGCGCCTGGCCGCGCTCGAAGGCGGAACAGGCGGACTCGGAACATCCAGCGGCATGGCCGCCATTTTCCTGGCTATAACCAATATCGCACAAGCCGGCGACCACATCATCAGCTCCGCATCTCTCTACGGCGGCACTGACACCCTTTTCCGCTACACCTTCCCGAGATTCGGAATTGAAGTCACATTCATCGACGACATAACCCCTGACAAGGTGAAGAAGGCCATAAAGAAAAACACCAAGCTCGTATACGCCGAAACCATCGGCAATCCGAAGGGTGATGTGCCTGATATCGAAGGAATCTCAAAGGCGGCTCATGCCGAGGGGGTTCCCCTCTTCATCGACAACACTTTCGCGCCGATTCTGTGCAAGCCTATTGAACACGGGGCCGATGTCGTCGTGCATTCCTGCACAAAATGGATTGGCGGACACGGTACTTCGATCGGTGGGATAATAATCGACAGTGGAAAATTCGACTGGTCTTCAGGACGTTTCCCTGAATTCACTACTCCCGATGAGAGCTATCACGGGATTGTATACTGGGACGCGCTCAAGAATGTTCCTGGAGCCGGAAATATCGCATATATAATCAAGGCGAGGGTGCAGGGAATGAGGAACATCGGATTCTGCCCGAGTCCTTTCAACTCCTTCCTTTTCCTTCAGGGGATTGAGACGCTTCCTCTCAGGATCAAGGCGCACAACGAGAACGCAATCGCTCTTGCGGAATATCTGAAGAAGCACAAGCTTGTCGACTGGGTCAGCTACACCGGACTGCCGGAACATCCGTACCACAAGATTGCAGCCAAGTATCTCAAGGGCGGATTTGGTTCGGTATTCGGTTTCGGCGTCAAAGGAGGGCACAAGGCCGCAATGAAGTTCATTGATTCCGTGAAACTCGCAAGCCATCTGGCGAATGTAGGTGATGCAAAGACACTCGTCCTGCATCCGGCATCGACAAGCCACCAGCAGATGAGCCTCGAAGCGCAGAAGGCCTCGGGAATCACTCCGGAATTCGTGCGTATCTCGGTCGGCATTGAAAACATCGAAGACATCATAGCCGACTTCGACCAGGCACTGGTGAAGGCGCAAGTATAAATTTTGCAGACGTAAAATTTATCACCACTCATCCGTTCTGAACGGTGAAGCCGGCAGACCTTCCTTGTTGTAGAGGTTGCATCCGGCAGGATGCATGCTGAACGCATAGCGCACCGCAACCGGCTTGGAAACTTCGGGGTTTGATACGACTACGGTATTTCCATCTATGACCGCATCGGCCCACACCCATTTCCTGTCTTCACCTGCAACGGCCAAGCGTTTGAGTTTGGCTCCCTTGTCTTCAACAGTCGGATTCCTGCCTTCTTTCTTGCCGATCATCAGTCCGCTGCCTGCCGAGTCGAATTCCAGGCGTATTTTGTCGCCCTCAACCTTCATGGACTTGTAGAGCGGTCCACTGTACACAATATCCTTTTTGCCATAGTCCTTTGCCAGAGCCCACAGCGCCAATCTCTCGCCGACATCGAACTTGTTCTTCGGATGGATATCTCCAGGATTTGCTGCATCGGCAAGCTCGATTGCCACCGCCATGCCAGTATTCGGTATCTTTAGGCTTTTCAGCTGCGCCATGCGGAGACGCGCCCAGCCATCGCCACCGGTTGGATTGTCATTGGGCTGCTGGAAGTTGGCGAGCTGGACGAAATAGAATGGGAAGTCGCCTACTCCAAATATCTTGCGCCAGCCTCCGACCAGGGCATTCGTTTTAGCATAATATTCGTCGCCTTCCCCACCGTTCGACTCTCCCTGGTACCAGAGCGCACCCTTTATCGCAAAAGGAACTATCGGGCATATCTGGCCGTTGTAGATGGAAGAAGGAAAACCCGGATCGCCATATGGACTTTTCGGAAGGTTGGGCATAGGTGGAATCTCGGTACCGGGAGAGGCTACCGCCTTCTTCGCCTCGGGAATCCATTTCTCCAGAGGATCCAAGGATTTGACAAGGTCATCCCGGTAGGCCTGTTCGCGTTTCTTGACATCGGTTACGATGCCGGCAAGAGACTTTTCCATCTCAAATCCACATGGAGGAATCCATGGTTCGATACGGGTACCTCCCCAGTTATTGTCGAGAAGGCCTATCGGCACGCCTGTCTCCTTCTGGACCTTTCTCGCGAAATAGAATCCCACCGCGGTGAATCCGGGGGCCGTCTGCGGAGTGCATATGTCCCATTTCCTGGAAACCTCGCTTCCGGGCTTGTCCGCAGTGCGATGGTCGAACTTTATACGGCGTATTTTCGGGAGATTCGCAGAATCAACATCCTCCTTGGCGTTGCACCCTCCAAGCGACCATTCCATGTTCGACTGTCCGGAACAAATCCAGACATCACCGACCAGGACATTCTTGATTGTCAGCGTGTTCTTGCCTGCGATTGTCATCTCCTGCGGCTCGGCATTCATCTTCATCGCAGGAAGCTTTGCCATCCACCTGCCTTTCCCGTCGGCTACGGCAGAAGCTTCGGAACTTCCGATCTTCACCGTGACTTTCTCTCCGGATTCCGCTGTGCCCCATACAGGAGCCGGAACATCCCTCTGCATGACAAGATTGTCGCTGAAAAGGTTTGATACCTGCACGTCGGCGTTGGAACAGATTCCAAGCACCATTGCAGCCGCAAACAGCATTCTTTTAATTGTCATCTTCATCTCCCTGTTTTATAATTTTATTGTGATTGAAGGTCCCTTCAAGTCAATAGTTGCGCGGACAGAATATTTTCTCCGTCGGTATAAGGATGCTGAATGTGGAATTAGGTTTTACCGGAATTATATAGTCAATGCATTTTTCCGTAGACACCGCTGCCCGTATCTTTTCCGAAAGGGTATCCGCCGTATCAGCAACCTCCTTTTCGGTGAATCCTGCGAATCTCGCAGAATGTCCTATTCCCGGCATTATCTCCATGGAAACAGATTCTGAAAAGGCGACGAATTCCTCGAGAAGTGCGTGATTCCCCTTCAGCGGCGGATTGGAATTTTTACAGCGTATGGCGAAAAGCCACAGCATTACGAATTCCGCAGATGAAAGTTCCAGTCTTACCTTTCCGAGTTCGCATTCCAAGTTGTCGGGACGCAGCACAAGCTCCGGAAAATCAATTCCGTCGACATGTACGAGCCTGTCAATAAAATCTGATGTTTTCCTAGGTTCCATTGGTTCGTAAAGATTCCGGCTGAAGCCGGTACTCCTAGCGCCTTATTTTTGAAAATTATGTGCTGTTGCCATGATAACCCGCTTGAAGGCAGACTGTTAGGCAGAAACCTTTTACAATGTACAAGTTCAGTAAATGGAACAGTTTACTGAACTTGTACGATCAGACAAGGTTTTCCGAGGCAAAATTGACTGCGTTGCGGAAAATGACCACGCCCTGCCCTTCCTTTGGAAGCCTGCCTTTGAGCTTTTCCGTCGTCCAATACGGTGAATTGAAGGGCGAAAGATATGCTTCGGGATGCGGCATGAGTCCGAATATCCTTCCGGTCGTGTCGCAGATTCCGGCAATGCTGTTGAGCGATCCGTTGGGGTTCTGCGGGAACTTGCATTTGGCATTCCCTTTCTCATCGCAGTAGCGGAGAGCCACAAGATTTTCCTTCTCAATCCTTTTCAGGATATTGTCGTCGGCAACAAATTTCCCTTCACCATGCCTGATTGGAAGGAACATCTTTTCAATACCCTTCGTGAAAACACATTTGCATTTCGGATTGCCCTTGAGATGAATCCAGTCATCCCTGAACGTACCGCTGTCGTTGTGCGCGAGGGCGGCCTGCTGGAAGAAATATTTCCCGTCAAGCGCCGGAACAAGCCCGAGTCTGGAAATCGTCTGGAATCCGTTGCATATTCCGATGACCAGCTTGCCGTCAGAAACGAACTTCTCGAGCTGGTTCCTGATCCTGAACTTGATCCTGTTTGCAAAGATGGTCCCTGCTCCGAGATGGTCTCCAAACGAAAATCCTCCGATAAAGGCGAGGATATGGAATTCATCCATCCTGCGCTTTCCCGAAAGCAGGTCATTCAGATGTATCTGTTCCGGAACAGCGCCGCATATCCTGAATGCCGCAGAAGTCTCCGCCTCGCAGTTCAGTCCAAATCCCGTAATAACGAGAGCCTTGGCTTTTTTCCTGATGTTTTTTTTCATTACTGTATTTTCTCCGCAGGAATATAAATGGTGAACTTGGTTCCCTTCCCCTCCTCTGACTCGACAAAAATCCTGCCATGGAGGTTATCCACGATTATTATAACCGTAGAAAGCCCTATTCCTGTTCCTTTCGATCCCTTTGTTGTAAAAAACGGTTCAAATATCTGGTTCTGCACATCTATTGACATTCCCAGGCCATTGTCGGAAACCGTTAGGATGATGTGGTCGACCTGGTGAAGTTTCTTTAAAGAGATGTCCGCATTGTTTCTCTTGATAAGTTCAGTCCTTATCAACAGGGTTCCACCTTCCGGCATCGCATCCCTGGCGTTGATCGAGAGATTCATGAGGAGCTGTTCAATCTGGGAGACGGACGCTTTTATCGACGGCAGTTTGTCGTCAAGTTCAATATTGATGATTATCTTCTTATCAAAGAATCTCTGCAGGATAATAGCAGTATTTTCAATGCATTTGTTGAAATCTATATCCGTTTCATGCGCAGCCGTCTTCCGATAGAAGTTTGTAAGCTGGGCTGTCAGCTTGGAGGCTCTCTCTGTAAGGTCGCTTATGAGCTTCATGTCTTTCCCCGAAGACTTGCAGTCGCTATCCTGGATAATGAAAGGTATCCCTTTCATCAGCTGGACGATATTGTTGAAATCATGGGCTATTCCGTTGACGAAAATCGCAGATGTCTCCATCTTCTGGGCCTGTATGAGCTGCCTCTGCAGCAGCACGGTATAATGTTTTGCCACAAGGATGTATCCGATGATCAGGAATCCCGCCATTAGAAAAAATGTTATTGAAGGATACAGGCAGTATGTTTCAAGGAATTCAAATCTCGGAAGCGCATCGCTTATCTCCCGGGCTGAAGCATCAATGCACACGAACCAGCACTGGTTTCTGCCAAGGTTTATGGCGCTGAATGAAAGATATCTTACAACTTCCCCCTTGTTCTCCATTATTGGATAGGTTGTTATGCCCTCCTTTTCCTCCTTCATCTGTTTCAGCAGTGAAATCCTTAGCTCTGTCATCAACGAAATCGAACTTATCTTCTCCGAATAGCCGGGAAGCATCATCTCATTGCCATCACTGTCAATCATCCATGTCTTTCCAGTACCCCGCACCTGCACCTTGCCCAGATATGCCTTTGAAAGGGCGTCGAAGTCTATAAGCATGGAAATCGAGCCCACACACTCCTCGTTCCTGAAAACAGGAACCGACAGGGCGACCACCCTGAAACCCTCCGACAAGGTAAAAGGATTGCTGACAACAGGCCTTTTGTCCCTTGTGACATTCAGAAGGTGCTTCTGCGCTGAAGCGTCTGTCTCTATTGCCAGATCCCACGGAACGGAGAACAATGTCTGCATGTCGGAGGAAACAAATGAAATAGCCCGGACAAAATCCTTCTCCTTGTGGAAATCATAAAGATCTATCATCATTGATTCGCCTGTGGCGTCAAGATTAATTACCGAGGGCGCGATCGACAGCTGGTATATCTTCTCCTTGAGCCTTACTATGTGCGACTGGATGAGTTCGGAGTATATCTTGCCGGCGTAGAATGCCTCGCTCTGGAAAGCCTTTGTCTTTTCAGCCTGGAAATTCCTGTATACGAAAAACAGTATGGTGAGCATGGCAAGGAATATGATCGACAGGAGTATGATGAACAGCCTGTCGATATTGCTGTAGTATCTGCTGAACCGACCTATGATTGTCTTCGACAATGCCTGTATCCTCCCTGTTATTTGCAGAATATAAGCTTGTTTTCCATTTTTTGAAGCTTTAAAGAATATTCACCCGAAATTCCTTTTTATCCAAGATCCGGGGAATACAGGATCCGACAATGGAACAGCATGGATCCAGTAAGAGATATTCCAGTTTTGTAAACTTCCCTGGTCAGGCGGGCCGCAATCCGCATGTAGAGGCCTTCAGATATCCAGATCCTTGACCGTAGCAGCATGCTTCTCTATATATTCCCTGCGGGGATCAACTTCGTCCCCCATCAGAAGCGTGAAAATCCTCTCGGCTTCGACGGCGTCTTCCATAGTGACCCTGATCATCTTGCGGAGGGCGGGATCCATCGTCGTCTCCCAGAGCTGCTCCGCGTTCATTTCGCCAAGACCCTTGTAACGCTGGATATAAAGCCCCTGTCGTCCGATCCTCTTTATCTCGTCGAACAGCTGTATCAGGGAATTGAGCTGTATTTTCCTGCCTTCATCACCGATCGTTATCTCAAAAATAGGTTTTTCACCGGAATAGACCGTGCTGATGTCAAACTCGCATTTGCTGAGGTTGGCGGCAATATCCTCGCACGCCTTGGATTCATAGATCGTTATGACATCGATATTAGGATGTAGTTCGCGTTTGCTCTGGATGATCTTGCCTTCCTCATCGATTATCTCAGGCTCAAGCGAGAAAATATCATCCTCCCTCTGCGGAGCAAGCCTCTTCTCTGCGGCATCGATCTCCTCTGCCTCGTCCTTGTCTGAAAATACATATTTTTCAGATGCCGTACCATCATTCTCCCTGACTACTATTTTAGCAACCGGGAACTTGCCGTTGGACATGAGTTTGAAGTACTTTTCAGGATCTATAGCATGTCTCTGAAGCCCGCTTGCAACCTGATGTATTGCATTCACAAATTCAACTGCCTTTGAAAGCTCTTCGGCACCCATCTTCATGCCCGGAATCCTGAACACCTGCGCCTCTTCAAGACCGAGTTCGATGAGGTATTTATCAAGCTGTTCCTCAGTGTCTATATATCTTTCCTTCTTGCGCTTCCTGACCTTGAAGAGCGGAGGCTTGGCGATGTATACGTATCCGGCGTCGATGAGCTGTTTCATCTGTCGGAATATGAAAGTCAGGATTAATGTACGGATGTGCGAGCCGTCAACGTCGGCATCTGTCATTATGACAACACGGTGGTATCTCGCCTTTGCTATGTCGAATTCATCCTGTCCGACTCCGCAGCCTACGGCTGCTATCAGCGACTGGATTTCCTTGTTCTGCAGAATCTTGTCAAGCCTCGCCTTCTCGACATTTATCAGTTTGCCTCGGATGGGTAGGACGGCCTGGAAATGGCTGTCTCGACCCTGCTTGGCAGAACCGCCTGCGGAATCACCCTCGACAATATAGATTTCACATTTTGAAGGATCCTTTTCCGAACAGTCGGAAAGTTTTCCCGGAAGGGAGAAGCCTTCCATGACCCCTTTCCTCTGGACAAGCTCACGCGCCTTCTTTGCGGCCTCCCTGGCACGTGCTGCGGTAAGGGACTTGTTCATGATTTCCTTGGCGGTCTGCGGATTCTGCTCAAGGAAAGCTGAAAGTCCATCGGTCACGACCGAGTCCACTATTCCCTTTACCTCTCCGTTTCCGAGCTTCGTCTTGGTCTGGCCTTCGAACTGCGGCTCAGGAACTTTTACGCTGATCACAGCCGTAAGACCTTCACGCGTGTCGTTTCCGGTCACAGGCTTCTCATTCTTAAACTGGGGCAGATTTTTCGAGTAGTTGTTTATCGTCCTTGTAAGCGCTGTCTGGAATCCTGACAGATGAGTTCCACCCTCAATCGTATTGATATTGTTGGTATAGCTGAAAATGGTCTCAGTGAAGGTATCGTTGTACTGCATCGCAAGCTCGACTTCAATTCCGTCCTTCGCCCTGGTAAAATAGATCACGTTGGGATGCAGGGGAATCTTATTCGCATTGAGATGCTTGATGAACTCGACTATTCCACCCTCGTAGCAGAAAACTTCGTTTCTTACCTCGTTCGGATTACGCTCATCCTTCAGGCTTATCTTGATTCCCCTGTTAAGGAAGGCAAGCTCCCTGAGTCTGTTCGCAAGGATATCCCAGACATAGACTGATTCAGAGAAGATCTGAGAGTCTGCCTTGAATGAAACCGTCGTGCCTCTGAGATTGGTGGGACGTATCTTCTCAAGAGGGCTCACAGTCTTGCCTCTTTCAAACCTGATGTTATGGACGTATCCATCCCTGTGGACTTCGACCTCGAGCCATTCGCTAAGCGCATTCACACAGGACACGCCGACGCCATGGAGTCCACCGGACACCTTGTATGAGTTCTTGTCGAATTTTCCCCCTGCATGGAGTATGGTCAGCACAACTTCTACAGCTGGTTTGCCCTCCTCCTTGTGCATGTCGACCGGAATTCCACGCCCGTCATCCTTGACCGTCACGCTGTTGTCGACATGGATTACTACTTCGACGACCTTGGCATATCCGGCAAGGGCCTCATCGATGCTGTTGTCAACTACTTCGTAGACGAGATGATGAAGTCCGCGGAGGCCGGTGTCACCTATGTACATGCTGGGGCGTTTACGCACCGCCTCAAGGCCTTCAAGAACTGTTATTTCATTAGCTGTATAATTGTCTTTCTTCGGTTCCGGCATATTCGGAAAAAGGTTTTTTTCATCTGACATAAATTATCTCCAGAATTACGGGAATCACATGTTCCCACGGGCTGTAAAAAATGAATTGACAACAATAGCATAAACAACACTAAAAACCATACGAAAAATCAAGTATTTTCGGAGAAATTTTGCAATACCAAACTAAGTACTGTATCTTACACGGCTAAACGTTAGTAAAGTGATGCAAAGATGGAGTTTTTATGATAAACAGACATATGGATGATTTCATGGGATCCTTTCCTCTCGAAGGACTTACCTTCGACGATGTTTCCCTCGTAACCTGCTATGCTGATTTCCTTCCCGCCGACGCCGAAATCTCGAGCAGGCTTTCCCGCAGGATAAACCTCAACATACCTTTCATAAGCGCCGCCATGGACACCGTCACCGAAAGCAAGATGGCGATAGCGATGGCGACTCTCGGGGGAATTGGCGTAATACACAAGAATCTTGAGATCGAACGACAGGCCGACGAGGTCAGGAAGGTAAAGTCCTACCTCCATGGGCTCATCGAGGATCCCGTATGCTTCTACCAGGACCAGACCATCTCCCACATCATGAACATGAAAAAGAAGATGAAGTATACTTTTTCAGGATTTCCTATTGTTGAGAGGAATGGAAAACTCGCAGGCATAATCACTGCACGCGATATAAAGTTCCTGACCGACTACAACGTCAAGATCCGCGACGTGATGTCAAAAAAAACAATCGTCTCCCCGGAACACACTACCCTGGATCAGGCTTTCAAGATAATGGTCAAGAACAAGGTCGGAAAGCTCCCGATCACAAACTCAAAAGGCATTCTGATCGGCCTTTACAGCTTCCACGACGTCAAGGAACTCATTGAAAACACCACTCCAATATATAACCGCGACAAGGAGCACAGGCTCAGGGTCGCCGCCGCGATCGGACCATATGACGAAGCCAGGGCTGAAGCACTAATAAAGAACCGTGTCGATGTGATTGTCATAGACACGGCGCACGGCCATTCGAAAGGCGTCATTGAAACAGTCAGGATGATCAAGAAAAGATACGGCGACAAAGTCGACATCATCGCAGGAAACATAGCTACAGGTGAAGCCGCAAAGGCGCTTGCAGACGCAGGCGCCGACGCTGTAAAGGTCGGCATCGGCCCGGGTTCTATCTGCACGACAAGGGTTGTGACAGGAGTGGGAATCCCGCAGCTCACGGCCATATACAATGTGATCAAGGCGCTCGGTACGGAAATTCCGATCATCGCAGACGGCGGAATCAAACAGTCCGGAGATGTTGCAAAAGCAATTTCTATCGGAGCTTCAACAGTGATGATGGGATCCGGGCTCGCGGGAACAAATGAAAGCCCCGGCGAAAAGACCTGGCATCAGGGAAGAATGTATGTGGTCTACAGGGGAATGGGAAGCCTTGAGGCGATGAAGAAAGGCAAAGGAAGCAGGGAAAGGTACGGACAGGCCGAAGTCGACACTGAAAACCAGCTTGTCCCACAGGGAATCGAAGGACTTGTCCTGTTCCGCGGCGAAGTCAAGGATGTGATCCACCAATATGCCGGCGGCTTAAGATACGCTCTTGGATATTGCGGTGCCAGAAATATCTCCGAATTCCAGAAAAAGGCCCAGTTCGTCAGAATTACTGGGGCAGGACTCAGGGAAGCACATCCGCATGACGTCAAGATTCTCAAGGAAGCCCCGAACTATTACGCCGAATAAATATTTTCAGCAGACTGAAAATATTTATAAGTTGGAGTTCACAGCTTCAGCGTGCGTAAATGAGCTTTTTCTTGTATTTTCAGTCAGCTCAGTTATTTCTCCAACCTCCAGATCTGGATCTTGCCGTTTTGGTTTCCTCTGCCGAACAGCTTTCCATTGGGTGAGAATGTTATTGCCTTTGCCCCACTTCCGAATGGACCATTAAGGCCATCACCAGTGAGAATATGATCAATAGATCTTGTTTCCACATTCCAGACTGCAATGTCACCATTTTCAAGCACTGTCGCAACTGTCCTGCAATCTCTGGAAAGCGCATTGAAAGGCATCGGAATGGGCCCTCCTCCCATGGGCATTTTCTTCTTTAATGGATCAATAGTCTCAGGCAATCCGACAATACGCGGAGGACTGTTATTCAATGGATCCCAGAAAATGATCTTGAACGGAAGGACTATCGCCACAGTATTCGAATCGGGACAGAATGATACTTGTTCCTGTCCATCCCAAAAACCATCTCCCGCGATCTTGCCAATCAGCTCCCCCTTCTGTATCTTGTACAGATAACACATGTCTCTGCTGAGAGCTGCCAGAAGACTGCCGTCTGCAGAAAAAGCCAGAGACCCACCTATCCGCTCATCATCTTTATCTCCCAGAACTGTCTTCAGTTCAGCAGAATTAATGTCCCACACCTGCACAGTGCCGCCTTCTGCACAGGCGGCCAGCATCGTTGCATCAGGTGAAATAGCAACGGCATCTATTCTCCATTTAGTGGCTTTTATTCTTTTGAGCAACTTCTTGAGTTTCAAGTCCCATAGGCATACTTGACCTGTATTGATGCCAGCTGCAAGAAGGGAACCATTCTCTGAAATTGTAATCGAGTTAATGGCTTCATTTATTTTGAAGTCATGCAAAGTCTTGCCAGTTTGAACATCGAAAAACTCAATACTCCCTAACCCCACGCACATGAATTTGCCGCTGTCATGTGTAAATAAAAACTTTTTTACAGCTTCGGGATAGGTTACGACAAATTCCGGGTTTAGCTTTGGAGGAGGAGAATTCTTTTCGCCGTTTCTCCGTTTCTCCGGCTCGCCGATTCTCTTCTCCGCCGCCGTTTCTCCGGCCCTGTTCCGGGCTTCCACCAGCAGTTCGGCCATTCCTTTCCCGCATTCCCGGCCTGCGGAATTCAATGAATCCACAAGTGATTCAAGAACTGCTGAATTGAAATTCCTGCCTGCGGAGGTGCCGTGGAAATCAAGCATCTGCGAGAATTCTTCATCGGTGAGATCCTGGTATGTGAACGCCACTGAGACAGGAAGGAAGGAACGGTAGTGGAGAAGCGCCTCCTTTTCCAGGACATCCATGTCATCCATGAATTTCCTCTTGCCTGTTTTCATGTCCTCTGGAAGACTGTTTTGAAGGGATTTCATCATCGTACGGAGAGGCTCGCAGGCGATCTTCACGCTCATTTCCTCGGCGGAAGTCTCCTTGAGGAATTCCCTTACGAGGTTTTTCCTGTTCTCGTTCAGGGAAAGTGATTTTGGAATGAAGTCTTCGAATCCGCTCGCAACTTCAGGAGTAAGTGTCTTTCTTTCAATGTCGGTGATCTTTTTCCCGAGTGGGCTCGAAAGCCATTCTACGATATCAGGAATGTCCTGCTTTTTTATCTTTTCAGTAAAGGATTTCCTGAAAACTGAGAATATTTTCCCCTTTTCATAGGAATTGTCAACGGTCTTATCATATTTTTCAGAAGCTGCATCGGTGAGCCTGGAGGAGTATTTTTTCATACCCGCTGAAACGAGCTCAGCAGTGGATTCGACCATGGGCTGAAGGCCTGAAACGACGAGCAGTTCATCAATGCCAACGGCGTTGGCTTCAGTCCCTCCCTCCTGGGGAAAAAGCGGAATGGAGGCGAAAAAGAGCAGAAGGACTATATAACGCCAGTTTTTCATTCGACGCCGGAACTTTATTTGTGAATATCCACTGCCCCTATCGTTCAGTCGAACGGTAGCGGGAAGCTGAAACAGACAGTGCCCTTGTCATGGTCTCAAGTTCCTGAAGGACGACTCCGGTTCCGTTGGCAACCGCCTTGGCGGGTTCCTCGGAAACAAATACAGGAAGTCCTGTCTCTTCGGAAATCAGCCTGTCAAGACCTCTGAGCTGCGAACTTCCGCCGGCCAGCATGATGCCGCGGTCAATGAGATCCGCCGCAAGTTCGGGAGGACAGCGTTCAAGCGTCACTCTGACAGCTTCAACGATGCTTGTGAGAGGCTCCTGAAGAGCCGCCCTTACTTCCTGCGAAGTTATCTTGATGGTCTTGGGAAGGCCTGAGATGAGATCTCTTCCCTTGACTTCCATGGTAGATTCATCGGCCAGCGGATATCCGCTTCCGATCTTGATCTTGATGTCTTCAGCAGTTCTTTCACCGATCATCAGGTTGTATACGCGTTTCATGTGCTGGGTTATGGCCGCATCCATTTCATCTCCCGCCACGCGGACGCTTCTGGATTCGACAATGCCGGAAAGGGAAATGATGGCAACTTCAGTAGTACCGCCGCCGATATCTACGATCATGCTTCCTGAAGGTTCTGCTACGGGAAGACCAACTCCGATGGCGGCCGCCATGGGTTCTTCAATCAGATAGATATCTCCGGCCCCGGCCCTCTGCGCGCTGTCCTTGACAGCCCTGGTTTCAACTTCAGTGATTCCCGACGGGACAGCTATGAGAACATGGGGTGACAGGATTCTTCTGCGTTTCGGGACGTACTGGCGGGCTTTCTGTATAAAATATCTCAGCATCTCCTCGGTGATCTCGAAATCCGCGATAACACCGTCCTTCATCGGACGTATCGCGCGGATGTTGCCGGGAGTACGCCCAAGCATCCTTTTCGCCTCTGTCCCGACGGCGAGAACTTCCTTCGTCCCTTCCATTATGGCGACAACTGAAGGTTCGCAGAGGACAATCCCTTTATCGCGGACAAAGACTAGGCATGTAGCCGTCCCAAGATCGATTCCGATATCGGTGGAAAACATTCTGGATATTTTTTGATAGAACATCAGCAATTCCCTTCAATTCCCATTATAAAACTTCCCCAAATAAAGACTTGGGGCGTAATTTAATTCATAACGTGCGGAACATCAAGCTGAAATGGTAAATATTCACTGAACCATGTTTCAGTGAATATTTACTTATTAAGATGCGCCGGCACTGAAGTGTTCCGCACCATGTCCTCGAACTCCTCGCGGCTGCGGATGAGGAAATGCTTCTTTCCGCTGACAAGCACTTCGGCCGGACGCAGGCGTCCGTTGTACTGGTAGCTCATCGCGAAACCGTATGCTCCGGCATTTTCAACTACGACAATATCGCCTTCCTTGATGGAAGCAGGAAGTTCGCGTTCCTTGACCCAGAAATCAGTATTCTCGCAGAGCTGACCGCAGAGTCCTACCTTCTCCCTCTTCGCATTCTCCTTCCCGTCGACGTATATGTGATGGTATGCGCCATACATTGCGGGACGCGCAAGCGTGTTCATTCCGATGTCGGTACCGATGATCTTCTTGTATGATTTCTTGATCGAATGGACCTTGCCTACAATCCACGCGGCGTTGCCGACGAAATACCGCGCAGGCTCCATCATGAGACGTGGAGGCTTGAGTCCGTACTGGCTGACTTTCGCCTTAAATGCAGTTGCAACCTGTTTGGCGGCTTCCTCAATGTCCAGTCCCTGTTCTCCGGGACGGTATGGTATCCCGAGCCCTCCTCCGAGATCTATGAATTCAAAATGTATTTTTAGTTCCTTGCCGACCTTGCCGATGATGTCCATCATGAGATTGGTGATGAACGAGAAATATTCCGGCTCGGTGATGCACGAACCCGGCATCATGTGCGCGCCGAAGCGGGTGATGCCCGCCTTCTTCGCGGCACGGTAGGCATCTATGACCTGATCAGGATGCACCCCGAACTTGGCGTTGGGCCCGGCGTTCGTCACGAATTCACCGACATTGCTCTTCCCATAGCCGGGATTCACACGGAACGAAAGTATCTTCGGTTTTCCGAATTTGAGTATGCGCGGAAGCAAAGAAGGATCGTCGAGATTAAAGATCACTCCGCTCTTGAGCCCGCGCTTGATATCATCATCTGAAAGAAAATTTCCGCTGAACATCACGTCTTCGCCGCTGAGCCCTACGCTCTTAGCGAGCAGGATCTCATTCACGCTAGCCGCATCGATCCCGGCTCCTTCCTGGCGCAATATGTTGACGATGGCGGGATTGTTGCAGGCCTTCACGGCGTAGAAGAACCTGAAATCGGGATAGTATTTCGAAAACGCTCCAAGCGCCCTGCGGTAGTTCTCCCTGATCTTGTTCTCGTCGTAAACGTATGTCGGCGTACCGTACTTTTCAGCTATCGCGCTGACCGGTACGTCCCCGATGAATATCTTGTTCTTTGAAATCTTCATGATTATTTTCGCTCCTTTAATATTTTTTTGACATGTCAAAAAAATATGGGCGGATAAGATAGCATGGATTTAAGAGAGGACAAATCTGCGGGGAATTAATTGACTGCACCCCATATGTCGCCGTCCTGCGGAGGCTCAATTACCTTTTGACGTAGTTTGCGATCTCCGAGCGCAAGAAACAGAATTGGCAATTGCTCTTTGCGCCAAGGATGTCGCAAGCTACTCCAATTGCCGGCGAGACGCCGGCGCTCCACTAAAAGCATGTACTTTTTCGTGTAGTTCGTGTGTTTCGTGGTTGCTTTTTCTGTGTAATCTGTGTGTTCTGTGGTTAATCCACTCACACATGTGCCTTCCTGCGGAGACTCGATAGCAAACAGGTTTGGAAAGGGTTGGGGCGCGGGGAAGGGAAGAAC
>JBAQUG010000437.1:0-1983 GCA_049297395.1 Victivallales bacterium | reverse complement strand
TCCAAGGGCGATTCCGTAGCCAATTCCGCGTGCCCCGCCTGTTATCAATGCAACTTTTTTCATGTGTTAAACCTCTATGTTTATGATTAATATTATTTTATGCTTCCCATTCTCCGACGACCGACGACTGACGACTTTATTTTACCAGCTCTGCTGCTTCCCTGACATTCTTCTCTATGAGTTCCCATCTTCCGGCCGTTACATCCTCCTGCTTGACCATCCAGGATCCTCCTGCTGCCAGGACCTCCTTCAGCTCAAAATATTTCTTCACGTTTGAAGCGTCTATCCCGCCGAGCGGGATGAATTTTATGCCGAGATGCTTGTACGGGCCTATGAGCGCCTTCAGCATGCCTATGCCGCCTGATGCTTCGGCAGGGAAGAACTTCATTACCTTTGTGCCGTTCTCGTATGCGCATTCGATATCGCTGGGGGTGCAGACCCCTGGGAAAAACGGAATTCCGAGCTTTTCAGCGGCCTGCATGATCTTGGGATTGCATCCCGGCGCCACTGCGAATTTCGCACCTGCGGCAACAGCCTTCTCGAGGTCGGAGACGTTGAGTATCGTGCCTGCACCGGCTGTCATGTCGGGAAATTTTTTTGTCACTTCACGTATTGTGCCCTCGGCGGCCGATGTCCTGAAAGTGATCTCTGCTGAGGGAAGTCCGGCCTTGTAGAGGATCTCGCATATTTTAACGCCTTCCTCAACGGTATTTATTACCAGTACGGGAATGATCTTGCATGCTTTGAGCTTTTCGGCGACCAGTTCGGATGCCCTGTTTTCTTTTTTCATATTTTCTCCTTTAAAGACTTGACTTGACATGTAAAAGAATTATTCTTTAACGATAAATTAACAATAAAATTATATTGTCAAAGAAATAAAGCAAGCGTATTTATAAATTTTATGAAAAAGAAAAAGACGGCAATATCGATGTATGATTTCTCGGTCCTCCGCGACCTGCGGAAGAACGAGAAGCTGAGCATCCAGGACGTGTCCACCAAGTCGGGAGTCTCCGTCGCCGTGATATCGAAGCTCGAGAGGAACCAGTGCTCGGCCGAGCTCGAGACGCTGTACAGGCTCGGGCGCGTGTTCGGGATGAATCCGTCCGAACTTCTGAACTTCGCCGAGTCCCATTCTGCGCACAAGATAAATTCATCCACGCACTCCTCGAACGGCTTCAGGTTCACCGAAATCAACTATGGGAACATCAGATGCCTCTATGGTACCGGAAAGGCCGGAAGCAGAACATCACGTCCGGAAATCCACAAGGATGACTATGAGATCTGCTGGGTTGTCTCAGGAAGGCTTGTAGCACATCTGCCATATGAGAACCATGAGCTGAAGAAGGGAGAGGCGATACAGTTCGATGCTCTGATGGAGCACACATATGAAGTGCTTGAGGATTGCACTGTCCTCATAATACATATAAAGAAAGCTAAAAGATTTTAATGCGGACGCGCTAAAATCTTTTAAAATGAAGGTGAAACATGACAATTGCAGATCTTTCAGAAATCAAAGGACGCACATATCCTGCAAGACGCAGGACGCAGAACATTGTAGGCGGAGTTTCCCCGGTGCAGGCTGCGAACTTCGCAATGGGCTTCGTGACACTTGAAGCCGATGGCGGACAGGTTCCATGGCACAACCAGGAGCAGGAGGAGGTCTACTTCCTGCTGGAAGGCGAGGCTGAGATGTGTCTTGGAGGCGAGAAGATGATTATGAAGCCGTTGCAGGCGGTATATATTCCCTCAAAAGTCTTCCATCAGGTTACGAATACATCCAATAAACCTGCGAAGATGATCTATTGCTACGGTCCGTCCGGCGATGTCGCCCACTGGAAACAGGAACTTGAAGGAACTCTTCCGAAAGCTGGAGTTGATGCGCCCTCACTGCCAAAAGGGGCCAGGCCGCAGTGCACGGAAAAGCCGAAGTAAGAAAGAATCCTCCTTCGCTAAAGCTACGGCGGACAGGTCGGAGAATCGGAG
>JBAQUG010000436.1:0-6171 GCA_049297395.1 Victivallales bacterium | reverse complement strand
CAGCCTCATTTACGCAATCAAGTATGGCTCTTTCGCCGAAAGAGCCTCGAGCCACTTTCGGCGAAAGTGGCATACTCCAAGAACATCTGCACGATTGTCCGCGCGTAAAGCCAGCTTAACGGTTACGGGCAATCTCCGCAAATCATGCGGAGATTATATTGTCTTTCATAGCAGGGAATGCTATACTTGAGTCATCATGAAGAAATGCAAATACATCCATCAGCTTCCTGGCTGGCCTAAATTCACTTGGGATATCGCCTCCCTGTCGCCAATGCTTGCAGAAGTCCGCCATCGTCAGGGTCTTCTGCTTGGACACATGAAGACCCTTGGTTTCTCCTTGCAGGGAGAGGCTACGTTACAGACTATAACGCTTGATGTCGTCAAATCGAGCGAGATTGAAGGAGAGCATCTCAACGAGAAACAGGTCCTCTCCTCGGTGGCGCGCCGTCTTGGAATAGATATCGCCGGTGCGACTTCATCTGACCGGCATGTTGAAGGTGTTGTGGAAATGATGCTTGATGCAACGCAGAATTTCGAGCAGCCGCTCAGTGCCCGGCGTCTATGCGGCTGGCATGCGGCACTTTTCCCAACAGGACGCAGCGGCATGCGTGCCATCATTTCAGGTGAGTGGCGGAATAACACTTCCGATGATCCGATGCAGGTTGTCTCAGGAGCTTTTGGCCGCGAAAAGGTTCATTTCGAAGCCCCTTCCGGGGAACTTGTGCCGGAAGAGATGGATGCTTTCATATCATGGTTCAATGATGAGGTCGATCTCGATCCTGTGCTGAAAGCCGGTGTCGCCCACTTGTGGATGGTCACAGTCCATCCATTCGATGATGGCAACGGGAGGATTGCACGGGCAGTGACTGATATGCAATTGGCTAGGGCTGATGGCAGTCCCCGGAGATTTTATAGTATGTCCGCCGAAATACGCCGTCATCGCAATGAGTATTATGGAATCCTCGAGAAGACACAGAAAGGATCCCTCGACATATCCCGGTGGCTGGAATGGTTTCTCGGATGCCTGCGCTCAGCAATAGAGGCAAGCGGGGGACAGCTGTCACAGGTCCTGGTAAAGGCCAGCTTCTGGGAAAAATACGGAAGCAGCCAGTTGAATGCCAGGCAGAGGCTTCTTCTTGGCAGGCTCATAGAAGGATTTGAGGGCAGGCTGACTACATCGAAATGGGCGAAAATCGCCAAGTGTTCACAGGATACTGCCGGTCGCGACATCCAGGGTCTTATCGGACTGGGCGTACTTGCCAGGGACAAGGGGGCCGGTCGTAGCACTGCATATCTTCTGCGTAATAAAGAATCTCCTGACACTCATCCTATATCCACCGCAAGAAACAGGGGATTACGGACAAACTTCCTCACCCCTAGACGGACTGGAGATTCTTTATAATGGAATCAAAGACGATAGGCGAGCGGATAATAAAGGCAGGCGTGTCCGTTTTCATTGCCCATCTCTGCTTCAAGGTGGTAGGCTTCGCCCAGTTTTTTGTCGTTGGCGGAGTTACCGAAACAGTACAATGGGAATGTATCTACGGTTTCGCCTTTGATGGCGTCATCTTCAGCCTCTTCCTGGTCGGAGAGGAATTGATAGGTCCGGCTTTCCTGCCAGTTTTCATCGACGAGAAGGAGAAGAATTCAGAAGAGTCCGCCTGGCTGCTTGCGAACACCCTGCTGACCTGTCAGCTCATCATATTGTGCATCACCGTCCTGGTCCTTTATCTTTTTCCGGAAACATTGACCCGTTGGATAACCTACTTTGATGCCGACAAGAAGAAGGAAAATTTCCAGCTGGCCGTCCAGGGCGTGAAACTGATGGCGCCGGCGCTGATATGCTTCTCCCTGGGATCCACGACCTACATCCTGCTGAACGGGTATAAGAAATTCTTCCTGGCGGCGTTCGGCGATGCCGTATGGAAGGCTTTTGTCCTGATATCCGTAGTTGTAGGAGTTCAGTTCCTAGGCTTTTCGTGGAAGGCGCTGGTCTTCGGCATTGTCGTCGGAAGTGTCACAAAACTTATTACCCACCTGATCGGGCTTCTCCGGCAGCTTCATTTTTTCCGGCCTTCGCTTGCGATCAGCAACCCGGCCTTCAAGACAATGCTGATCCTGATGCTCCCGCTGTTCATCGGCATAGTGTTTGCGAAATGCAGGGATTTCTATAACAACATTACCGTGTTGAGCTATCTGGATGCCGACGGGCTGATCAAGGCCAATGCATATGGACGCAAGCTGTTCCAGGCTTTTGGGATGGTCGTCCCGTATGCATTGTCCATTGCAATGTTCCCTTTCTTCTGCGATCTGGTTTCTAAGGACAACAAGGAGAAACTCGGTGAAATACTGACAATATCCGGAAGAATGCTTCTGGTGGTGTTTGTTCCGATTTCATTGGTCGTCGTCGTGTATGGTCCTGAACTGGTCAAGCTGCTGGTGATGGGGAAATTTTCTGAGGAGGACGCCCGTCTCGCAGGCATTTCAATGGCCTGCTACTCCCTGGTATTGCCGGCATACGGGCTCGAAATGCTCCTGATGCAGGCATTCTTTGCCAGGAAGAAGACGTATCTGATAACGTTTGTCGGCATTGCCTTCTCGGCATTGTCAATTCTTATCAGCTACCTTGGTATTATTAAATTCGGAGCGAAAGGTGCGACCGCGCTGATCGTCATAGCGGCAGGATATGTGTTGTGCAGGACATTGAAGACAGCTGTTCTTCTGGGGGTGCTGAAACAAGCCGTCCCTATGTTCAAATGGAGGGAAAGCTGCAGCTTCTTCATTCGCCTGACAGTTATCGGGGTCAGCGCCGCGGCAGCCGTCTGGCTGACATTCCGGATGTTCGATGCCGGTCTGGGAATTCCGGTGAAGAAAAATATGCTCATCCTGAAGCTGGCACTGGGCGGAGGAATCGCAGTATCCGCCTTTCTTGCCGGAACAACGCTGCTGAAAATACGGGAATCTGTTGATATGTGGAACTGGGGTCTGAAGAAGCTGAAGAAGAAGAACGACGTCGAAAGTGTCCAAGTGCCATAGTGACCAAGTGATCTTGAACATATACTTGGGCACTCGGCCACTTGGGAACTGATGGAGGCAGCCATGAATAAAATCAAACTCCTGTTGATACTGGAAGCGACTGCCGGGGGTACGCGCCGCTACATCACCCAGGTCCTGTCGCATCTGGATTTGAACAGGTTTGAGCCTGTGCTGTTTTGTGCAGTGAAGCGCGATCCGGCTTTCCTTGCGGATATTGAACTTATCAGGAAAAGAGGAATCAAAATTGTGGTTTTCCCGATGAGAAGGGAGATCGCCCCGATCTCGGACATGTGGCTGATATTGAAGATGGTAAAGGCTATGAGGCTTGAAAATCCTGATATCGTCCATACCCACAGCAGCAAGGCAGGAATCATCGGACGGACGGCGGCCAGGCTGGCGGGAGTTGCGAAGATCGCACATACGCCCCATGTATTCCCTTTCGAAATGGACGTCGGGAAATCCCAGAGGCGGTTTTATCTTTTCCTGGAATGGATTGCGGCAAAATGGACGACTTTATTGATCGCTGTGAGTGACGCGGAAAAGGCTACGGCATTGGAGCATGGACTGTTCAACTCTGGGAGAACAACAGTAAATGCCAATGGCGTTGAGCCTGGGCAATGGACTTCTGCGGATGCCGGTGAACGAGCAAAGCAGAGGGGGCAGGCTGGAATTTCCAACGACGTGTTCGTGGTGGGCATGGTCGGACGGTTTATGCCCCAGAAAGGTCATCGCATATTGATTGAAGCGGCTGAAAAGCTGCTGGGGAAAAATAAGGACATCCGCTTTGTCCTGGTCGGAGACGGCGAACTTAAAAATGAGATCCGGGATTTGGCCGTTACGGATGGAATTGAAGGAAAATTTCATTTTTTCGGCCAGACAGACAGGATAAAATCCTACTATGCAATGTTTGACTGCCTGGTCCTGCCTTCATTATGGGAGGGTTGCCCGTTCACTGCAATGGAGGCGATGGCGATGGGAATTCCGGTGATTGCAAGTTCAGTCGGCGGAGTGAATGAAATAATAGAAGACCGTGTTTCCGGTTTGCTGGTACCGCCCGCAGATGCCCGTGCGCTGGCTGACGCGATTGAAAAGCTCCGCGAAGATCGCAGACTCCGTGAAGACCTGGGTGAAGGAGGAAGGCAGAGGGTTTTAGAGAAGTTCCTGCTGTCCGACAAGATTAGAAATCTGGAAGACATTTATCAGCGGTTGGTTCAAGTCTGAGCGCCTTGTAGGAAGTGCGCTCCGGCAGTATATTTGAACACGAGGGAAAAACATGGATTACAAGATCAGTCGTCTGTTGATATGCGGGGCGGCCGCATTTTTTCTGATGGCAATGCACGGCAGGGCTGATACCACTCTCTGCTTCGAAGCGGAAGACGCAAAGGAGATTAAAGCTCCGGTAAAGATAATTGAAGTGAAGGACGCGGCGGAAACAGCCCGGGTATCCCAGGGCAGGATCATTGAGATCGAACAGGGTGCCGGAGAAGGTTCGAAGGTCGGCGGATCTGCAAAGTACAAGATCAATCTGAAAGAAGACGGAACCTATTATTTCTGGGCCCGCTGCTGGTGGGTTGACAGCTGCGGCAATTCATTCGGCGTAAAAATAGGGGACAAGCCGGAATTCATCATGGGAAATGACGGCACCTATAAAAGCTGGCATTGGATCAAGGCTAAAATCACCCTGAAGCTTGATAAAGGCGTCTATGATCTTGAGATAGGCAACCGTGAAGACGGGATAAGGATAGATCAGATACTGATAACCAGCGACCGCAAGCTGATCCCGGTCGAAATAGAGAAGAGCGAGAAATTGCCGGAATGACAACGTTGACCCCTGAAATGGGAAACCTGCATGATTTCAAAATATCTTGATAAAGTCCTGATAGCGATATTATTCCTTATCCTGGCAACAGCCCCCACCCAGTATTCCTTTGATTTCCATAATGCCCATCTCAGCCTTGCCGATCCGCTTATCTGGCTCGGAGGCCTGATTTTATTTGCTTCAGTGGCAGTTCGGATCCTTCATTCAAAAGATCCCAGCTCTACTTTCACGGAACGCCTGCTTGCGGGTCTTAAGGAAATCCTGCCGCTTCCTGAGAACATATTGTTCGTGGCGCTGATATCAGTCTCATTTTTCAAAGCTGAAAACAAGACTGAAACGGTAAAAGAACTTATTCAGGTCGTTGAATATGTCATCGCCGCATTCCTCCTTTTTTCCAAGATCAGATTCGATGACAAAGCACTGGCCAAGGCAGCAGTTTTATTTTTAAGCCTTGTTTCAGTTGTTGTATTGGTTGCTTTTTTTCAATATTTTGACGCTTCAGTTGTCATTATGAAAGTGAAAGGCACTTTCGGCAACCGCAATACATACGGTGGCTTTCTTGCGGTAACTTTGCCGTTAATACTGTCCATCACCCTGCTATCAAGGAAGTGGTGGATGAAGATCTGGGGCCTTCTCATCCTTGCCGCTGCCGGAATTACGGTTCTGTCGGGCGGAGCTGCTGCCGGCCTGCTGATTGCGGGCAGCCTGGTCTGTGTCTTCGTATCCCGCCGCGCATTCCTCATCTGGGCGACATTAGTTGCCGTGTCCGTTATTTTTGTTTTACCCAGGCTTCCCCGCGACAATGTTGAAACGCTGAAACAATCCGTCAGGATGTTTGACGAGGAAGGTCATGTCGAACCACGTTATACGGAATGGCAGGCATCGGTGCAGATGTGGAGCGAACAGCCTCTGCTTGGTGTCGGACTGGGCAACTACCAGTCCCAGATCGGGATGAACTACGGTTTCCTCGCAATCAAGGAAGGTCCCAAGGAACAGGACCATAACAACCTATTCCTGGTATTTGGGTCAAGCACCGGACTTCTCGGCCTGATCGGGCTGTTGGCGATGCTGATCCTCTGGTTCCAGAGGACGACGGGCGCATTCTTTTCCTGCAAGTCGGAATCTGCAACGTCCTCTGCCGGCTATCAGAAGATCCTTTCCCTGGGAGCAATGGGGGCTATTGCAGCATTCTGTGTCACCTCGATCTGGACGGCCCTGCTTGTCCGCGGAGTGTTCCTGCTGTTTGTAATTATTGTCGCTGTGGCAGTAGGCTATGGCAGGCAGCGGATGGAATCAAAAACATCTTAGCATTATTC
>JBAQUG010000435.1:0-29885 GCA_049297395.1 Victivallales bacterium | reverse complement strand
CCGACTCCCTGCGGGGTCGGGACTCCTCTTTCGCACCATGATAATCAATCCGAAATATTCGCCAGCAAATACCCAAGTTATTTTTTAGCGGACCCTTAAGCCCGCAAGGGCTGTTCTTTTGCCTTCTCTGCAGCTTTTTAAATCTCAGCCCTGCATCGCCCTCCTGGAATCCTCGTTGTCGCGGGGTACAAATCCGAGGAGATCATGCAGCTTGGAATTGTCAATCCACCCGTGGCGGCTGTCGGAAAGACCGTAGAAGATCTCATATCTCAGCTCTTCAGGGGCATCGACGCAAAGCTGGATGATCCTTGCAATATCATCGTGGCTGCACCATATTCCGGGCTGCACCATGGACGGCATGTTATTGGCCGAGACCTGTCCGATCCTGATGCCGAGGCAGGACATTCCGAAGACATCGGAATAGACCCTTGCGAGAGCTTCTCCAAAGACCTTGCTGGCGCCATACGTCTCAATCGGCCTGACCGGATCCGAGGGTTTCACCAGCGGGAATTTGTCCGGGACGTTTTTAAAGTTCCTGTCCTTGATGGATCTGTAAGGCTCCACGTAATTGCAGTATCCTTCGGAGACCCTGATCGAACTTGCATAGACTATCCGCTTCACGCCCGCGATCCTGGAAGCTTCAAAGACATTGTAGAATCCCCTTATATTTGCCGACAAGGTGTCCTCCCACGCGGCTGTAGGGCTGGGGTTGGCGGCCAGATGTACGACGGTGTCAATTCCGGCCAGAGCCTCGGAAATCCTGCCGTAGTCTGCGATATCCGCAATCGTCAGCCTATTTTCAGGAATGACCACTTTCCCGGAGAACCCCCGTGCCTGGCGGGATAAGGCTTCCGTGCGGTCCAAGGCATGGAGATCGTATTTGTCAGGGGATGAACTTAACAGGCTCCATGAAAGTTTTCCTATCAGTCCCGATGTGCCGGTGACCAATATTTTCTTTTGAGGCATAATAAAAAACTCCGGATTTTTATCAGTATCTCTTCTGCCTGCTGTTCGCCAGGACGCGCAGCCTGAGGGCGTTCAGCTTTATGAAGCCTTCCGCATCAGCCTGGTTGTATACGGCATCCTTCTCGAACGTCGCGATACTTGGATCATAGAGGCTGAATTTGGAACGTCTGCCAACAATCGAACAGAGCCCCTTGAACAGCTTCACCCTGACTTCGCCGGCAACGAACTTCTGGCTCTCGGTTATGGCTACCTGCAGCATTTCGCGTTCAGGCGCATACCAGAAGCCGTTGTATACGAGCTTCGCGTAATACGGCACCCAGCTGTCGCGCAGATGCATCACTTCCCTGTCCATGGTAATACTTTCCATGGCGCGGTGTGCGATGTGGAGGATCGTGCCTCCGGGAGTCTCGTAGACGCCGCGGGACTTCATTCCGACGTAGCGGTTCTCAACCAGATCCACTCTCCCAATGCCATGTTTCGCACCCAGCTTATTGAGTTCCTTCATCAGCTTTGCCGGCGAAAGCTTTTTACCGTTCACCTTGACAGGAATCCCCTTATCGAATTCAATGATCGCGTATTCCGCCTCATCAGAAGTCCTGCTGATGGGATTTGTCATCACACCCATATCCTCAGGGGGCTCTGCCCATGGATCCTCAAGGATGCCTCCTTCAAAGCTGATATGGAGCAGGTTCCTGTCCATGCTATAAGGCTTTGCAGCTGAGACAGTGATCGGAATCCTGTGCTTTTCAGCGTAGTCTATCAGGTCTGTGCGCGACTTGAATTCCCAGGTCCTCCAGGGGGCGATGATTTTGATGTTAGGCTGGAGGGCATATGCAGTAAGTTCGAAACGCACCTGGTCATTGCCCTTGCCGGTGGCGCCGTGGCAGATGCAGTCGGCACCTTCCTTCTGGGCGATCTTCACGAGATGCTTTGCGATGAGGGGCCTGGCGATGGAAGTACCGAGCAGATAGCTGCCCTCGTAGATGGCATTCGCCTGCATCATGGGGAATATGAAGTCCCTGGCGAATTCCTCGGTCAGGTCCAGTATGTACGATTTGCTTGCACCCGTCTTCTTCGCCTTCTCGTCAAGACCGTCAAGCTCCTCCTCCTGCCCCACGTCCGCGCAGAAGGTGATGATCTCGGCCTTATAAGTCTCCTTGACCCACTTGACGATGACCGAAGTATCGAGTCCGCCCGAATAAGCGACAACAACTTTCATGGTATTTCTCCGTATTTGGGATGAATATTTATTTAAAGGCTAATAGAATAATATTAAGTTCCTTTTTAGCAAGCGCATTCCCATGAAATAATTTGCCAATAAGAATCATTCTTATTTCATGGCTTTGAGGCCCAAGCGAAATACAGAACTTAACCGGCCTCGCCAGAACTTAATTTGACGCGAAGCATCTAAGGTAGGGCGTCCCGAGGCGTTCATGCGCTCGGGACGCCGCCTAAGAACGGACGGCTACGGAGAGCCATCCCTACCTAAAACACAAAAAATACAATTTCCTATACGATCAAGTTATTTTTAGCGGATCCCATGCCGGCGCCGAAAGCGGCCAGGGGCTGCGCCATGTCCTATCTTTTAATGTCGTGGGGCAGGTCTCCGGCTTGTGTTTTCCCTTCTTGGATGTACTGTTTTCTGTCCTAGGCACGAATAAATGCAGGATTTAAATCCTGTTCCACCTTGCATATTAATGGAGGCCTGTGAAGAAGAATTCCTCAAGTCCGACATGCAGCACAAGCCGTTGCATGGAAAACGTTCCCGGCAGCTGCTCCCTGGTGATATTCGGCGCATCCGGCGACCTCACCGGCAGGAAGCTCCTGCCCTCCCTCTTCAGCCTGTTCCAGAAGGACCTGCTTCCGGAGAACTTCTCGATAATCGGCTGTGCCAGGACTCCAATGGACGATGATGCGTTCAGGGACAGGGCGGAAACGGCCATAAGGGAATCCGTAAAGTCGGACATCCCCCGGAAGATGCTCGAAATATTCCTCCAGAACATAGGATATGTATCCGGAGCATACGACTCCTGCGAAACATACAGGACGATATCCGACAGGCTGGCGTTAATCGACTCCAAAATCCCTGGCGGCAAGGCTGGAAGGATATTCTATCTTTCGACGCCGCCGGCCCTCTATGGAGGCATCGTCGACTTCCTTGGCTCTTCCGGTCTTTCCGAGGAGGGCGAAGATGCAGCCAGATGGCGCCGTGTCATCATTGAGAAGCCATTCGGGCATGATCTGGCAAGCGCGAAGGAGCTTGAGAAACAGCTCAAGAAGCATCTTCAGGAACGCCAGATCTACCGCATCGACCATTACCTGGGGAAGGACACCGTCCAGAACATACTGATGCTGAGGTTTGCAAACGCCATATTCGAACCTGTCTGGAACAACAAGTACGTGGACAACGTGCAGATCACGGTCGCGGAATCTATTGGCGTCGAGCACCGTGCCGGTTATTTCGATCAGGCTGGGCTTCTGCGCGACATGTTCCAGAACCACATGATGGAGATGCTCTCCCTGGTCGCAATGGAGCCTCCCGCTTCTTTCGAGGCAAACAGCGTAAGGGACGAAAAAGCGAAACTGCTCCGCTCCATACGGCCGTTTCCGATGGACAAGCTGGGGGAACATATTGTCAGGGGCCAGTATTCTTCCGGCAGGATCGATGGGAACGATGTAATTCCATATTCCGGAGAAGAAGGAGTGAGGCCGGGTTCGACTACTGAGACTTTCATAGCCGCAAAACTTTTCATAAGCAACTGGAGATGGAACGGAGTTCCATTCTACCTCAGGGCTGGAAAGAGGCTTTCAAGGAGGGTCAGCGAGATCGCGATAACATTCAAGAAGATACCCCATTCGATATTTCTTCCTCTCATGCCGGAGGATCTTCCGCAGAACATATTGCTCCTGAACGTACAACCCGAAGAGGGATTCGCCCTGAACATCCAGGCGAAGAAGCCGGGGCCGAAGCTCTGCATGGGCAACCTCACGATGGATTTCTTCTACAAGGACATATTGAAGGGCGAACCGCCGGAAGCCTATGAACGGCTCCTCCTTGACTGCATGCTCGGCGATTCGACGCTGTTCATAAGGAATGACACGATCGAGATCTCGTGGTCGCTCCTCACTCCCGTGCTTGAGGCATGGGAAAAGTCGGGGGACTCTCCGGCCAGCAAACTCCACCCTTATAAGTCAGGCTCGTGGGGGCCGGACGAGGCATCGAATCTTCTTTCAGGCGGAGCCGTATGGAGAAAGCCCTGAGGGAATGCCGAACAGCCGAATCAAAGGAAGAGTCTAATACAGGGTTATGAATCTTTCAGTGAGTTCCTCGTTGATCACGGCATGCTTGATGTAGATGTTGGGTTTTTCCCTCAGATTGATTTTCACCGGAGGAAGTTTTTCCCTGCCCTCGTTGTCGATGACGATGTAAATCATCGGTCTCATTATGAAGTTCTCATTTATTCCCACTATCTTGGCGGTTTCGCCTGAACTGAGCTTGACGAAGCTGCCGAGGGGATAAATTGAAAGCTTGTTGAAAAACAGCTTGACGATATCCTGGTTGAAATAGCTGTTCATTTCACCGCGAATCCGCTTCATGGCGTCAATCGGAGTCATGATCTCGCCAAAGCTTCCCTTGTGGGTGAGTTTGACAAATTCACCGCACAGATGGATGATTATCGCATACTGGTACATGGACTCCTGCAGGCTTGTCTTGCTGAGCATGTTCTTTTCGCTCTTGGCAAGGGTATTAAGGAACTCTATTGATTCAGTATGGAAATTGTCTATCTTGATTTTCCTGATATATTTTTTTGCATTGATCTCATATTCCTCGGTCTTCCTCAGATTTTCCAGCTTTTCCTGGCTGTCTGCCCCGGATTCAGCATCCAGAAGACCGATATTGTTGCAGAGCCCTGCTATGCCGACATACAGGAGGTGGTTGTCGGTAACTCCAAACTCATATGAGATCTTAAGAGAATAGATCATGACATTCACACCGCTGATAACGACCATTTCGGAGAGGCTGTCCCCCGTATGATGGCTTATATAGGAATAAGGCGCATTGGCAAGTCCCAGCAGCATGCGGTCGTCCTTTTTCAAAATGGAGACGATCCTGGACAGTGATTCCATTACGGGATTGAAATCGACAGACTCCTGGTTCCTGAGCATTCCACACCGCTCATTGAAAACAGCAAGCAGATTGAAATAAGCTGCCTGCGACTCAGCGAATATATCCGATGAGTCCTGTGGCTGAATCTGCTGATTTGCATTACCCATGTTGTTCGTTTCCATCATTTCCGATCTTTTTACCTGGAGCTCTCATAAAAATAACCAATATAACATATATCATGATTATTTGAATTAAAAATAGAAAAGATTCATAACGATCAGTATATCTAATGGTGATCGCTGAAATCGCCACCGTAAAGCTGGTAAGCCAGACGATCCTGACGGCCTTCACCTGGCAGAATCCCATATCCATGAGCCTGTGCCCGATGTGATCCTTTCCACAGTATACAATTGACTCGCGCAGCGATTTGGTGGTTCCGTTCAGCCTCCTTGCAATAATCACATAGCAAAGATCAAAAATAGGTATGCTCAGCACCGATATTGGAATGACCACTGATTTTATCGGATTAGCCGACCATCCGCCCATAATACCTATTGAAGCAAGGCTGAACCCCAGGAAAAAACTTCCGCTGTCCCCCATGAATATCTTGGCAGGATGCCTGTTGAAAAACAGGAAACCAAGAAGGCTTCCCATGAGGGATATTGAAACCAAACCCCAAACCCACTGCTGGGATTGCATTGAAACGACAAGATAGGATATGGCTGCAATTACGGAAACACCGCCGGCCAGGCCGTCCATATGATCGAGTGCGTTTATTGCACTGCACAATCCTGTCAGCCATAACATGGTCAGCGCAAGGTTGATAATTTCATTTCCATAATACCCCAGCCTGAAATTGAAATTAGTGACCACCCCGAACCTCCAGATAAGTATTGTCAGCATGAAGAGGGCGACAAGCTTGACGACCGCCGAAACCCCTCGGACATCATCAAACGCTCCTATTGCCAGGGCTATTCCAGCCCCTATGATAATACCATTTTCCGCATAGCCGGAAGGCACCAGCAGCAGCAATGGAAGCGCAAATGATATATACATTCCAATTCCAGCCATTCTCGGTATCGGCTTATCATGTATTTTCCTCTGGTCGGGAATGTCCATCACGTTGAACTTTCTCATGACCCTGATGGAAAGCCAGGTAAGGAAAAGGGATGACGCCAGCGCCCCCAGGAAAACGACCAAGTAGTGCTGAAGCCATTCATTTGGAATATGATCCATAAGGCCGGGGTCTCCTTATGCGGAATTAATAGAAGTTCGTGTCATATCGGTGAATCTGGGGGAAGCGAATCTGATCCCTCACATTGTAGGCCTTCAGGACAAGATCTGCGAAAGTGATAAGGTATCCGGCATATCTTGAATACTCGCTCATGCCCTGTTCAGGAACAAACACTATGTCTCCGCCCTCAACAAGTATGTTCTTGTCTTTTCCCGTTCCAAGCAGCAGGGCTTCAAGATTGATTCTTACACACTTGACTTCGGCGTCCGGCGAGGACTTCAAGACAATGACATCAGACTTGGATCCTTTTTCTGTGAATCCTCCGCAGCGTGATATCGCTTCTACTACAGTTATATCCCTGTTATGGGGTATGATCTGTGGAGTTGTGACTTCTCCTAAGACGATTATGGCATCAGTGTCAGCTTCACCTATATACACGAAATCTCCGGCTTCCACTGGAATGTCAAACCGCATGTCTCCAAGCCTGAAAAGCTTGTCGAAATCAACGTCCAGCTTGACGCCGTTCCTGGAAAGGTAGGAGGCTTTGAGATTGGCTACTGATCTTCCGCCCATGAAATCATTGATATAGAGCAATCCGCCGGCATCGGCGACGACGTCTGAGAGACGCTCGTCTTTTGTAAGCTTGTATTTGCCGGGGTTCTTCAGGGCGCCCATCATTGAAACATATCTATCCAGGGCCTCCTCATGGACTTTCTTGATAATTATACTGACCCTGGGTTTGACAAAATATTCGGTCAGGGCCTTTTCCAGATCCTCCCTAAGCTGCCTGATAGTCCGGCCGCCGGCCGGGATTTCCCCGACAAGAAGATAGGTTATCGATCCATCTGGAAGCACTGAAACATCGCGGGTCATCTCCGGCTCCTCCAGAACAGATATCTCCAGCAGGTCTCCCTTGTCAAGAGCATATGGCGCAACATCTTTTTTCCTGACGTTTTCAAGAGGCGGCAGGATTGAATCATTCGATTCAAAAGACTTCATCATCTCATTCACCTGCTTGTTAAGCTTCTGCGACTGGCCGGAACCCATGGCAGGGACAGGAGAATCCTTGTCCGTATCCTTTTTTGCGGTACTGCATCCCGCACCAAAGACGGCAAACAAGATAAATATTAAAATAAGCCTGGCATTTTTCATAATCATTAAGCTGAACCTTATTATCCTCGTCAAATAATATACAATGCCTATCCGACAAAAGGAATACCATCAATAAAAATTTTTCACCCAACACACAGATTCTACCGCTTTTTCTGGGTAAAAAGGCCCTTTATCTGCTGGAATATCGATTTTTCAACGGATTCGCCGCTGCCTGCTCCTTCCAGATATCCTTTCAAATCTGATACAACCTGCTGCATGTTCTGATATCTGTCCTCGATTTTCTTCTGAAGCATTTTAAGCAGTATCGCGCATAATTTCCTGTCCAGCTTCCTATTATATCCCGAAGGATGCACGATTTCGCTTTTTAACACAGTCGTGATCATGCCGGCAATATTGCTTGAAGATTCCTTGTATGGAACAGCTCCTGTCAGGAGCTCATAATAAAGAACTCCAAAACTGTATATGTCGCTGGATGTAGTTATAAACTGCCCCATGGCCTGCTCCGGAGACATATATCTTGGAGTTCCCTGAGGGAATAGTCCAATCCCCCTCTTTAAATTCAAAGTTGAATAGTAGAAGTCGGTCAGATATGGGGTGTCATGGGAATCAAGCATTATGTTCCCAGGTTTCAAATCACCATGGATAATGCCTTTTGAATGTATGCAGGCAATAGTCTCGGCAAGCAAAAGACCAATCTTGATTTTATTCTCAACGGGAAGTCCATTTTCTCCAATAAGTCTTTCAAGAGTCCCCCCCTGCATGAATTCCATGACAACGTAGTAGAAATCTTTTGTTTTAGCAGCCTTGTAGACTTTGACGATCCTGGCGCATTCGGAGACTTTTGACGAGGCAATGGCGCCTTCAATGATTGCATCAAGGGCCGATGCATCCAGGAAGGGGTTAAGTTCCATGATCTTGACTGCAAAAGAACCGCCATTGGAATCAGAAGCGCTGTAGACTGTGCCAATACTGCCTTTTCCAACGAGCGCCCCTATCTTATAGCCGTCGATAATACGTCCTGAAAATTCAGTCAATTTAAATCATCCTTATCTTTTGGAAAACTTAAAATGGATCCGCTGGAAATGCGGGATTATGACAAAGGTATCAACTCGGCCAGAATGCTTGTCTCGAGATATTCGAAATCGAATGGTTTTGTTATGAAGTCCTTGGCTCCGAGCTGCATGCATTTTTTTGCGACTTCCATGTCGCCCATCCCCGTGATCATGATCACATGCGTCGAAGGGGTGATTTTCTGTATGTGCTGAAGCAGCTCAACTCCGGTCATGCCAGGCATGCAGATGTCGACAAGAGCGAGTTTTATCTGGGAGCTTCTCAGGATGTTCAAGGCTTCCTTGGCGGAACTGCAGGTGACAGTCTTCACGCCTTTCTTGGAAAGATAGATATCCAGGAGCGATAGGATATGCAGATCATCGTCAATGACCATTATTGAAGGCAATTCCTGATTCTCTTTCATTGTCTGTCTCCAGCATGATATAAATACGTTGTGATAAGAATAACTCTGTGAATCCATCTTTCAAGCACTTAATTCAAATTCAAATTCAAATTATGGAGTTTCCCGTAATGTGCCAGTCTTACTTGGGCTTGCATCGTCTTTTACCGAAAGTAAGACTGCCGCTTACACTTCCCCCTGGCGATCCAATGGAGACGCGCTGGGAAACTCCTCTACGGAATTGCCCTTCATGATAAGTTCCCTGCTCAAAGGCCCGCAATTGAAAAGGATGTCTATTATCGAGAGGTTTGGGACAAACTCCCCCGCAGGCTGTTCGTATGGGGACGCGGAAAAGTCCTGTATGTAATTCTTTATCCCCTCGGACCTGAGAAGATCAAAATCAACATAGTCGAGACTGTGTTTTCCGTGGAGATAGGATTCGGAGCCGGTCTTCCTGCAGATGTCAAGGATGAGGCGGGTGGAAACACCTGAAATCCCTTCGGAGGACGCGATTCTCAAGGGAGTCCTGATTTCAAGCAGGTCAAAGCACATCCTGATGAACGAAATATTGAAATCCGCCAGCATAACCCAGTCACGCTTCAGCATCTCCTCCATCCTGGGATAGAAGAAATCAAAATGCCTCGCCTTCTTGTAATTGAGGAACAGAGTCCTCTCATGGACATGTCTCCAGTTTTTCGAATTGTCTATCTCAACCGCATTTATCGCCTGCTTGTAGCGGCCTGAATTCCTGACTGGTATGCTGAGCCACTGTACAGAACCGTCCGACATCCTGATCCTGTTACGGTTGTGGTATTCCTTTTTCACATACTGGGTGTTGTCTACAATTACAAATACGTCCACGGATGCGGCCTTTGCAAAAAAACCTCCGTATGGACATAGATTAGGCTGGTGGCCAGCAACGCAGGTCATGTTTGTGTTTCTCCAGGAATTTTTCAATTTTACCTATTTGAGACTCCTTCATCCCAGGATATAACGGGACGGAAACTATTTTCCTGTGAGCCCAGCTTGCGTTGGGGAATTTTCCCGCAGGTTCTCCCAGATACATGAAGACTGGCTTGTAGACCGGGCGCTTCGCCTCAATCCCTGATCTCTCAAAAAGCCCTGCAAGCTCCGCAGCGTCTCTTTTCTCGGATACTACAAGAAACCGCGAAAAAATGCCGTCAGCTGTTTTCCCCTGTCCGAGCGCCAGCGAATATCTGGCCGCGATGCGCCTTCTCTCCGCAATGAAATTACCGAGCTTGCCGAGCTGGCTTATGCCGAGGGCGGCATTGAGATCCGACATCCTGAAATGCAGATGCGGCTCCCATTCCTCCCTCTTGTCATGATCAAACAAATCAACAGCCCTCTCGAATAGTTTCATGTCATTGCCGGCAAGCGCCCCGCCATGCCCCGTTGTAAGAAGCTTTGTCGCATAGAATGAACAAATTGCTATCCGGCCAATGCTTCCGACGGTCCTGCCCTCCGTCTTTGCTCCCAGTGTCTGCGCGCAGTCCTCGATGAGATTCCTATTTTCGATCTTATGAAACGGGGCGGGTATCCCGAAAAGATGCGCGCCGATAACCGCGGAAACATCGGCCTGCTGGTTTACCAGGTCAGGATCCATGGCCAAGGTGGATCTGTCGATGTCGACCGGGACAGGACTGAGCCCGGAAATGGCAATTGCATCGAGAGGGGCGCTGCAGACGTACGCCGGGACTGCGACCTTGGAGTTTCCCTTCAAATCCATTATCCGAAGAGCCGCCGACAGGGCATCTGTTCCGCTCTGCACCGGCAATGCCCACCGTTTTTCCAGTATGCCGGCAACGCATTTACCTAAAAAAGCCGCTCTTTTACCGCTTGAAATATATCTGCTCCGAAGTACTTGTATCAGTGAGGTTTCGTCTACTTCGTCGAAAAACGGCTGTGAGTGATGTATTTTCATGCTTCCGGCTGAGTATGTTTTCTTATTGGTTTGAGTATAATATAGTTTTTGAATCTCATAAATGCCAGGACCAGTGCACCGGATTGACTGGACAAATCACAAAAGGGGAAATTAATGGAGAGTAATTTTTCAGACAAGACCCTTAATATCGACGTTACCGACTACTGGATGATAATCCAGAAAAGATTCTTCCAGATACTCCTTATCTTCTTCCTCGTCCTCCTGGCGACCATCACCTATTCCCTGAAACAGGATCCCCTTTACCAGGCTGAATGCAAGATCAGGATCTCCGCAAGACAGCCGATGGCCACCATCGAGGGGGCGCAGATAACCTGGTACGGTGCCGGCGGAAATGATTTAAGCTCTGAAATCGAGCTTATCAGCAACAAGGACCAGATAATGGACACCGTGGCCGACATCCTTAAGAACAAAGGCGCCAGCAACTCCATAAATTCAGAGGACAACAGGATATTCTACGCGGACCAGATGGAAACAATCAACAGCATTCTAAATCCGAAGTCGACCAGCCTGGAAGAGAAGGATTATATCAAATCCCTCACTGGCGCCTCAATCAAGGGACTTATCCAGATAGATCCTATTCCATCAAGCGATATCATTGTCATAAGAGCCCAAAACAGATACAAGGAATCGGCAAAAGCAATCGCAACTGTCGTAGCCATAGCCTATAGGGCCGATTTCTGGAGGAGCAAGACCCAGACCGCGTTGGACACCAAGAAATTCATAGACGACCAGGTCGGCCAGGTCAAGGAGGATCTCAACAAGATCAGGCCGAGCCTCCAGAAAGTTTCCGAGGAGAACGCCGCTCTGGGCGATGCCGAAATACTGAAAAAACAGCTCACCGAGCTGAAGATCGAACTGGACAAGTTGAAGGAAACCTACCAGGACAACCATCCGAAAGTTGAAAAGCAGAGGAATCTCATTGCTTCCATCGAAGGGCAGCTGTCAAAGCTGCCGAAGAGCAAGCAGGCCTATGATGACCAGCAGGCTGAATGGGATCTCAACCAGAATCTCCGCAAGAGCCTGGGGGAATTCGCGTTGAAGGCGAATATCGACTACCAGGCAAAGAGGGATAAGTCAAAGGATGAAATCCAGATAATATCGCTCGCCCTTTCCACGGCACAGCTGAAACCGAAAAACGCCATGAACATCATTGTGGGATGCCTCTTCGGAATCATACTCGGACTCATCTATGCGTTCGTCTTTGAAGGCCTTGACACTTCCATAGGAAAGATTGAAGACGTGGAAAGGATAACAAACCTCCCCGTGATCGCGCATATACCTCTTATCGGAAATAAAGAAGTCCACAGCTCCTTCTTCAAACCATTGAAAATCATACTGAAGCCATTCTCCAATCTCCTCCCATTCACTAAAAAAGAGGATCCGGTGGATCTCGACAAGAAAATCCTTTTCAACTACGATCCTCTGTCAGTGGTCGCCGAGGCATATAAGACCCTCCGCACGAACATCCAGTTCGCCATCGGCACCGGAAAAAGAACTGGCAATGCCATCGCCGTAACAAGCGCCAGCCCCAGGGAGGGAAAGACACTGACCTCCACCAATCTGTCCATAGCCCTCGCCCAGATGGGCAAGATGACGCTGCTTATCGAGGCGGACATGAGGAGGCCGAAAATAGCAGACCTGTTCAGGATCGACAGCAAACAGGGCCTGAGCGACATACTCATCGGCACCGTAAAGATAGAGAATGCGACAAGGTCTACCGCCGACTTCCTGATGGGCAACATCGAATGGGAAAAACTCCTTGGCAGCCAGGGCATCGACAACCTTCACATTATCACCTGCGGAACCATACCTCCAAGTCCTTCCGAACTCCTGCTGTCAGCTGAGTTCAGGGAGATGATAAGCGACATGCGGCAGAAATATGATTTCATCATCGTCGACACTCCTCCGATACTCCCCGTCTCGGATGCCAGCATCATAGGCACTGTTGTCGACGGAACAGTGCTGATCTACCAGTCAGACACTACTTCAAGGCATCTTCTCCTTCGCGCAATACAGACCCTGAAGAAAAACCAGACCAAGCTGATAGGAATTGTGATCAACCAGCTTTCATTTGATGTTGTCATGCTGAAATCCGGAAGATACAAGTACAAGGACGGATACGCCTACAGCAAGGATGAAGTCTGATTTATTCCTCTGGACTGATCCGCCCACGCGGCACATCCACGGATTGGCATGGGGAGTCATTCATGGACTGCAAATATATCAAAAGGAATTACAATGAATGACAATAAGGTTCTCTGGTATGCCACCCCCGCCGGACAGGATTGGAACCGGGCCCTCCCGGTCGGCAGCGGCCGCCTGGGAGCCATGATCTTCGGAAATGTCAATTCCGACCGCATCCAACTAAATGAAGACAGCGTCTGGAACGGCGGCCCGCGCAGCCGGATCAACCCCGATGCCCTCCGCAACCTTCCGGAAATAAGGCGGTTCCTCTTGAAAGGACAGCCCAAGGCGGCGGAGCAGCTTGTCCAGGACGCCATCGCCGGAACCCCGGACATCATGCGGCATTACGAACCGCTTGGAGACATACTCCTTCAATTCAAACACGGAACTTCAAAACCAAAGCGGCCGAACGGCCCCCTGAACATGACCGAAATAGTCCATGGCCCATCGGGCAACGACGACTATACACCTCCCGGATACCGCAGGGAACTCAACTTGGATGACGCGCTGGTGACGTTGAGCTACTTGATGGACGGTGTAACCTGGACCCGCGAGTACTTCGCAAGCAATCCCGACCAGGTTCTTGCCGTGCGTTTCAAGGCGGACAAAAAAGGGATGGTCTCCTTCCGTCTGCGCATCGAGAGGGGTCCACGCGACAACTACGCCAGCCGCTACGCCGACATGGTGCGGACAGAGGATGGATGCGCAGTCCATATGAACGGAGCCACCGGCGGGGAAGAAGGGGTGCGCTTCGCCGCGCATTTGGAACTTCGAACGTCGGGCGGAGTCGTCCGCGGCTGCGGGGAAACGCTGATCGTCGAGAATGCAGACGAGATTGTCTTCGTGCTGGCGGCCTCGACCTCATTCCGCGAAGCTGATCCGTCGCATGCCTGTCGCATCACCGCGCGCCAGGCCATTGCATCCGGCTGGGACAGGCTTCTCGCCAGGCACTTGGAGGAGTACAGGCCCTACTTCAGCAGAGTCAAGCTCTCCCTGGGCGACGGCCCCGACAGCACAATGCAGGACGAAGTACCCACCGACGTACGCCTCGAGCGGATGAGAAAAGGCTCCTCCGACCTCGGTCTGGCCTCCCTTTATTTCAATTACGGCCGTTATCTTCTGATCTCCTCCAGCCGCCCCGGAAGCCTCGCCGCCAACCTCCAAGGCGTATGGAACCAGGACTTCAGCCCCGCATGGGGAAGCAAATACACCATCAACATCAACACACAGATGAATTACTGGCCGGCCGAAACATGCAACCTCGGCGAATGCCACGAACCTCTTTTCGACATGATCGAACGGATGCGCCCAAGCGGACGGCGCACCGCGCAGGAGATGTATGGCTGCAGGGGATTCGTCTGCCACCACAACACCGATCTGTGGTCGGACACATGCCCGGTGGACCGGAACATCTCCTCGTCATATTGGCCGATGGGCGCGGCATGGCTTTGCCTCCATATATGGGAACACTACCGCTTCACTCTTGACAGGGAATTCCTGCTCCGTTCCTATGGATCATTAAAAGAATCCTCCCGGTTCTTCCTGGATTTTCTGATTGAGAATGACAAGGGGCAGCTCATCACCTGTCCGGCCTCCTCGCCGGAGAACGTATATGTCCTGCCCGACGGACAGACTGGGACGCTGTGCGCCGGGACTACCATGGACAGCGCCATAATCGACATGCTCTTCCGCGCCTGCTCCGAGGCGGCCGGCATACTCGGTGTCGACGATGGGCTCAGGCAGGAACTGGAGGCCGCAAGGAGGAAGCTCCCTCCGCTGGCAATCGGCAAACACGGGCAAATACAGGAATGGCCGGTTGACTATGACGAACTCGAACCCGGACACCGTCATATCTCCCATCTTTTCGCCCTGCATCCCGGAGACCAGATCCATCCCGGACTCACTCCGGAACTTGCAAAAGCCGCGCGCACTACTCTGGAGCGCAGACTCGCCTCCGGAGGCGGACACACCGGATGGAGCAGGGCCTGGATCATCAATTTCTGGGCGCGTCTCGGAGATGGCGAGAAGGCCTGGGAGAACATCCGCGCCCTCCTCTGCAAATCGACTTTGCCCAATCTCTTCGACGACCACCCGCCTTTCCAGATAGATGGCAATTTCGGCGGAGCCGCTGGAATTGCGGAGATGCTGCTTCAAAGCCACGCCGGTGAAATCCACCTGCTGCCTGCCCTGCCATCGGAATGGGAAAACGGATCCGTGAAGGGACTGCGCGCCCGTGGAGCCTTCGAGATCGACATCTCATGGGGCAGCGCCGGCGTAAAGTGCATCATCCGTTCGCTCGTCGGCGGTGAAACGTCAGTTCGCCACGGGAAAAAGACAAAAAAACTGAAACTGGCCGCAGGAGAATGCGTGTCGTTGGAGTTCTGAAACTCCACTGCCTGGACGGCACCAGACCATGGGAAGTTAACGTAAGACTAGTATTTCTGGAGCAGCTCCAGCATTTTGCGGTCAAGACTGTAGCCGTTGAAATCCTCGTATTCCACATCTTGCCTGTCGCTGTCGATGATACCGAATTCCCCCCTGAAATTCCATAACGCCCAGCCCCAGCCTGCCTTCTTCCAGTTCTTAAGGCAGTCCTCCATCCATTTCAGGACGACATCATGCGGCGTCCTGTTGTAGGAGCCAAATTCCCCGACCATTATTCCGACGCCTTCATCCCCAAGCTTCTTCCATGGCATGACGCCCTGCTCCCAAAGCCATTTCCCATCTATTATCGCATTCGACTTCAGAGGAACCGGACTTGAAGGATTAAATTCAAGTTTCACTGGATTGCAGCCCCACGCCTGGTCGGCATATACCATGCATTCACTGCCTTTATCGGGAGTCAAGCCTATTTCGGTGACCGTCATCCAGTCGCCCTCGGAATTCAACAGTGAAATTATTTTCGTACCGGCAGGGATGTATGCGACAACATCCATATCAAAGGTGCTCTGATATTTTCCTGCTTCGGGATTGTAGACAGTCTTCTTCCATTTGCCTTTCCCGGCTCCGCATTCGAATTTCCTGCTGACCAATATCTTTGCGTCGGCTTTTACGACTAGATTGGACTTGCCAGACACCATGCCGACCTTCAATCTGAGCTTCATCCTTTCTGGCTGTGAATTTTCAATTATGAAAGGAGCCCTGAAATCTGCCTTTTCAGGCCCAAAGAGACAACCTGTCAGTTTTACTATCGGCCAGGTTGGCGGATTTGCCTTTCCTCCGCTCGAAGCCCATTCAGCCTTGTAGTGGGTGAGTTCACCCGGGGAATATCCCCTGGCGGATTGCGCGACCTTCAATTCCCTGAGCTTGAAACAGGGCCTGCTTCCATATTGCAGCCCATCAGAAATTACAAGCCTGTCCGGATCCTCCTTCCTGATCGCCTCGCAAACCGTCTTGACAACCTTGTAGTAGACTTCGTCTGAAACGCCGCCAGGCTCGTTGAAAAGATTGAAACTCAGCCTGCTGTTTGGAATCCCCTTGTATCTCCTTGCAAATGCGGACCAGTGGAAGACACACGCCTCAAGCGCCTCTTCATCCCTCCACAGATCAAGCCTTTCCGCGGGTTTCGCAACTGAATAACCTGGAGCCCGGTGGAAATTGATGCATACATGTATCCCGTATTTTCCTCCCCACTCGACAGCCTGATCAATTTCCTTCAGGGCCTTCTCGTTCAGCTTTCTCCAGTCGCCATCCTCAATCCATGTCCGGTAATCCATCGGAAGCCTGACAAAATTGAAACCAAACTCGGAGATCATCTTGAAATCCTCCTCGCTGAACGGTTTGTTCGACCATTCAAGATGATATTTCTCCAGGAGGTTGAATCCCCTCCATCCAGGCAGCTTGTCCCATGTCGCATCAGGCAGAACCCGCCCTCCTCCTGTGCAGCTCAGGGTCAAGGACATCGATAGAAGCAGAAACAGTTTTTTCATGCAATTACAGTATACATGGCGTTTTTAATTTCAATGCCCCATAGGGTAAGCTCAGGGTTTTATAGTTCGTCCCGGATTCAGGCTGGACGGGGATAAGCTGTCAATACAGAATCCACTCGTAGTAACGGATTCCCTGCGGGGCGATGTCCGTCAGGATCTGCATTGAGACCGCAAGGATGCGTTTTGCGCGGTTCTCTCCTGCGGACGCGCTGATCATGAGCGTGAAGTAACCTGATTCGCTGAATGAGAAACTGCTTTTCAGAGCGCTGATTATGCCGGGCTCGAGGCTCTGGCTGAGCGGAATCCTGTCGTTTGTCCATCTGTCCCTGGCCTCAATGACCTTGTCGGCCTGTTCAGAAGAAAATGCGCATTTGCCCATTATCAATCTCTTTGAGGCGGAGAAGAATGTGCTGCCCTGCGCTATTTTCGCCATGCTTGGAGGAGGTATTATCCTGAACGATGAAAGCCTGCCGTTCATGTCGGGCTGGAAAAACTTGTCGAAATCCGGGATCAGCATGATCTCCTCCCTGAACTGCATCCTTCCGTTCCTGGGAAGCGGATAAAGCCCCATCCTTTCATAATCCGTCCGCTCCTTTCCATTGATCTGGGAAAAATCGTCCGCATCCACATAATCCTTCAGGCAGTCGATAAAGATACTGAAATCCTTCTGCATGTCGGGATTGTCATAGAACGTGTTCTTGAACGACTCCAGCTGTTTTGCGGGGTTGTCGTCGGAGATGTCATATCCTGATGCCATGTCATATATCATCACATCTACCGGCATTCCGTAATAGTCGATCCTGTGCAGGATGCCATCCGCCATGAAGCGTTCCTGGAAATCCGCACCATACTCAGCCTCACCGAGCATCCTGCTGGTATATTTCTTCTTGTCCGCAATGATAAGCCATTGCACCCTGGCGGCGGCGCCTTCTGAAATGTAGGCTGAAACCGAGCGGTCCGTGAATGTCCTGGAAGTATAGTTGCCGATCTGGGAGAGCGTTATGGCGGAGGCGGTCAGAAGCGCGACAAGCACGACGAAGCAGAGCACCGCGATCAGGGCGGCGCCACTCTCGTCTCCCAGGCACTTGAAGACCTTGGGTTTTCTAACCCAAACTCGAAATCCGAATATCGAAATTCGAAACAAATTGGGAATCAATGGAATTTCATTTTTTTTAAACATTATCTTTAGACTTGATGTTTTCATTATTCCGAGCTTGTCTGCCCTGTCGCATGACGGGGTTTCGGTTTTCGTGCTTCGGGTTTCGGATTTTTCACTTGATATTGTCAACTCTTGCTCCGTATGTCTCCCTGAGCCCCGCACCGGCGGTGCGCCTCATCCAGACATCGCTGTCACCGTTCATCCATTCGACCTTGATCTGTATTGCGGCGGGAATGTTGTTGTTGTTCTGGTTCCAGCTGCTCGTCCAGATGACATTCTGTTTCTGCGTATCTGCATATGTGAACGAGACGGATCTGACTTTTTCCGCCAATATATCACTGAACGGATTCGATCCCGCGCCTTTTCCGTCCCAGGGGAGGATCGGGGTCTTCCTGTATAAGGCGACGAGGTTCCCATTATCAAGGAAGAGAGAGAGGAACCTGATACCGCCTTCGTTGATATTGTTTATCCTGTGCTGGTAGGCGAGAGTCAACCTGGAGGATTCACCGGCAAAAACAATCTTGCCCTTTTTTGTCTTGTCATCGGGCCAGGTGAAGGGGACTGCATTCTTGAAGGCGGAGTCGACTACCGCATCGATGAGCTGGCAGTTCCTTATCTTCTGGTTCTGGAGGGCGATGGAACTCCATGTCTTCTGGATCACGACAAGCCCCATCGAGGCGCAGAGCATGACCATGCCGAAAATCCCTACGGCAATCACCATTTCTATAAGAGTGTATCCATGCCTGCGCATCATTGGTCCGACACCTGTATTATCTTGTCTATCTTCAGGAAGCTGATATTCTTCCCGGAGGAGTCGTAAAGCTGGACGTGGTATGTGGCAAGACGCCATTGTCCGGAGACCGTATCGACGTCCGCCGGGAGCCCCTGCGCATTGTCGACGCTGCATGAAGCCCTTGCATCACTGAACGGGAATATCTCATGGGGAAGCTGGGCTCCGGGTCCTGCCAGAAGGAAAAACTCCGCCGCCTGCGATATCATATGCTGGTTCCTCCATCTGGCCTTGGCCTTTTCCATCCTGGCGACCGCGCTCGAACACATCTCCATCGATGAAACAATCGCGAGTCCCAGCACTGCCAGAGCTACGACCACTTCAAGGAGCGTGAACGAGCGGCGACCAACGGCTGATAACAGATGACGGCTCTTCATTTCGCACCCGCTTCCGGAAATTCAAGCACGGCATAACCTGTGAGAGGGGATATCCTTATCCTGCACACATGGCCTTTGAGGGTCATATTGAATGAGGTTCCCGAACCGGTACCGTCGGGGAAGAAAATATATTTTGGATCCTGCTCGTCGAACTCCAGTTCAACTGCTTCCGGAATTGTTTCCGAACCCGATAAACCCACCATCGAAACAGCGGCCCCGGTATCGGATGCATCAGCCCTGTCAATACTGAAAACCTTATCGGAATAGGACACATTTACAACTACACCCTGTGCGGCCGCCATCATCGAGGCCTTGGAGAACAGGTACTGAATCCTGTGGGCCGTATTGTCAAGCGAAATGAAAGCCGGCATCCTTCCAACATTGACGACTACTATTCCGGTGACAAGAACGGCGATCGCCAATACTGCTACGAGCTCTATCAGCGTGAATCCGGAACGGACGGTTCCGGTATTTTCCGGATGCTTTTTCAAAGGCAGGATATTTTTCAGGAATATTTTCAAAACCGCCTCATTTGAGATGCTTGGTTAACTTGAGAGTACAGGAAATTGTATTTTCGGATCGCTGGCAACTTGCCGGCATTCTTTTTTTTCCCCACTTCCTTCACCAAATATTATCCCACCAAGTTGGTGGCGTACCATAAAAGTCCCGGCGGCAGCCGATTAAGGTCTCGTCAAGGAAATTCAAAGATCTATAATACAAAGACACGCTAAAGCCGTGAACTCCAACAATCTTCAACTCCGGTTCTCCGATTCATTCCCTTCCTACGCTTCGATATTCGTAATTCGACTGTTTCCACCGCAGCGGATCCGATATTCGATTGATCCAGCCACCTCATTCGACGTTGGATGTTCAATATTGAATGTTCGAAGTTCTGGATTTTTCAATCTCGCATCAGGGCTGGGCTTCCCAGTTTGAGAGATCCCCGGCCTCTCCAGTTCCTCCCGGCTGGCCATCGCTCCCATTGCTGACGAGATCGTAGTCGCCGTGCGTGCCGGGAGCCGTATAAATGTAGGCATTGCCCCATGGATCCTTTGGAACGGCCTTCTGGAGATATGGGCCGTTCCATTTGTCGTTTCCGGGATTCTTGTTGAGGTCTTCAAGGGAATTCGGCAGCTTGCCAGTATCCAGCCTGAAATCCATTATCGCCTGTTCGAGCAGGGATATCTGGGCCTTTGCCGTACCGATCTTGGCCTTTTTCACATGGTTGAAATAGACAGGCATGACAATTGCCGCAGTAAGCGCTATTATCGCGACAACCACGGCCATTTCCATCAGGGTGAAAAACCTCGCTTCGCAGTATCTTCTATTCATATGCTCCTCCTTTGTATTTTATTTATTTTCAAGCTCCCATCCATCCATCCATCCTGCCCCACTATATGTTCTGCATTTCGAGTATCGCCAGGAATATTGAAAGCACGACCGACATGATGACGGCTGCCAGAAAGAGAATGACCACAGGTTCGAACAGGGCGAGAAGCCTTTTTATCTTTGTCCTCAGCATGTCCTCATAATGATCGGCCACCTGGTTGAGCATGCCGCCCATGTTTCCGGACTCCTCGCCGATGGAAAGCATCTGCAGGGCATGCTTTGGAACGTAGACGCTCTTGCTGAGAGCGGCCGAAAGCCTGGCGCCACCCTTCAGCTCAGGAGGGACGTCCGCAAAAGTCCTGGCTATCCTGGGGTTTACAAGCACGTTCACGGCTATCTGCATCGTGCTGAGCAGATGGACATGGTTCTGGATAAGCACGGCAAGAGTCCTGAGGAACCTGCTGATCTCGGTCAGGATCAGGAGTTCTCCGAAGAGCGGGATCTTGAGGATGGTCTTATTCCACCAGTCGGCTATCCTCCCGCCTTTCCTGATGCGCGAAATGAGAAAGGCCAGGACTGCAGCCAGGATAAGCCAGAGCCACCAGAAGCCTATCATCGTATTGCTGATGGATACCATGACCTTGGTGATGAAGGGCAGAGGCTTGCCCATGTCCACGAAAATCTTTGAGAACCTCGGGATGAAAACCGTAAAGAGGAGGATTACCACCGTACCGGTGACGGTTACGACAAAGGCCGGATAAATGGAACTTGTCAAAAGGAAGTTCCTCATCTCCTTTCTTTCATTGAGGAATCGCTGCAGTTCCGAAACGATTTCCGTCAGGGAGCCTGTCTCCTCTCCTGCTTCGACGAGGTTGGCATAGATTTTAGGGAACCTGTTGCCATGGTCGCGGATAAGGGCGGAAAACTTCTTTCCTTCATGGAGTCCCTTCCTTATATCGTTCACGGCCCTGGTATAATTCTGGTTGTCCGCTCCCTGGGCAATGATCCCGAGAGCCCTTTCCAGGGGGATGTGCGCCTTCAGAAGAGGCGCGAGACGGTTCGTGAAATCGCCGGCGTCAAATCCGCCGCCCTGCCAGAAGCGCCAGTTTTTCTCCTGCGGGAAGCTCTCAACCCGCCCATAGGATTCGAGCGGGATTAAGTTCCTCTGCCTCAGCCTGACAAGGGAATCCGGCTCTGAATCCCCTTCTATGAGGAGTTCCGAGACCTTGCCGTCAGGACCGGCAGCCTTGTATTTGAATAGAGGCATGTTATAAAAATAAGTTTTAAGTTACAAGTTTTAGGTTTTAAGTTTTAGGTTTTAAGTTACGGTCTGCAAGCATGTTCTAGGTTAAAATCCATAAATAAAACAATCTGCCATCTTAAAACCTAAAACTTAAAACTTGCATCTACTCCATCTACACATTTATCGTTACACGCGTAATTTCAGATTCAGTGGTGATTCCGGCGGCGACCTTTTCCCTTCCGTCCTCGATGATGGTCTTCATTCCAGTCTTCCTTGCCAGGTTGAAAACCGTGCTGCTGTCGCAGCTCTTCGAGATGGCGGAAGCGATCTCATCGCTTATCGCCAGCAGTTCATAAATGCCGGTCCTCCCCTTGAAGCCGGTTCCCGAACACACCTTGCATTTCCCGGTCTCCTGTTCAGCACCCTTGCCATGGCACTTGACGCAGATCTTCCTTATCAGCCTCTGGGAAATCACCGCCTTCAGGGAGGACGAAATCAGGAAACCTTCTACACCGATGTCGATGAGCCTGCTGATCGCGCCGGCGGCGTCATTCGTATGGAGGGTGCTCAGGACAAGATGCCCGGTAAGCGACGCATGGATTGCGATTTCCGCAGTCTCCTTGTCGCGGATCTCACCGACCAGTATGACATCGGGATCCTGTCGCACGATATGCCTCAGCCCGCTTGCGAAGTCGAGCCCTATTTTCGGATTGACCTGCATCTGGGAAAGTCCCGCCATCTTATATTCGACAGGATCTTCGATAGTTATGATCTTGCGTTCCATTGTGTTGAGCATGGACATTGCACCATAGAGGGTCGTTGTCTTTCCGCTTCCAGTAGGGCCGACGACAAGGATTATTCCATAGGGCAGGGAAATGAGCTTCTCGAAATCACCGCGTATCCTGTCGTTCATCCCAATGTTCTTGAGGTCGTAGGACGTATCTTTCCTGAGGAGCCTGAGCACGACGCTTTCGCCGTTCATCGTGGGTATCGTGCTTATACGGACATCGACGTCGTACCTTCCGAGCTTGAGGTTGGTCCTGCCATCCTGCGGAAGCCTGCGCTCGGCTATGTTCAGGCCACCGATGAGCTTGATCCTCGAAACAATCGCGGGATACTGTGAAAGGGGAGTTGTCAGGATCAGGTGCAGCACGCCGTCAATCCTGAACCGGACTATGAGCCTGGTCTCCTCAGGTTCGATATGGATGTCGCTCGCTCCGGATTCGATCGCCCTGGTGAACAGTTCATTGACGAGTCTCACGATCGCCGCTTCGCTCGCAAGGTTCCTCAGGGTCTCCTCGCTGTCTCCTGACTGCAGGAACTGGCTGGACTCATTCTCCTTTTCGGCGACCGGCTTCTCGTAGACCGCATGTATCTTGCGTTCGAGGATGCTTCTTCTGGCGAGGAAGAATTTGACTTTCCTGCCATAGAGGCTCCTTATGAAATACGACATCTTGCCGAGGGTGTATGGCTCGCTGACAAACATCTCCATCTCCTCGTCGTTCCAAGATACAGGGAGGCAGACTGAATTGATGAGATAATCGGCTGAAATCCCCGGGAACTGCGCTACTTCCCTGTCCCTTACCTCCTCCTCGTCCTTGGTTTCAATTCCAGACACCCTTGCATAGATGGAAATCAGGTCGGCCTCGGAAATTGCGCCCTGGTTGCAGAGCTCCCAGTCAAGCTTCCTGCGGTCGGGATTCTGCTTCATCTTCTCAGGATAATCAGGATAAAGGGACGACAGCTCCCTCTCTACTGTATCAAGGATATTTTTAGCGTCATTTGCCATCTTCTTCCTGGATATTCTGTTTTTCCATGTCGCTTATCGCTCTCAACGCCTGCTTATACCTTGCGGTGATTTCATCGAGATTGCTGTGCTCGTTGATGATTCTGCCTGTGATGAGCACGACCATTTCCGTCCTGACAGAGGTACTGGTGGTATTTCCAAAAAGCTTGCTCAGCAGGTTTATTTCGGAGACAAATGGGATTGACTGATTATTCGTCGAGGTTTTTTCCTTGATGATTCCACCGACTATCACTGTTCCTCCATCGCGGATTGAAAGGACGGTTTGCAAAACGCGTTCCGAAATAGTGGGTGAATCAATCGTGGACGATGTTGTTGGAATTGCATCCGACACTGTCTGATCAAGCTCCATCGTAATAAGGCCGCCTTCGGTGACATGCGGAGTGATTATGAGGATTATTCCGGTGTCGACATACTCGATTGTGCTGTTGACCGCCGTACCAGTTGTTGTAACTGAGGACGTATCAGTGATTGTATTGGTCAAAATCGGAACCCGATCTCCCACTGATATCTTAGCCTCGGAATGGCTTGCCACCAGAATCTGCGGACTTGAAAGCACTTTTACTTTCCCTTTCCCTGCAATGGCCTTGATATAGGCAAACTTCTCTTCAGGATTATTCTTGTTTGTAAGCAGGTACTTGAATCCGTCCGACGCCTTTCCCGTAGACCCCTTGGCAAGCGATGTGAAGTTTGTCCCGAAAAGGCTCTGGGCAGCACCATCGCTCCTTTTCGAAGAGAATTCCAGACCGTACGCCGTGTCATCCGTAAGGGTCACTTCCGACACCAGCACCTGGAGCAGCACCTGCGCTGCAACCGTATCGAGCCTTTCAAGCACGGCCCTCAGCATGGCGTAGGTCCTCGGCGTCGTCCTTATAACCATCCTGTTGTGCACACCATCCGCAAATACCTTGACAGGCACGTCAAAGACGCTCCCGGGTCCTTTGTCATCCTGCCCCTTGGCACTGCTGCTTGAGGACGTAGTTGCGGTGGGGGCTTTGCTGCTGCTTCCGGAAGATCCTGATACTTTTGATGAACTTCCTGAGATAGACGAACTAGGGGAGGAGGATTTTGGCGTCGAACTACCTGACGATGAGGAAGAGGTGGAACCCGTATCCCCGACTGCAAGAACCGTGCTTTCAACCGTAAAAATAGCCGATATCGCGCTCAGAAGCTGGTCGGCCCTCGAGTTCACTACCTTGTAGAGAAAAACCTGCTCCTGCTCGCCGACGTCGGTCCTGTCGAGTATCGCGGCCCATTTCTTGAGTTCCGCAAGGGCCTCTTCATTGGCTGCGGTCGCCACGACCACCTGCAGCCTGTCAAGGCTTATCAGAGTTATCGAGCCTGGTTCAGCCTGGATATTGTCGGTTGAAACCGGGAAGCCAAGCACCGGCAGTATCGCGGCAAGCTCGTTTTTTATCCTTGCGGATGAAACGTTCACGCATTGTATCACGGTCTGCGGCCAGTTGTTCTTGTTTTTCTGGTCGAGAAGCCTTACCAGCGCCTGGATTTTTTCGACATTCGCAGGCGTCTCCACAAGCAGGATTGAATTCTGGTGAGGAATGTCGGTGGCTGTCGCTCCAGGAGTTATGAAAGGCTTGATCTTCTCCAGCATGTCCTTCGATGCCGCGTTCTTGATTGAAAGCAGCATGACCTCGACATTCGCCTGCGGATCGTGTCCGATAAGTAGTTTTCTTTCCTGCGGCATTTTGGCGAAAGGAAGGATGTGCAGGACATTTCCCTCCGGCGAACAGTAGGCGCCACAGAGCCAGAGCACCTGCTCCAGGAGCTCCCATGCCGCTTTTTTCGTGATCTTCGTATTGCTCATGTAGATGGATACGCTTCCCGTGACCTGGGGATCCACAAGATAATTGAATTTGAGGGAATTTGAAAATATCTGCAGGAACTGCCCTATGGGAACAACATCGTTGTTGAACATCACCGGAATCTCCTCGCTTTCCGCGCCAGCAAGCCATTTCACGTAGAACGGTTCGTTCCCCTTGGCTTCCGCTGCGGCCTTCTTCTCCTGGATCTTTATGATCTCCAGGATCTTGTCATCCACCTTCGGAGGAGGAATGGTTTCAACGGTATCGTCCTTCATTGTCTGCTTATTCTCCGATTTGACAAGCCCGGTCTTCTTGTTGAGGACGGAATCCTTGACTATGCCCTGGTCCGCCGGCTTGTCCTCATTGAACATGGAACACGAAAAGAGGAACAACAGCGCACACGAGCAAACTGCAATTGAAACAATGATTTTTCTCATAACTCTCACACATCCATATTTTTTTGTATTTTTTTAATTCAAATTCCATCTGCTGATCGCCGATTACTGCCTCCTGTCCACCGTCGTCTGCCCTCTGTCTCCCCCTCACTCCGGCTTAACAACCGCTGGAGTGGCTGAATCCGAGTCCTGGTCCTGTGGCGGCTGGCCCGCCTGCGGTGGAACCGGCGGGACAGGTATCTGCCTGCCACCCCTCAGCGGCATCTGCCGTGTTCCGGGCATGGCAACGGGAGGCCTGGCTCCAGGCGGAGCAACAGGAGGCTGGACTCCGGGCGGTGGCTCAACGGCAGACCTGGCTGCCTCCATCTTCGCGCTTGTTTCCGCAGCGGCGGCCGCTTCAGCCGCGGAAGCATTTCTTGTAAGAGATTCCTGGCTCGCATAGTCAAGCTTGAGAACGATCTGTTCCCTGCCTCTTGACAGGACGACGGAATCATTGTTGACCTCGGTCAGGAAGAAACCGTTCTGCAGCTGTTCTCCAAGTTTCCAGAACTTGGGTGCATTCGCCTGTGGGGCGGCTGCAGCAGAAGCGCCCCCCCCCCTGGTGCCGCGGATCCTGAGGGGCTGGGCCGAAGGGGCCGCCATCGACGGCGACTTGTCGATGATTATGGCTCCGGCGACATCTCCGAGCCGGCTCACGCCGAGAAGCTCCATCCCCACCGGCCTGCCGGCTCCCAGCAGGGGTCCTCCATCTCCGGACCTGTATGGACTGAACAAATTGTTCTCCCATAATGCGGCGACTCCGGGGATCTCCTCCCTCTCACCCTTCATCTTGGGAGTGGCAAAAGCAGTTTTCTTCAAGTCCGGCGCCATCGAAAGTATCTTGTCCGGGGCATGTGGCCTGAACGTCAGGTTAAGGACGAGAAGAAGCACCGCGAGGATTAGGAGGAACATGTTGAGGAATATGTAGAACAGCCTCATTTCTCCTCCCCCATCAGGACTTTGGCGACATTGTCGCTGGTCAGCGAGACGACGTTGAGGGTGCCGCTGAGCACTATGTCCTTCGCATCACGCGGATTAAAAGGCCTGAGCACGCACTTCCTCCAGTAGAAGCACGGGTTCGCCTTGTAGAGTTCGGCGATGAATCTCGATATCTCCTCCATGGAAGCCTTCGCCTCGATATTTATCTCCAGGAAGGATATATCCTCGTTCATCTTGGTCGGCCTGGCGTTTCCAATGTTCTGGAGTTTCATTCCGGACGATTTCGCGACCTCCTCGACCTTCTTGATTATGTTGCTTTCAATATCGCCGTCCCTCTTTGGAACCCAGAAATCCCTGCCTTGTTTTATGAAAGCCTGCCTTATGCTGCGGATGTTCTGAACCTCGACTATCTCCTTTTCAAGCTCCTGGTGCATGCGTTCCAGCTCGGATATCTCATTGCGGATCTTCTCGCCGCCCGGCCAGAAGGTGATGATCTCCTTCCGGTATAGGACGACGACCACCAGGAAAAGAATGCAGACAACGGAAAGGCCGGACACGGCCTTCCTGTTCGTATTGATTAATTCTGCAATCCTAGCCATTCCTGCCCTTCTGCCTTTTGAACTTGTTCTGATAGACTATATGCACGAAGATCGTCAACGTGCCGTCGCTGTCCCTCCGTGTGCTCCTGATGCTGAAATTGGAGAAGAGCGGAATATTGTTCAGGGCGGAGAGATCGGACTGCGCGGACTGGTCCTTCATAGTGCATATTGTAAGATCCATCTCATCGTCCCTTGTGCTGAACATTGTTATCCACATGCTCGGCGGCAGCTTCTGCGAAAGCGCGAACAGGCATCGTATCAGCTCGTTGTTGCCCGGCTCAGTCTCGTCTATGCTCTTTATCAGCTCGTCTATCTTCTTGTTCTTGAGCCTCTCCTGCTTTAACTCGTTTATCTTCGCGTTGATCCTCTGCTTCTCGGCGATTATCCTGCCGTATCTTGTGCGGACATCCCACCAGTTCCTCGCAAGCAGGACCGTGCCGAGCAGCAGGACAACGACCAGGAGCGCGGCCGCCGAATATCTTACAAGCCTGAATCTCTGGGGGTTGACCGTTACGGGAAGAGACGCGATCTTGATTTTCTCCGGGGTGGCTGTCCCGTCGAGGATGAACCCGCCGATCAGCAGGCAGACAAGCAGTCCGGCCTTCTGGACGGGCGTATACCCGGGGAATCCTTCGAACCCGGAAAACTTCTCCGACATGTTTACGGTCTCATGGGAAACATCTTCCGGCATCCCCGGAAAAAGCTTCAGCAGCTCATTGGGGTCGTCAAGGATGAATTCCGGATTGTCCTGCAGCGAATTGAAAACCATGAAAGGATGGGTTGCAGAATCGGCCTTTATGCCGGAACGCACGATCTCCCCGACCGCCGAATCCCAGGACTTGCGGCTGACGGCCATTATCCTGACCTTGGCAAGGGAGGAGGATTTGCCTTCCTCTTTGGCGTTCCCGAGTATCCTGTATGACCAGGCTATCTCTTCGACAGGTATGGGGATATGCCTTGGAAGCTCAAAGGAAAGGGCCTTCTCCATTTCAGCATGGGGGAGGTTCGGGAGATTCAAATCCATGCAGATGGCGCCCTCGAAACGGGAAGCAAGGATTATTGTGTGGCTTTCTCCGGGAGCAAGCCTGTTGAAGAGCTCCAGAAGCCTTTCCGAGAAATCCGGTATCCCGGGATCTGAAAACACGGACTGCTGGACGGAAATCCTCCCGCCCGCCCCCTTTGAAACGGAGACGCCGAAGATATTCCCATCCTTGTCCCAGTATATTACTGTACAGCTATGGTTCCCGAACAATTGGCAACTCCTTTTTTTGCAAACGGTTACATCGCATGAAAAGACCACTGAAAACCAATCCATAGTATAGTTTTAAATTCAGAAAAAGCAAAGCTTTTGAAGTTTCGAATTTCGGAAAGGAATTCAGGGAACCTCACTGATCCCCTTTAACAGGCTTTATCTCACGGCATCTCTTTTTGAACTCAGGCAGGACTTTGTGCAGAGTATCTCTTTTCACCTGATCGACTGCCTCTTCCGTATCTATCAGCAGAGTCGGCCTGCTCAACCTGCACACCCCTTCGCCCTTCACGGTCAGGATACAGTCCCTGCCCTTCACATTCCACAGATCCATGTTGACCTTTAGAATCGCATCCCGGTTTGATCCGGGCACCAGCCACGCACCGAGAATTGTCAGGTTAAATATAGCGGATGGATTAAGGTAGCTGTTTACCCATATGACACCCCGCAGCGTCAGCAGGACGTCGGCATTCTGCTTTCCTGCCTCACCGATCAGATAATTGATATCCTGCATGGTGAAGTCGGGGCTGTCGGGTATTACGAAGTAATCTTTTATATATCCAAGCTCCTCGAGATTGTCCAGATATGATATGACCAGCTTCTTGTCACCCCTGCCCCAGTCCCAGTTCTCCTCGAAATTCCCATCCGCATCCATAGTCTCCATGTCGATGAAAACAGCGACCTTGATCGGCATATATACGATCGACCTCTTCTGATCCACTTCATTGTCAAGCGTGACGCTCTCAAGCCTGTTCTCCACCGCACCTCTGTCATATGTCGACATGCATCCCGCCAGCAGCGGAAGCACCATCGTAGAAACAGCAAAAACAACCCTGAAGAAAATACTCATATTTCATATTCCTAACGCAAATTCTATTGAGGTAATTGCAAAACTCTAGTTTTGCAGGATTCAGAAGTCAGAATTCAGAATGAAATTCAAACTCAAATCTGGATTTATTCTGACTCCTGACTCCTGACTCCTGACTCCTTTTGAAATTGGCTCCTATTATCTTTCAGATATATTACACTCAATTTGAGGGAATTGCAAAATTAGAAAGGGAGGAGCAGCGGAAAAGAATCAGCAAATAAAAAACGCATTTTGAATTTCGGCGGTGTCTGGATTAAAAGATCAAGGGACGCAGAAGCGCAAGCGCGTTGTGCCTTCATGATTTTCTGATTTATTTGCGACGGG
>JBAQUG010000434.1:0-16543 GCA_049297395.1 Victivallales bacterium | reverse complement strand
CTTTGGGCTTATTGGCTCAGGGGGATAGGTCTGGGAGAGGTGCGTATTTGGACATCTCTAATGTTTTTTTCTGTCCTTCCGCCGTGTCAAGAGCGGCAGTTTTGCAAGATGCTATAAATAAATATGAGGTTTCTGGGCGTTGGTGTAATAGCAATTACAGCTTTAATACCAACACAATAAATTTTGGAAACCCGTATAGCCTCAATCCTCCTTACCGTTTGGGAAAAGTGATCCAGGGGAATTATCTCCTGTTGGCGGATCATTATGGGTATCTCGGTGATGATTTTCCAAATAGATATCTTAACCATCCTGACAAATATGGATTACCGGATGGGGTCAATGTTTTGATGGCTGACGGCTCGGTAAGATGGATAAAAAACCGCGGCCATCAAATAGCCAACGCTATTAATGCCGGAGGATACGACAATGATAAAAACAACTGGTGCTCTTCCTCTCTTTGGACATATAGGGGAAACACTCTTCCATAGAGGCATCAAGTATGAACTCAATATATATATGCGGGTGCTGTATGAAAACAAATCATCAATTAAAAATCAAAAACGTCTTTGCTGAATCCGAGCCGAGTAAATCGCAATGCGTTGCTGTCAAGATAATTACGTTGATAGAACTTTTGATTGTCATCGCGATCATCGCAATCCTGGCAGCCATGTTGCTGCCCGCACTGAGTACGGCGAAGAAGGCTGCGAAGCAGTCATTGTGCGCCAGCAATTTAAAGCAGCTCGGGCTTGCGTTTTTCAGTTATGCCGACGATAATAAAGAAACTTTTCCATTTGCCGCCTACAATAGGCCCACTCTTGTTACCTGGGGTGACTTACTTGGGCCAGATCTAAATGTTCCTCAGGGTCCCACAACTATCTCAGCCATGAAAATTTTCAATTGCCCTGAAAATGCTAAACAAAAATATCCTTGCGGAACCGGCAATGACGAACTCTCTTGTAGTTATGGGCCTAACGGCTTTAACCGTGAAGACCAAGCTTACGACGGCCTAGCTTGTGGATCGAGAATTTCAATGATTCGCAATCCGAGTTCTTTATATCTCCTATATGATTCTGTTTCTTACAGAAGCAACGTGGCGCAAACTACCGGAGCAGGTACAATTCCAGCAATTTCACTCGGAATAAGCAGCGTCAGATACGTCCATGGTAAATTGTCTCTCAACATGTCGTATTCCGATATGCATGTCGATTCATTGAAGGCTCCGCTCATAGGAAGAGGAAACGACTTGGGCTCAACAGAAGGTTCCTTGATCTCTGCATCAAGGTGGTCAAATGGAAAAGTGTGGTTTGCGCAATGATAAATGGAAATATTTTTAAAAGTCAACTTTCAAGCAATCAACTATTATAGGATTGTTATGAGTGTGATACACGATGTCAACAAGTTGGTTGTCCACATGATAGGCAATGCGCATCTTGATCCCGTATGGATGTGGGGCCGTTCGGATGGCGTTGGCGAAGCGCTGGCCACCTGTCGTACGGCGTGTGACCTGCTTGATGACTATCCCTTGCTGCGCATCACACGCGGCGAGGCGTGGGTATATTGGCAGATTCAGAGGATCGACCCGAAACTCTTTAGACGGATTGCGGCCCATGTTGAGTCAGGTCGCTGGTGCGTGGTCAACGGCTGGTGGATCCAGCCGGACTGCAATATGCCAATGGAGGAATCCTTCGTGAAACAATCTGAAATAGGCGGAAGATTTTTCAAGAAGGCGTTAGGAGTGGAGGTGACCGTCGGCTACAATGTCGATTCCTTTGGACATTGCGCCATGATGCCAAGTCTCCTACGAAAGGGGGGGAAGAACGCGTATGTGTTCACTCGTCCTGGCGACCACGAAATGCGTCTGCCGTCAAATCTCTTCCGTTGGAGGAGTCCTTTCGGAGACGAGGTTCTGGCTTTCAGAGTCATTGGCTACGCCGGTCATGCCGCCAGGAACGTAGAGATTGAACTGGGTCTTGTCGCTCCGGGCGTAGGCCATACGATGTGCATGTATGGAATCGGCGACCATGGGGGTGCCCCGACCCGGAAACAGATCGAATGGATTCTTGAGCACAGCGACTATGCCGATGGCGTCGAACTGAAGTTCAGTGACCCGAAGAGTTTTTTCGACTGCGTCCGGCCGCTGGCTGCGGAATTGCCGGTGTTCGAAGGGGAATTGAACCCGCATGCCGTCGGGTGCTATTCGGTTGTGAGAAAACAAAAACGCGAAATGCGCCGCGCGGAAAACCTCATGCTCCAGGCGGAACGGGCGGCCGGGCCGCAAGCCAGCATGCATGCCCGCTTTGAAGAGGCTTGGCGAACTGTCCTTTTCAATCAGTTCCATGACATCTTCTGCGGATCCTCAATCGAATCCGCCGAGATGGAATCTCTAGACGAGCTTGGATCCGTGAAGACTTTCGCGCGCGATGTCCTTGTCACCGAGGCAATGCGCCGTAACTCCAAACTTCCGCCATGCGAGCGCCAGAGAGTCGTTTTAGACAATTTTGGAGACCGTCCCTGGCATGGACTTGTCGAGTATGAACCCTGGCTTGAAATCGGAACCGGACTCCCGCGCGGGTTCCGCCTACTGGACGGCAAGGAGGGGGTCGTCCCAACGCAGTTCATCCATCCTGATGCCGCCTCGAAACAGATGTCGAGGGCGGTTTTCCATGTTGAACTTCCACCTGGCGGCCGCCGATTTTTTGAACTTCGTCGCCTGGCGAAATCCGAGATCGTGGAGACGGCTTCCGACGTGCGCGCAGACGGTTCGGTAATTGGTAACGGGCTTTTGTCCGTGTCCGGCGATGCGCAAGGGGTCGCCTCACTGTCATATGATGGGCAGGAGATTCTGGGTACGGCTGGAATCAGGATAGCCCTCTTTGATGACCCAACCGACACGTGGTCGCATGGCGTGTTAGGCTTTGAAGGCCCCATGCTTGATGAGTTCAAGGCGGACTCCCCGTGGATCATCCTTGAAAATGGTCCTCTCCGCGCAGAGTTGGCCAACGAATTCAAAGCCTCCGCCTCCACGCTTCGCTGGAATCTCTCTGTTGATAAAGGTGAGGGTGTTCTGCGTATGAAACTCCGCCTTAATTGGAGAGAACATGGGAAAGTGGCGAAACTTCTCATCCCTCCCTCTTTCATGGTGCAGACCCGTCGTGATGGCATTCCGGCGGGGTTTCTTTTGCGCAAACTGGATGGAAGGGAATATCCTATCATGAACAGCGTCTCACTGGAAGGCGACGGGGTCTGTCTTACCGTTGTAAGTCCCGATGTCTATGGAGCCGATGTCCGCCCGGACGGAACTGTGCGTCTTACGTTGCTGCGTTCCCCGGTCTATGCCAACGAACAGGACTATGCACTGCCGTCAATTCCGATCCATCATGCTACTGATCAGGAAGAGCATGAGTTTGAAATCTCCCTCGTCACTTCAAAGGGGTTCGACGAGGAAATGCTCTTGGATGAGGCCGCCCGCCTCAACAATCCACCGTTGCTCACCGAGACCACTTTTGGCATGCCGTCAGGGTGGGTTTATGGAAACGAACCTGCGTTAGGGGAGAATTCGATTCCTTATCCCAACGTAAAAGCATGGATCCCAGAGGAGTTGCTCTCCTTTGCGAACGCCGGCTCAATCTCGGTCGTGAAAAGCGAACGGCTTTGGGGCACATGGCGCGGCACACGACTCCTGACCTGTCGTGCTAAGTCGATGAAATTCAGTTTGCCGGTACCAGCCAATGAGTTTTGCCGCCTTCACGTAGCGGTGCTGACGGGTGGCCGTTTCGGCAGACTTCAATTGTTTGTAAAAGGCCTGAAAATAGGGGAGATCGCAGGAAGTGAAGGCCCTTCGTTGTCTGCATTCAAAGTCGAGACCGTCCACGCCGGCAAAATCGAACTGGAGTGTGTAAGGGACGGCGGCAGCGTGACCGCGCTCGCGTTTATCAGTGTCTTGCCGTCGCTTTTAGACCTGTGCGCCAAAGACTGGTTGCTCTCCGGTCCCTACATGTTTGACCAGTCTCTCGGAGTCGAGCGAGCTATCAGGGAGATCGTCTTTCCCCCTGAGTTGCCCGATCATTCCAAGACAGTTCAATGGATGAAATCCAAAGGACAGGGAGATGACGATTTCATCGATTTCCGTGCGTTGAGCCAAAAGACGTTCGGGAGCATTCATTATGCGAAAACGTATGTGAAGTCGCCGAGGCGGCAGGAAGCCGTCCTGTCATTCGGAATCTATTCTCGGCTCAAACTTTGGATTAACGGCAAAACCGCTATTGATAATATGGAAGGTCTGGGGCACCAGGGTGGCCCATATAAGGGGAAGTTCACGCATCAGGTTGAATTGGAGGAAGGGTGGAATGAGATCCTTGTGAAAATCGCCTCCGGCTCCATGGGTAACGGTTTCTGGATGTCCGTATCGGAGTTTGCCGGAATTGAAATTTCGCAATCCAGAAAATGAATTCTGAATCAGAAAAGGAACATCTGCAATGCACAAGTTTGTTAATCAATTGACTAGAGCCACGGAGCTTACTACTATAGCCAAAGGAGGATCATGATGGGCAGCAAAAGCATATTGATCGGAGCAATCACGAGCTTGGCGGCAATTCTACTGGCTGACGTAGTGATGGCGCAGGCTGGAACACCCGCAACCATCGCGACCGAGCTTTGGCATGAGACGTTCCATCTGCAAGCGCCATCTGTCCAACGAACTCGCGGCTTTGGCGTCGTAGAGACCGATTTGCGTGGATATCAATCAGGCGCAAAAAGCGTCTGGGTGCATACCTTCCGCTGTGAGAACGCCGAGAAGAGCAAGGTTCTAATCGGAAAGTTCCTTGCGGATCTCTCGCTCTCGCCAAAGGTGGAGATAATTCGGATCGTTTCTGGCGGCGAAGAGATTCCAGCGGTGACCACGTCTGGCGGAGCCGTATTCATCGGATGTGTGAGCGGCTCACAAGGACGCATTATTTCCGCAGTCAGCCAGGCCGCCGTCAAAGACTTTCTCAAAAGCCATGGTACCCTTGCGCAGGGGGCTGTCGACAAGGCCGCGTACCCCGCCTTCCTCGACCGCTTCGATCGCTTCGGCTGGGGCTTCTACGGGTTGGGCGGCTACAATGACTTCCACGGATGGATGGAGTCCGCCGCCAAATTCGATGGGAAAAAAGAGGTGAAAAATCCGGTGGAGGATCTGGAGTTCGCCGTCAAACATCAATTACGTTTCGAGCCGTGGCTCGATCCCGCGAAACTCGACAATAGCGACGGCATCATCATGAATACCGAGGCCGACTGGCTTATAAAAAAATCGAAGGAGATGGGGCTGCCTGTTTCGTGTCGTGTCTATGGTGAGTCTGGCGACGCCGACTGGTCTGCCCGTCGTTTTCCCGAATACATGGATCAGCCCGCTCCCTTCATGATCAGCGGGTGGCTCTTGCCCGAACTCCATTGGAAGACCAAGCCGCATTTCACCTGGTATGACAAGGACATCCATCGCTACATGGCCGTCAAGACCATGGATCTGATCAAGACTTACGTGGATCAGCCGCACATCATGGGCTGGATGCACCCTCATGGCGAGCTGGTTCATAATCCGTGGTATGATATGCACGATGATTATTCCACCGCTGCCAAGAACTCCTGGCATGAGTATTTGCTGAAAAACGGCTATGACCTTGATGGCGTCTCGCGCCTCTATCAGAGGACGGACCGTCCGTTCGGGAATATTGACGAGATTCCCATTCCCGAGTTCGCCACCTTCGCAGGGATTGATGGACAGGTGCGTTCGCTGGAGGGCAAATGGTGGATGCGACAGGAAAACAAGAGCGAGCCGGCACCGGACAAAGAATGGTGGAGCAAACCTGCCGAGAACAAATACATGGGGATCAGAGAGAAATGGTTTCAGGGCGCGGTGGACGGTAAACTTTGGACGTTGGTGGCAATGCCCGGTGGCGAAGAGTTTTATAACTATCGCTATGGCCTGACCGCGTACACGCCGACAACCTGGTTCCGTCGAAACTTCGACATGTCCCAGGCGCAGCTGGCGAAGACTCCCATTTATCTTTACTGGTTCCCCATCAGTTTCGGAGGTATTCATTCCGGTGAAAACAAACGCTTTCACGAGGTGTACATCAACGGGGAAAAGGCCGGTGGGATCGGCACCTGGGGCGCTCTGGACGTTACCGCACTGCTCCGTCCCGGTGAAAATCAGATTGCCCTCCATCTGTACGGCAACCGTTGGGATGGCAGGATTTTTCTCTCCACCGATAAACCGAGTGTTTATCCCTACCTCGGCAAGGAACGCAACCAGCTCTGCATTCTCTGGAACGAATGGCACCGCCAGGTGAAGTTTGAGGCGTGGCGCGAGATTCTCGACGGTATGCGGCAGGTCGATACCGATCGTCCAATCAAGTTCATGGCACCTCTGGGACATGGCGAAGATCGCTGGTTGAAACTTGCCTCAAAATACGGTGGATTCGGCCAGTTCACGGGTGAGGGAACATGGTTCTTCCCATGGTACAAGCGCTACGGCTATCTGTATGGGCTGCCCGCCACCAGCGAGACCGGAGGGCCAGCCAATAATCTCTCGGGCCAATTCGATACTTACCGGCGAACTTTTCTCGCAGGCCTCAACGGCCACGATGCGGTTTTTATAGCTCAGTCCTATACACGCAATCCCGAACTGCGCAAGTTCTGGGAGGATCACGATCCCGTCCTGAAACAAATGGGCCGCTACGACATGTACGGTCCGCAGGTGCTCCTTTACCGCAGTTCGAAAATGACCCTCGGTTATGGCGGCTGGAAACCGTACCCCGAACTGGGCCAGTCCACCCGCGAGATCCAGAATCCATGGGATTGGGACATCGGACGCGGCACGCTGCAGACGCTCGGACAGTCCTATTGCTATCTCGACGACGGGGGTGTCTCCGATGGGAAGATGGGCGGCTATCCGGTGATGCTGGATTGCGGCAATGAGACCATGCCGCCCCAGACTATCGATAAAATCGAGGAATGGGTCAAGTCCGGCGGCACGTTCGTTACGTATCCGTTTACAGGTCGCAACAGCTTGCTCGAACCCGATGCTTGGCCGATCCGCAAACTCACAGGTTGCGAGGTGGCAAAACTCCGAAAACCCGGGACGGGAAGCGTGACCATCGGCAAGGATCAGAACGTGTTCAAGGCTCTGTCCGGGAAAACCTTTCCCGACAACGGCACCTCCATGGACTATATCGGCAACGAGCACAATCTGATCAGCACGGAGCTCAAACCAGGCGCCGATTGCGAGATTCTGGCGACGTTCGACAATGGCGCACCTGCCATAGTCAGGCGAAAGCTTGGTAAAGGGGCGGTGATTGCGCTGGGAAGCGTGTTCTGGCGCGGTTCGCAGGATCGTATGGGGATCTGGTGGCCGGAACCGCTGGAGACCAATTTCATAGCCGATCTCCTGAACGGGCTGGGCTTCCCCACGGCGTTTTGCGTCACGGACGACCGCCTTGTCTGGCCGCAGCCGTATCGCTCGAACAATGGGCTGGATCTGGTTGCCGTCCTGGTGAGCTGGCATGACGACAAGGATGTCGACACCACAGTCAAGATCCGTCTGCCAACGAAACCAGCCGCACTGGTTTGTTTCGGGGTCGGTGGCATCAAGGATCTACCTTTTGACTGGATTGACGGACAGGCTGTCGCGAAGGTCAACATGCCGGCCAAAGAGGTGAAGGTGATCCGCGCCACCGGCTGTGCCGACCCCTTTGACGCCGTCAACCATTGGTGGAATTATCAGCAGAAGATCTGGCATGAACTGGCTAAGTCAACTATCGACTTCGCCCCCTATCGCAAAGGTAAATGGGCCGATCCGACTCTTGACTTGCGCGTCGGGGCAAAGCTGTCCAATGACAAACCACAATCCGACGCCTGGATGAAATCCGGCTTCGACGACAAGACATGGAAATCCTGCACGCTTACGGTCTTGGATTTTGTTGGTGCCAATCCCGGGGCACCTCTCTGGATCCGAAACAGCTTCATCGTCCCTGCGGAATGGGCTGCCGAAGGGGGAAAGATATTCCTGATCAACGGTGCATGGGTTGGCAAACAATATATTGGAGAGGCGAGGCTCTCTTTCAACGGAACGATGCTCTCCGACTTTTCCCAGCCCGAATATCAGGAGTTCGATGTCACAAAACTGCTCAACGAAGGAGAGAATGTCATTGCCTACGAATTCAAAGGCGGTACGGTTCCTCAAGGGTTCCTGGGGCAGGTCTATCTCTATCACGAGAAGCCTGCGGCGAGCTCACTCCTGCTTGGTGGTCGTTGGGATGGCGTGACGGCGGACGGCAAGCCGGCGGCGATCACCTTCCCCGGCAAGGGGACGATCAAGTGGCCGACGCGCAAGGTTCTGATTCCCAAGGAATGGGAGGGCAACTATCAGGTGCGGCTTCGCATTGAGGGCGAGAAGTCCTCGGTTCTGGGTGCATGGGTCAATGGCAAAATGATCCGCCGCTTCCATCACGGCCTCGGCGGCAAATGCGACATCGACATCACTAATGCCCTGCGCTTTGGCCGGGAGAACGAAATCGTCCTCCCCTATCACCACGAGCAAAGTGGCGCGGATCTTTCCGAGAAGGCATTCGATTGGAACATCCAGGCGATCCGGCTGGACGCATACAAATAATTTCGCGGTTAAATCTGAAATCTGATTTTAAATCAGCAATACTGTGGAAATAAAAATCAAGTAAAAGAAGGTCTCCAAATGAAAAATAGCAGAATTACGGCGGCTATGATCCTGGTCGGGATGGGATTGCTCCTTAACACGGCGCTTACAGAAGATGCGGCAAACAAACAAAAATCAGACGAGGCGAAAAATGCGGTAACCAGCGGGCATGCGGATTTGCCGCTTGTGTGCAAGTTGAGCTTCGATGAAGGCGAAAGCCAGACGCCCAAAGACGAAAGTCCTTCAGGCAACATAAGCGTACTGGGCAAGGAGTTTGAGAAAGATGACAAGGATCCCGTCTGGGTGAAGGATGGCAAGGTTGGCGGCTGCCTGCTATTCGATGGTAAGGGCAGTTTCCTCAGGGTGATACGCAATGAGTGCATGGGGTTCTCTGGCGATTTCAGGATATCGGCATGGATCAAATCGGAAGACCCAAATAATTTACCAAAGGATCACAGCCGTCATCAATACATATTGAAAAAGGGACATAACGGTTTATACATGTTTATTGCTCCGGACGGACGGCTCTATTTCTCCGTGGGAACGGCCACTCCTCTGACAAGCAAATCCAGTTTCGCCGGGACTTACGGCGAGTGGCATTATGTTGTGGTCGAATATGATGCGAGGGCCAAACTGGGAAAGCTCTTTTTTGACGACAAACTGGACAACAGCATTGCCAGTTGGGATTTGATGATTGACCAAACGGTAAAAGACGCGGATTTGCTAATTGGAACGCCAGCTCAGGGCCAAGCAGGCTTCAAAGGATACATGGATGAGTTATGCATATACGGCAAACCACAATCATCCCAAGGGGCAGGCAAACAGCCAGCGATTCTTATTCTAACTGGTAATGGCGCGGCTACCGGACCGTCTTCAGAGCGTCAGCTTAACGAGACGGGTCTTCCGGAGCTTATGCGGAAAAACGGCTTTGTGTACTCGTACCAAAGCAATATAAATGGATTTGTGTCAGCAAATCAAGGCGATGTTGTCAGCATCCTGGGGAGTTTGAGTAAATTTCATCTGGTCATTATTCAGGGCGGTGACGCATGGGATAAAAAGAATGATTGTCTGCCAAATTCGACAGTTCAATTTCGAAAGGCTTTGCTCGAGTATCACAATCTTGGCGGCGGTGTTTTTTTCATGCCTGCTCCTTCATCGTACTATGCGGATCGCGCGGAGTTGGCCGAGAATTTCACCATGGAACCGTTTGGTGCGAAAATACTAAATGAATGCGTACTGGACGAAACACGAAGATACGATCCACCTCGGACGTGCTCTCCAGGGATACTGCGTTTTTTCTGGACGGAGAATATCGCGCCATCATCGGTTACGGAAGGGGTGAAATGCCTGTTCCTGCCCACGGTTGGCGAGCATGAGGCGACCGCATTGCCAGCCCTGGCCTTGGATAAGTCATGGCAGGTTGTGGTCAGCGGCATGCCCGAGGCGCGCTCACATGAAGCCTACCCGGATCCTGTTGGCATGCATTATGATTTCACCAAAGCTGGAACATACAGCCAGTCGCCTCCGATAATGGCGATCAAAGAAGTTGAGGGCAAAGGGCGATTGGCTATTTCATCGGTGTACGCCATGTACACGATGTGGAATGTGGGATGTCCAATTTTGGATGATATCGTTTTGGAGAAGGGCGACGGCTATCGCAAGAGCGACATGAAAAAACTTCTTTTCAACACCTTCCGATGGCTTGTTGAGCCCGCTATGAAGTCAAAAAACTTGGGCGGATTCACGCCGATGACGAAAGAGGAACGATTGAAGGTGGCGGTCGGCAACAACTCCACCCCGTGGGTGCTGTTGGGCGACAGAGGAAAGCCCATGGGCTGGGATGATTTGAAATCCCCGGAACCGCACAAAAAAATATATAAGGGCGTTATTGGCGCGCATAGTTCGCTTACCGACGGCAAAACCGATGTCGCCGGCTACTCGCAAGCGGCGAAAACACAAGGCCTTTCATATATTGTGTTCACCGAGCCGTTGCCTTTGATGAGCAAGGAGAAGTGGGAAACATTGAAGGCGGAATGCTCAAAGGCGTCGGATGCGGAATTCTTGGCGATCCCCGGACTGGAATTCAAAGACCTGGTTGGCACCGTCCTTCTGAGGTGGAACATGAAAGAGTTTCCTCTTGAGAAGAATATCACGGAAAAGGGAGACTTGAAAGCTCCGGTCGACTACGATTTCCAGATCGGACGAAACGCTTCGTCCGCATTGTGCATGGCTGACACGCAGAAGAAAAACGGGATAGACCCTCACCACTATTGGCACATCAGCCACACCGCCGTGTTCAGTTATGAGAGGGACAAGATGCTCGACGACTCCACCGCCAACTATGCTCACTCGGAATCGGTGAACTGGTGCAATGTGCCAATAACGTTCACGCGGATCTACAGCGCGGAAGATATGAAAGCCACTCCCATGGGCAACTATGTGCAGGCGGATTCCATGAGCCAGGTGAAAGACATTGTCACTAGCACCATTATAAGAGATTATGACGGCTGGCCACAGCAGGCGTTCATTTCCGGGGGGCCGATGATCACTCAATGGGACATCATCAACCATTTAGGCGTATATCCGGCCGGGCCTGGCAAGGAACGCTATCGGATTTTCCTCAAGGCAAGCTCGGAAAAAGGATTGAAGGAAGTCAAGATAATCGACACGCAGACCGGGGCTGTTTTTAGAAGGTTTTTGCCCAACGGTGAAAAACAATTCGCCGTTGAGATCGACGGATATCACTACAAACAGCCGTATCTCATCGCCTATGTGACCGACGTTGACAATAAAATTGCCATAAGCTCATGCATCCGAACAAAACTGGAGCGGAACTGGTCGCATGCGTTCGGTGATCTGCAATACTGCGGGATGACATACACCGGATATATCAACAATGAAGGCTGGTGGTTGCAGCAACCCACTCCCGCGCCGTATTATACCTTGCATACCGGCGGCGAGATTGGCGCGCGTGGAATGAAGGCGGTGAAACGAGATTACGTCATTGGCATGGATGGGATGGCATATTATCCCGGCCTTATGGAGGGAAACCCCCTGTTGTTGGATTTCGCGTCCGATTATCCGGATTGGGTCACCTATCATGAGATCACATCAACCGACGTCGCCATCGGTCACTGTACAAGCACACGGAAAATTTCCCGTGATCAAGGTCCACATAATAAACTTCCTCATCCGCGGGTGTCCAAGGAGACCGAATATATCGAGGTCATCGGAAGGATCATCGGTGAGCGTCCAAGGCCGTATGCCAAAATATCGCTGCCAGTTTCGGATGTTGACATCACGTTTAAAAAGGATGTGAAAATAGAAGCCCCAACTTTGGTTGAGATAGCAAATGTGCGTAAAAACCAGAATTCGACAATTGGCGAATGGGACAATATTGTTGTCGCGGACAAGCAGTACGGCTCGCTTGCGTATAACGTGAAACCCGGCGAGCAGTTCTCGCGGAAGGGGAAGCTGGCCACCGGTGGTTATGTGAGCATTTACCCGCAACGAACCGCCGGTACGGTCACGTTCATTTGGCTTGGAGAGCAGGATTTGGCCTATGAGCTTTTCGGCAACGGGGAAAACCTGCGCTTTAAACTGTCTCTCGAACTCGCGCAGGGGAAGGAATTCCACGCCGGAGACCACATCCGATACAAATTCCTCGCCGGCGGCGCCGACACCTCCATACAAACCGGCAACGAATGGATTGAGAAATTCCTCTCTCAATTCGGCATTAAGGGAAAACTGCCGTATGCAATCAGCATCACACGCGGGAAGGAAAAGGAATTCAAAGCCATTCTGACCCTTTCCGCCGATGCCGGAGCGTGCCTCTTGAAAATTGAGAAAGCGGAACTCCTGCAGGATATTCCTGTGGCCGTGGAAGGGCTGACACCCAACGCACCGGCCGGGGTATATGACATCAAGACTGCGGAGTTTCGGCATATCGCAGTTGACGCCAAAGGTGTTGGATATTTAATCATTGACAATAGCGAGTCCGATAAAGACTTGTATGTCGGAAATTTGCTGACGTGCAGCCGCAAGGAAATGATTTCCAACGTGGTCTCCTCTGGGAAAGGCGAGGCCGACATCGAGGTGCATAATCCTACGGACACGGAAATCATCTGCGACATCGCTGGAGACAAGGATTTCCCGCCACTGGCAAGTTTTACCGCCAAACAGGTCAAGGTTGCGGCGGGAACGAGCGTTCACGTCAAAACTCAAATGACAGGAGAATGGGTGTACAAGGAATGAAAAGTGAAATGGGAAATATTTCAGAAAGTCAATTGTTAAACACTTGCGGAAGAACAAACACTATGGACAACAAAAATCTTTTTGTCATCGGCAATGAATACGGCTTGGGCTACTGGATGAAAGACGGCAAGTCGGCGGAGTGGGAGGAGGACGCGCCTGACATCTATCCGCCGTCAGACTGGAATAAGACTTCACTGTTATGCAACGGGTTTCGCATTGTAGGAGACAGCACAGGACCTTGTCGCGGCAAAGGACTTACCAAAGAAGATATTGAAAAACTTTCCGAAGACGGCAAATATTTTATTTTGATTGACTTTTTCCGCTGTCATCCGCAGGCCATAGACATGGTTATGGAATTAATGAAAAGCCGGAAATATGGTGTCAAACTCTGGGCATGCCTGTTTGGCGAGCGCGACGGGAGCTACAGTGAGTGGACTGCAAGTCATCCCGAGTATTTTGCCACACGCAGGGAAGCGGCGGAATATTTCAAAAAGTGGCTTTGTGAAAAGGCAACTATCTGGGGGGAAAAAGGTGTCGTCTGGCATTTCAGGGACTTGAAAAGCAAATATCTTCCACAGAATACATTTGCCAGCCATGTGAAACAGAACTCATTTCCCGAATGGGCAAATATGGTCGCGCACTCGTCAGCCCTATATGTTCTCCATCATTACTATGAATGGGGATTTAAGGCTGTGTGGTTGGAAAGAAACGTCTGGTTTGCCAATCTCAATATCAGCATTGCATTCCAGCGTGGAGCAGCAAAGCAATATAACGGATACTGGTTCAGTGATTTTTCAGCCTGGGGTGGATTATTCATTGTTGAACATTTGCCGGTACATTACAATGAGCAGGGCATCCGTCAAGGTGGTGGTGAAGAAAGCTCATACATGCGCGGTTGGCTGATGGCTTTTCTTGCAGGAGCCAATTTTGATTTCCAGGAAGTAACCGAAGTTGGGTATTTCCTTCCATGGAATGACAAGTTTAAACCCCCGGAACTTTCAAAACTTGGCAGTATGGCAAAAGATTTTGCGGATTTCGCCCTCAGTCATCATCCTGACAGAGGCGAACCACATGTTCCATTTGGCCTGCTTCTTGAACATGATCATGGATGGGATGCCCCTGTGAATAGGAAGCATGAACACATTGCTTGGTGCGGCAAGGTTCCTTATGAAGACGGTGATCATATGATAGAAAACTTTTTTGAGGCGGCATTTCCCGGATATAAAACCTCAGGCAATTCTTATGAACGGACATTCGATCCTGGTGTGCCGTGGAAAGACGAAGGAGAATACTTCAAGCTTCTTAAGGGCGGATACGATATGCGTCCTTTTACAAAAGGCCAGCTGACAGCCACAAGATGGGGAGACAGTTTTGATGTCCTATTGGAGAACGCCTCGTTGGATGTGCTGCAAAAGTATCCCGTAATCACCTTGCTTGGCAGAATACAATTGAACAAAGAACTGCTTGAGAAGCTGAAAGTTTATGTGGAAGAAGGCGGCACATTGATTTTATCGGGAAGACAGGTGTCGGACGAATTGGGACCAGAGGAGGTTGCGGAGTTTCTTGGAATTAAAATCAAATCTCAATGGCATGAGATTTATGGCAGGACAAAATGCAACCTTTGCGGAGAAACCTTTGAAGAACTGCGTTTTGCATATACTCCAATTGATATCTCCGGGGCGGAAATAATTGCAACCGCAGATTCGGGAAGACTTCCGCCGGTGCCTATAATTACTCAGAATAAAGTCGGTAAAGGCAAGGTAATATATTTTGCGCCATACTACGGACAGTGGCTCTGGTCAAAGGCGTTGATGGAAATAACAGTTCACATGCTTGCCCATGTTTATGCGAAGCATCAATTGGTTGAAATAAAAGGCAAACCGGTTCAATACCTTGTCAACAAACAGAAAAACGGACTCTGGGTTACGCTGATAAATAATTCAGATAAGAAATGGCAGGGAACCGTAAACCTGAAAGACTACCAGGGCATAAAAACAGCAGTCGAACTATGGAATGAGGAAAAAGTGAAAGTTGAAGACGGCAAGGTTTCCGTCTCTATCAAGCCATTTGAATTTAAGGTGGTAAGATTTTTAAATAATATGCATCAAATACAGGCTTTAGATTGCTGAGAAAATGCAGTCCCTGCAGCTACCTTAAAAGCTTTTACATAAGCAAAGGAATACAAAAAAATGACTCCCCGAGAAAGATTCATATCGGCATTGGAACGGAAACCTCTGGAAGGAAGGGTTCCCCATTTCGAACTCGTCTTCTTCCTGACAATGGAGGCATTTGGAAAAGTGCATCCGTGTCACCGCAACTTTTCACAATGGGATCAGATGGAGGAGAAGGAACGGCAACTGCATCGCGTCGATATGGCCGACGTGCTGATTGATACTGCGGAACGCTTTGAACACAGTGCCATTGTCATTCCGTCTGTAGCTTTCCAATGGACGAATGAGAAAGAATTGTTCCATATGATTGACCTCATCCGCGAAAAGTCTGGTGACCGCTATTGTCTGCTGATAAACCTGGATGGTACATACGATGTGCCTGGAGGCGATCAGATGGTCGAATTCTCCATGCGTCTGGTCGACGAGCCGGAAAGAGTAAAGGAAGAAGCCGACACCAAAGTGAACAAGGTTCTGGATTTTGCCTCGAAGATCGCAAAGCATGGCGGGCTTGACGGTTTCACCATGTGCTGCGACTACTGCATGAATAAGGGACCGTTCCTCAGCCCTTCCCAGTTCAGCGAATTTGTTACTCCGTATCTCTCACGGCAGACAAAGGGTTATCGGGATATGGGCTTCTATACCATAAAGCATACCGATGGAAACATTATGCCCATCCTTGACCAGCTTGTGCAGTCCGGATCGCACGCATTGCATTCCCTGGATCCGCAGGGCGGCGTAGATATTGTCGAAGTCAAGAGGCTCTATGGTGACAAAATATGTCTCATCGGCAATGTGAACTGCGGCCTGATGGACACCGGCAGCGACGAACAGGTCCGTGAATCTGCAAGGTACGCATTGAAACACGGTATGCCCGGAGGCGGCTACATCTTCTCGACAAGCAACTGCGTCTATACAGGGATGAGGCTTGAACGATATGAACTGATTCTGGATGTTTGGAGAAAAGAAGGGGATTACAAAAGATGAAAAACAAGATTAAAGCAGCGGTTGTCGGTCTTGGCGGCATGGGGCGGGAACACGTCAGGGCGGCAAAGGATTCGCCTTGGGTGAAAGGCGTAACTGGATACGATTCGAACCATAGGATAGCCGAAAAGGTCGCCGGTGAGACTGGAATCAGTATTACAAGCAGTTTGGAAAAAATATGTGAAGATAGGAATATACGCATTGTCTATATCGCTACGCCGAACCACACCCATGCGGATATCGCAATAAAACTGATGAAGGCTGGCAAGGCCGTCCTTTGCGAGAAACCGATTGCCAACACACTCGATGAGGCGAAAAAAGTCGTTGCGGTTCAGAAAGATACGAAAGCATTTCTACAGATCGGGTTTGAACTCCGTTATTCAAAACTCTACATGAAGGTCAAGGAATGGATTGACAAGGGGCTGGTAGGCGAGATTGTCAGCACACACTG
>JBAQUG010000433.1:0-2009 GCA_049297395.1 Victivallales bacterium | reverse complement strand
GCATAGGCGGCTCCTACTACAAGGTCGTCTTTTCAGCTCCAAAAATATCCCCGAAGGTGAAACCCGGACAGTTTGTCCATGTGCAGATCGCGAACCTGCGTGACAGGATACTGCGCAGGCCGTTCAGCATCTGTAATGCAACCCCCAAGGGAGAGCTGGCTGTAATCTACAAAGTCATCGGCGAGGGAACCGCAGTCCTGTCAAATCTCGGCAAAGGGACCGTATGCAGCCTCATGGGGCCGCAGGGAAAACCATTCACTGTTCCTACAAGGAAACATCTTCCTGTGATTGTCGCCGGAGGTTATGGCTGCGCCGCCACATACATGCTCGCAAAACAGGCTCCGACAAAAGGGAAAATACTGATAGGCGCAAGAACCTCGGCGGATCTGATACTGATCGATGAATTTAAAAAGACTGGATTCGAAGTGCTGGTGGCGACAGAGGACGGTTCGGCCGGGCAGAAGGGGCTTGTCACAAAACTTCTCGAGGGGATCATAATGAATCCGCCCTCCGGCAATCTGAGTTTCTACGGATGCGGTCCGCACGGGATGCTGATGGCGATGGGGAAGCTGCTGCTGAAGAATTCCCTGTCAGGAGAGCTCAGCCTAGACCATCTGATGTGCTGCGGCGTCGGTGCGTGCTACGCCTGCGTTGTAAAGGTCAGGGATGAGACAAAGTCCGACGGCTGGCGTTTCGCCAGGACTTGCAAGGAAGGCCCGGTCTTCAAGGCGACTGCAATATATTACGACTGAAATCGGTCCGTTCTCGCAATTTCATTGAACTTTTTCCGCCTGACGCTGTCTATATGTTACGGAGTGGCTGGATTCGTTGCAGGACATTTGTTTTGATCCCCCATCAAAATGAAAGAAACATCTAATCCGGCCGCTCTGTTTTTTAAGTTTATTATGGAAATTAAAATATAAGGAGATACACAATGAACCAGAACGAATTGCAGGAGCTCCAGGGCAAGATACGTGAAGCCTCCCATTTCATCCAGCCGGTCAAGACGGAAATTGGCAGGATCATCGTCGGGCAGGAAAAACTGGTCAACAGCCTTGTCCTGGCCCTGATTGCCGATGGACATATATTGATAGAAGGTCTTCCTGGGCTTGCAAAGACGCTGGCTGTCAAAACCCTCGCACAGACTTTGAACGGGACGTATTCAAGGATACAGTTCACACCCGACCTGCTGCCTGCGGACGTCGTGGGCACAAACATCTATAACCAGCACGACCATACTTTCAGCGTTAAGATCGGCCCCGTGTTCGCGAATATTGTCCTTGCGGACGAAATCAACCGCGCACCGGCGAAGGTACAGAGCGCCCTGCTCGAGTGCATGCAGGAGAAGCAGGTGACGATCGCAGGAAAGAGGCATGAGATGCCGCGCCCGTTCCTGGTGATGGCGACACAGAATCCGATCGAGCACGAGGGAACTTATTCGCTTCCAGAAGCGCAGGTCGACAGGTTCATGTTCAAGCTGGAACTTGAATATCCTTCGCGGAGCGAGGAGAAGGAGATCGTCAACAGGATGGCCCATACCGAACTCGTACTGAACGCCCTTGCAACTGCGACCCTGGACGAAATAAAGACAGCCAGGGAATGGGTCGACAAGATCTACGTCGACGAGAAGATCATCGAATACATCCTCGACATTGCAATTGCGACACGCCCAGGCAAACGCAAGGAGCTCTCGCAGCGCCAGGCGGAAGCGAAGCTTGATTATCTCGACAGCTACATTCAGTATGGCGCATCACCGCGCGCAGCAATAATGATGACAGTGGCGGCAAAGGCCACCGCCTTCATGGAAGGACGCGCATACGTAGTTCCACAGGACGTAAAGAACGTTGCCGCCGACATCCTCCGGCACAGGATCATACTCTCATACGAGGCTGAGGCCGAACAGATAACTTCAAACGAGATCATACGCAGGATACTCGACGAACTCAGGACTCCATAAGTATAACAGGCCTTCCAGCCTGTTAATCTGAAACGGAGAACCGGCGAAAGGG
>JBAQUG010000432.1:0-4615 GCA_049297395.1 Victivallales bacterium | reverse complement strand
GTATTTCAACGGAAGCGCCTTCAAGGTCCTGCGTGAATTCCGTGACAGGAACATGAGCTTTGATTTCATAATCCTGGATCCACCGAAGTTCGCCCCTACAAAGGCTTCCATCGACCGTGCTTCCAGGGCTTACAAGGACATCAACCTGCTAGCCATGAAGCTTCTCAAGGCGGACGGATTTGTCGCCACATTTTCATGTTCTTCGGGAATTGACAGGGAAAAGTTCCGCGAGATACTGTGCTGGGCCGCTGAAGATTCAGGCAGGGATTTCCAGATAGTCCACAGCTTCACCCAGCCATGCGACCATCCTGTTGCATTGAACTTCCCGGAGTCGGAATACCTGAAGGGATTCCTCCTGCGACTGATTTGATGAAGATTTTTATTTTCCTGCCTGTGCGAAAAAATATAAATTGATATTGTGACACACATGAAGAAAGGATTTCCCGCATGGAATCATCAAAAGACAGCACGATAAGCTGTGTGTCAGCGGTCTATTCCGCCTGGGACAGGATGGAGGATATTCTTTTCCGCCCCTTTGAGATCGGGAAATGGTTCCTTCTCGGTTTCTCAGCCTGGCTGGCAAACCTGGGACAGGGGATGAACATGGGGTTCAACTATTCGTTCCCGCAGAATCCGGATCTTTCAAATCCTGCAATGAAAGGAAATGGTGAAGGCGCATTGTCAATCCTGCACCAGTTGTTCGACGGCAGGTTTTTCACGACCACCTTGATTCTCGTGATTGCTGCACTGGCCGTCTTTATAATCATTGTCGCCCTTTTCTTCGCGCTTGTGATGCTGTGGGTCAGATCGAGGGGGGCTTTTATCTTCATCCATGATCTGATGACAGGCACCACCGAGCTTGCCCGTCCATGGGGCAGGTATTCCAGGCAGGGCAACTCGCTTTTCATTTTAAGGATGCTGTTCGCCATCCTGGTCTTGGCCGCCCTTCTTTTCTGCGTCGCCATCGGAATATTGCTTCTGCTGGGTTCAATCAGGACTGGGAAGATTGATGCATTGGGGGTCGGAGGCATAATATTCATGATAACATCGGTGATTTTTGTCCTGCTTGCCGCGGCCCTGGCATCTCTCACCATAGAAGCCTTCATCGTCCCGATAATGTTCAGGAAGAAGGGGGCGGCATTGGATGCAATGATGGATTTCATTTCGCTTGTCAATCACCACCCCTTCGCATTCATCCGTTTCTTCCTGATGTATTTCCTTCTCAAAATATGCGCCACAACGGCGATAATTGTCTTCCTGGTTTCAACCTGCTGTTTCTGCTGCGTGGGATTCATCGTCCTGAGCCTTCCATACATATGGGCGGTAGTCCTTCTGCCAGTCCTTGTGTTTTTCAGGCTGTACAGCATATCCTTTCTCGCGCAGTTCGGAGGCGAATATGATCTTCGAAGCCTCAGGGGCGCGTGAGGAACAGGTACCGCCTTCACCATCTTCCGGCAAAATCGGCCCCTTCTCACTTGGAAAAGAGGGCATGTTGAATTAAAATATCCTTTTGTCCCATTTGATTATCAAACAGAATTTCCTGGAAACACCAACCGTGCCTATTTATGAGGAACATAGAATAACGAGGAACAAATGCGTGCTGATTCTTCTGGCCGCGTTCCTGAGCCTCTATATGCCATTCCAATTCGGAGCCCGGGAATTGAGATGGGACGAGGTGTATTATTCGCAGATGGCCCTGGAGATGAACCTTCTCAAGCCGAACACGTTTGTCCATGGCGAAGTCATCGCGTCGAACTATCCGCTCTTTCCATGGATAGTGTCGGTGCTCTACAAGTCGGGAGCCGGCCTCGAGTTCGGGTTGAGGGTCGTATCCGTCCTGTCTATAATGACGATGGGCATCCTTGTATGGCTGGCAGGCAGGCGGGCGGGCGGCCTCGAAACCGCAGTCGTTTCAGCCTCACTGCTTTTCTCTTCCTTCCTGGTCGTTGAAAAAGGGCTTGACGGCTATCCGAACATGCTGGGCATGCTATTCGTTCTTTCCGGCTGGATAGCCTGGTTCACCTATGGACCTGCAAGGGGAAACTGGGACAGGGCCTGGCTTCTTTCATTCCTCTTCTGCGGACTCTCATTCTATACCATCGGATGGTCAGGGGTCTTCATCTTCTCCATCCCGCTGGTTTTCATGAGAAGGCCGATGACGATATGGTCGAGGCTGAGAAAACCCGGCTTCTTCCTTGGCGTTGCCTGCCTCGCCTGCTTCATACTCATATGGGGGATACCGCGATGGATTACAGGCTCGGACATGCCTTTCAGGAACATCCCCATCAAACCGGATGATTTCCTGGACTATCTCAAGCATATTGCCGTGTTCCCTTTCGAGTTCTTCTTCCGGCTTTTTCCGCTCTCCCTGTTTGCCTGGCCGGCGTTCTGTGCGTCATATACGCCTCTCGACAGGAACCCCGTTTTCAGCAGGTTCCTCAAGACCATAACAGCTTCTCTGTTCTTCTTACTGTGGTTTTATCCTTTCAGCGGACCACGTGACTATATCATACTGGTTCCGCCTCTCGCCATGCTTGCAGGATTGAATTACTGGCTTCTTGTGAGAAGACTCGGATTCCAGATCCATTCATTGCTGAAAATATTTGCATATGCCGGAATCGTGTGTGCGATTTTTGTAATCCTCTTCTATGTTCTTCCAGTATCCTGGTGGATCGAACTGGTGCCATTGAGGAAGAGCCTGGATTTCAGGACAAGCAACTTTGTCGTGGGGATGTCACAGGCCGGACTTGCCTTGATAATTTCGATCATGGCCATAAGGACCACCCCTTCAAGATGCACGGTATGGCTTAATTCACTGGGTATCTGCTGCGCTACCGCACTGCTTTACTGGGCCATCATCTATCCATATCAGACACATGAGAAGCGCCAGCAGGAACTTGCAGGACAGATACGCGAGGCGATGGGCGGTGATTTCTATCCATCCATGACAATCTACAAGGAAAAGAATATCGGCCTGTACGCATTGTGCTCCTATCTCCAATGCTCGAGGGACAGCTTCTTCCCATGGCTCTACAGATACGATAAGGTAAAGATAAGGAAGATAGACTCCTACAAGGAACTTCAGGAGATGGACAAGGTAGTCTTTATATTCAGCGACGACATACCTCTGATGGGAAGGTTGAAAACCGCACAGATTCCAATCAACGAGGAAAAGAAGATATATCTCTTCAAGTTCAATCCGGCGCCGCCGAGCCCGAGCGGAGTCAAATGATGAAAATTCCATTGAACACTCTTGCTGAAGCGGAGCTTGCCGGATGGCTCAAATCGCTCGGGCAGCCCGCATACAGGGGCTCTCAGGTATTCGACTGGATATATAAGAAGTTCGCGGACTCTCCAGATGAGATGAAAAATCTACCCGCGCTGCTCAAGTCGGAGCTCATGAAGAGCTACATCTTCCGCCAGGCTTCGGAGATAAGGCAGGAAAAGGCGAGTGATGGTACGACAAAGCTCCTCCTGGAATTCAGCGACGGCCAATGCGTGGAATGCGTGATAATCCCCTCTCTCGACAGGACTACGTTCTGCCTCAGTTCACAGATAGGGTGCCCTGTCGGCTGTTTCTTCTGCGCAAGCGGTACCGGTGGACTCGTCAGGAACCTGGATGCATCGGAAATCCTCGATGAGTTCTTCATGTGCTGCAGGAAGATTGGCCGGCTTCCGGACAATATTGTCTTCATGGGCACAGGCGAAGCCCTTATGAATTACAGCAATTTCATCTCGGCTCTCAATATAATTTGCGGTGAGAAGCTGGTCGGCATGTCGCCGCGCAGGATAACTGTTTCAACGAGCGGCTTCGTGCCTGGGATCAGGAAATTCTCCGCCGAGGGCAAACCATGGAACCTCGCCGTGTCGCTTCATTCACCAACCGACGAAGGCCGCGCCCGCCTCATACCTGACAAGCACAGGTATCCCATCAAGGAGATTTGCGAGGCATGCAGGTTTTATTTCAATGAGACAGGGCGCATTGTGACTTTCGAGTATACGCTGGTAAAAGGCTTGAATGACTCCCGGGATGACGCGCTTAAGCTTGCGGATATTGTAAGTTCATGTTCTGCGAAGGTGAACCTGATTCCCCTGAATGCCGTGGATAAATCCGGCTTTTCCAGGCCTGAAAGGTCAAAAATGCTTGAATTCGAGAGTACATTGAAGGGCAAAGGCGTGCCGGTGACTGTCCGTATTGAAAAGGGCGACAACATAAACGCCGCCTGCGGCCAGCTGCGTGTTTCGCATCTGAAGGACGGGATAAAAAAGTTTCAGGTTCCAAGTATTAAGTTTTAAGTTAAATATGTTTTTTAGGAACTGTTAAAGCTTTTCTTAAAACTTAAAACATAAAACTTGAAACTCTGTAAATATTAACGGAGGAATGCAGTCATGAAGGAACAGATAAAAAAAATACTCGAGGCGATTGGGGAGGATCCGGATCGTCCAGGGCTCAAACACACACCCATGCGTGTTGAAAAAAGTTTTCAATTCCTTACGAATGGTTATAAGCAGGACGTCAAAAAGCTTATAAACAACGCCATATATGAGGAAGAATGCAATGACATGGTCATCGTGAAGAACATCGAGTTCTACAGCATGTGCGAACATCATATGC
>JBAQUG010000431.1:0-16564 GCA_049297395.1 Victivallales bacterium | reverse complement strand
TAAAATAAATTGCAGTATTCAAATCTTACAGGTAATAAACGGTTATCCCAATGACTGTGGAACCTCATCAAGTTTCGCCGCTTTTTGCGGCCCCATCCCGAAGGGGCGTGGTTACTGACGCATTACTCAGTCAAAGAGGATCGGGCCTGCACTGTTTTTCAGGTCAGGATTGAGGTCAATTGCCTTTTTAAGGTTCGCCATGCATTTTTCATACTCGCCAAACCAGTCGCAGAGAATGGCCAGTCGGAAATAGTCCTCGCCCGCGTATTTCCTGCTCTCATCCTTTGAAACATTGCCTCCTGCTTTCAGAAGGCGCTGTCCTGCATAGTAGGTTAAAAAATTCTCATATTGCTCGAATGCAAGTTCTTCCCATTTGTATCGTTTGCTGTTCTTTACGTTCTTGCCTTTCTTGACAATGAGAATTGCCTCATTTGCAAGAGATATCATCCCTGGAACTGAGGTGACGGATGTCCCTGAACGAATTTTTATGCCGCCGGATTTTGGTTCATAGGGATTTCGTTCGATAATCCTTACGATAAGCGGTTTGACATCCTTGATTTTTTCAATCCTTGTCTTTTCTCCGGCCTGGAGTTCCTGAGGAATTGACTGCAGGTATTTCTGCACGTCCTTATCTTCGAAATCCATTGAGAGCGGGCGGTATCTGTTGGGGTAGAGCTTTCTTGACCACTCGAGTTCTTCGGGCTTGATGTCATTAATGGCCGTAGTTCTGAGCTTGGCAAGCATCTCTTCAGGCTTTATATCGAAAGTGATTTCCTTCTTGCCTTTGTTATCTGTCTTGTCTTTTGTATCTGCGGCATTCAAATTAGCTGTAAGGATCAATGATATTGCGATTGAAGCTATAAACGGATTGATTTTAGAAAACATTATTTCTCCTGCTGATAGAAAATATTTTAGATATAATAAATAATTTATACCTAGATTAAAATACAGCAAGTGGTAAAATTAATAAAATTAACAAATCCTACGCCTTATGTCTAGCCTCAAGCCATCTTTCAGCGTCGATGGCGGCTTTGCACCCCATTCCGGCAGCTGTAACAGCTTGGCGGTAAGCGTGATCAGCGCAGTCTCCAGCGGCAAATACGCCCTCAATGCTGGTATAGCTGCTTTGATTCCTCAAGGAGATATATCCAACCCCGTCCATGTCAATGAGGCCTTTGAATATCTGGGTAGTTGGATTATAACCTAGTGCTGCAAAATATCCTTTGCACTCTATGTTCTTTTTCGCACCGGTCTTAATATTCCTTAAGATTACTCCATCAACTTCATTCTGCCCGGTGATCTCGTCGACAGCGCTGTCCCATTCAAAAGAGATCTTCGGGTTATGCAGCGCGCGGTCTGCCATTATCTTAGAGGCCCTCAACTGATCCCTCCTGTGGACCACGGTTACCTTGGAGGCGAATCGTGTGAGGAAGAGCGCCTCTTCCATCGCCGTGTCACCACCTCCAATGACAACAACTGGAAGATTCCTGTAAAAAGCACCGTCGCATGTGGCGCATGCTGAAACTCCTTTTGCCATGAGTCTCTTTTCCGATTCAATACCGAGCCATACCGGTGATGCGCCTGTGGCTATTATAAGCGCCAGCGTCTGGAGTTTCCCGCCACCTGCCAGGTTGACCTCCTGGGGCCCGCCATTGGAAAGTTTTACTGAAGACACGTTGTCATAGGTGATCTTTGCGCCGAAACGCTCGGCCTGTTTCTGGAACGCTGTCATGAGATCGAATCCTCCTACAGGCTCCGGGAAACCGGGATAGTTCTCGATATCGCTTGTCTGGGTCAGCTGGCCGCCGGGAACTGTTCCGGCTATCACTGTTGGTTTGAGAAGGGCTCTGGCTGAATATATTCCCGCGGTAAGTCCTGCGGGACCGCTTCCAATGATTATCAGGTTTTCCATAATTAAATATCTTTGTGTTTAAAGGTTGCTGTCAAATACCAAAAGCCGTAAATTAATGCAAGCGCCCTACAATGCAAACTCCTGTTTTATCTCCGGATGAAAAATACTCGCTGATTGACTTTCAGCAGCTTGGCTTTATTGTAAAAAACAATGTAAATCCTCTGCGCTGAAGGAAAGAATTTATCGTGAAGCAATTATGAAAGTCAAATGCCCATATTGCAATGAAATATCAGAACGTAAGACTGGACACTGCCCTTTCTGCAATAAATTTGCGCTTATGCCGGGGTATCTCAAGCCAAAGACAAATAAGAAGAGGACCTATCACAGGGAGAGGAAGTCGAGCGTGACATCCCCGTGGATGCTGAACGGAGGGGTCTTTAATGTTCTCGGTGCGCTGACAAAGCTTCCACGGTGGGTACTGTGGCTGGGATTCATATGTGTCGCCGGAGCTTACTTCCAAGTGTCAACACACAAGTTTGAACAGCCCGAAGTCGTTATGAAAACAAAGTATAATATTTCCGTGCTTAACACTGCGCTCGATTATTTCTTCAGGGACTGCGGACGTTATCCCACGACGAAGGAGGGGCTCTCCGCCCTGGAAGCAGATCCCCGGGTAAAGGGATGGAAAGGGCCATACATAGAAAAGCTCAAGTGGGATTCATGGAAAAGGGCCTTTCGCTATTCATCGTCAGACGGCAAGTCGTTCAAGCTCTTTTCACTTGGGGCGGATGGACACGAGAGCACGTCTGACGATGTCATGACTTCAGAAAGATTCAAGGCCGCAGATGTGCATGAGACAGAAATAAGCGTTTCCGTAGAGGATCTAGGTGGGCTGAAGAAAGACATGCCAAAGATTGGAACAGAATAAGTGGATTGTCCGAGGCATCCGGAACTTACATTGAGGATCAGTCTACGCTGACGACCGACAAGCTTGAGAGCTGTGCTTTCTGGCAGAGGTCAAGTACATCAATCAGCTTCCCATGCGTTGAGTTCGGGGTGCAGGCTATGATCACCGTCTGTGTCTTATCCAGGGCGCCCAGCTGGCACAATGTATTGTCAAGATTCTCCTTTGATATCGGACGGTCGTTCAGGATGAATCTCCCGTCGGCGAGAACTGTGATCCATATGATGTTGAGCGGTTTTGACTGGGAAACGCGCTTGTCAGGAGCAGGGCGGGAAACATCGATCATCGCAAGAACGTCGGTTGGTTTCATTGTCATGATGAAGAACGATAGCAGCTGAAATGCCACGTCGATCATGGCGGTCAAGTTCAGTTCTCCTGCCTGCAGTGAGTTTTTTTTCCTCTTTCTTGCCATATGCTACTTACCTTTTTCCTTCAGAACGGAAAATTTGATTTTATATATGCCGGCATCAGTACATGCGTTCATCGCAGATTGAATGGCCGTATGCTTTGTAGCTACATCGCCGCGGACTACTATTGGAACATCGGCGCCGTATTCCGCAATGCTCTTCCTAACAATTGACCTCAGGGTGTCAGTGTTCATGTAAAAGCGCGCAATCGAGATGTTGCCTTTTTTGTCCACATCGATCTTGATTTCGCGCGGGTCCTTCCTGGTCACGGGCACTCCGTGCGGTGCGATGGCAAGAGTGATGCGATCATCAATTGTATTCTGCATGTTTGTCGTTACGACGAAAAATATGATAAGCTGGAAGACGACATCGATCATCGCCGTCAGGTTGCCGGACTGCATTTCTTCTTCTTTTGGAGGTCTCATAGATCCGATCCCTATAAAAAGATTTTAGTTTGTCGGCGATCAGGCGCCTGCTTCATCTTCAACGACAACGGCATTACGCAGCGACTTTGTCGTATCAAGAGTCAGAGCTTCCATCCCAAGGATGATTCCCATTGTCTTGTTCTTGAAATAATAGAAGAAAATCGATGCGATAACGGAAACAGTAAGACCGACGGCCGTCGCCCAGAGACCGTGGGAGATGTTGACTGCGAGCATTGACTGCTGCGCTGCGCCTGCTTCCTGGGTACCGAGATTGAAGAACGCATAGATCATACCTTGAACCGTACCGATCAGTCCTAACATAGGGGTCACGTTGGAAATAACGCTGAGATATGAGATACGTGAAAGGAGTGTTTCACTTTCGATGTCGGCGGCGATTCCTACTGCGTCCTGCACCACTTCAAAACCTTCCTGGACGTTTACGAATCCGGCCTTTAGGACTCGTGAGAATGGGCTGCTGACCTTGTCGCATACTTCGATGGCCTGGGCCAGGTCGCCCTGGGCGATAGAGTTGTTTACCTCCTGCACAAATTCAGGAGGGGTGATTTTACGGTCGTTGATGTTTATGTAGCAGTCAATAATGAGGGCGACGCATGCGATTGAACAGGCAAAGAGAAGAGTCCAGATCAGTCCGCCGAACCATCCTGAATTCAAGATGATGCTGGAAAAGCTCATTGACGAATGCCCGCCCTTCTTCGACTCTTCCTTGGGGGCGTCGGCTGCCGGCGCTGCTGCTGGTGCGGCTGCCGGAACTGCTGCCGGAACTGCTGCCGGAACTGCTGCCGGCGCAGCAGCTGGTGCGGCCTGTGCAAACGAATTAACGCATAGAACTGACGTAAGTACTCCGACTATCAATCCGAACAGTAACAAAGATCTTTTCATTATATCCTCTCCTTGATAAGAATTTATTTTAACTTTTTAAATTTAATCCGCCTGCCATGAAGCCTTGGTTCCATATCATTAAGATTTTGCTTCTTAAAATAATAAATGAGTTGTAAGCTATCCCATTTGCATTATCAATGCAAACATAAAAATAATCAAAATCGTTTTTTTTATCAGCCTGAAATCATTTCAGTTCTTTCACGTACTGGCTGTCCGGATAATCCTTCTTCAGGAGCTCGGAAAATTTTGAAGCCCTGTTGTCGTTCAGCTCCTTCAGGAGGTTCGCTGTCTGGCATAGGGCTCTAGGCCTTTCCTTGTTCTGCTGGGCGAAGATGAGGGCAGGTATCATGTATTTCAGTACGGCCTCCTTTTTCTTGCCCTGCTTTACAAGGATGTCGCCCCGTGCGTTGAAGCTGAATGCGGCCAGATTGTCGTCATCTGAATTTCCAAGATCAGCCAGGACTTTCAGCGCGTCGTCGAACTTGTTGAGGTCGATCATGATGGTAGCCTGGAGCTTCTTGGCGTCGAAGAGGTCTGTAAGCTTTTTAGGGTCGGCGCACTGGTAGCTGTCAAGCGTCTTGAGTCTTGCAAGCGCATCATCCTTCTTGCCTAGCTTGTCAAGGCATGCTGATTCCTTGTAGGTGCAGTAGACGTCGTATCCGACATGCCTGTAGAGATTGTATAGGTTTTTATAGTCCGCCATCGCTTCGGCGTATTTCTGGTCTGCGAACTTCTTGTCTGCAGCTGCAATCTCATCCGGCATCTTTGCGAGCCGGGCATATTTATAGTCGGACGCCTTGACCTTAACGGTGAACTTCTCCTGCTTGAAAGTTATGTCCCCGTTCGCTTCGGAGCTGATATATTCCCCCTTTGCAGGCGGACCTTCCTTTTTCTCGATTGTAACCTCTATGGCTGAAAGCGTGAGGGCGCTTAATGACAGCATTACAGCAAGTGTGCAAATCAGTCTTTTCATTGTCGATTCCTTTCGGTATAATTATTATTGATTATTTTTTCTTGTTTGCATCATCGGTTTTAGCAGGCGCCTTGGTGTCGGCTTTCGGGGCTTCAGCCTTTGCTGGCGGGGCTGGAGGAGGGGGCGTCTTTGCGCCTCCGGTATCTGCCTTCGGAGCCGTTGCTGGACCGGCCTGTACGGCTGGATCCGCAGCTGGAAGTGAATTGATGTCCTTCGCGAATTTGCCGTCCGGGAAATTCTTCTTGTAGCTTGCGACCATCTTGTCGCGTTCCTCGCTGTTCCCGAGTTTCGCGCTGCAGTATGCGGCCTTGTAGATGGCGTACTCGAGCCAGTTTAAAAGTTCCTGCATCTCCTCTTTTGTGACTTTAGCAGGCGAATTCTTGATGTCCTCAGGCGTGGAGCCGGCGTTTATGTTCAGGGCGGCATAGGCCTTCTTGTAGTCGTTCGCCTCCATGAACGTGTCGCCCATGAAGCACTGCGCCTTGCTGTAGAAAACAGGCTTCTTGGTGGCCGCGCTCATTGCGGTCATGGTGATCTCCCCGTAGTTCTCCAGGGCCTTTGGATAATTCTTCATTCCCCTGTAGACCAGGGCACGGAGGAACCTGCCGTCAAAATAATACGCCGAATTCTCCTTCACCAGCAGATCATCGATGGTCTTCAAGGACTTGTCAAACAAGCCGGCCCAGTAGCAAGCGGTGGCGTAATCAAAGCAGATCTTGTCCTTTACGGCAATAATAAGCTTCTGCTGTTCCTTTGGATTGTTTGCCGTCTCCCTGGCACGAGTCTTGCCGATCAGGTCTTCGGGAGGCATCTTGTCCATCTTTAAGATCAGCATTTCACCTGCTTTGACAGACATCTCCGCGCCGGCCTTCGGATGCGTGCCATCGCAGTCGCTGAGGTTTGCACAGGCCCATCGCAGATCCTGCGGCGTAAGTTCGATGTTCTGGGCGAATATCTTTCCGAACACCTCGATGCTTTTGTCGAATTTCTTGATCTCGTACATGGTCCTTGCGAGAGTCGAGAAGGCGGACTTGCCTTCAGGCGACTGCGGGAACTTTTCCGCGAGGTTCTCGAGAACCTGCCCGGCGATGTCGAACTTGCCCATGTCTGCATAGATGAGCCCCATGCGCAGCATTGACAGCGGAACAAGTTTTGAACTTGGATATTTCTTTATGAAGGAATCAAACGCCTTGCAGGCATTCTCCTTGTCCTTTGCGCCGTCATATGCCCATCCCAGGAGGGAATATGCGCTTTCAATGACTTTCTGGACCTTCTGATCCTTTGAATTCGCCAAAGCACCGCCAGCTCCGCACCATGTGTTGAGAAGCTCATTCAAGTGCGTGAGGGCTATGGTGTAGTTTTCGATTGCCTGCTTGCCGAGTTCATCAGCCTTCGCGTTGAGCTGGACCGGCGTCATCGCATCAGTATTCTCATCAACATTAATCACTTCCTTGACTTCCTTAGCCTCCTTGGAAGCCCCTTCGTTTTTCGGCGCAGCCTTTTTCACAGGCTCCTCTTTTTTGAGTGCCGGAGGCGTGGCGGCCGGAGGTGTGCCCGACAGTCCCATTTCAAAGGCCTTGTTCCTCAGCGTGTCGGCTTCCTTGTCCAAAGCTTTAGCGTATTGGATATAATTGTCGGCAGCCCTCATCTTTGCATCAGCGACATTTCCTACGTCCTTGTCGCCTTCCTTTTCCATTTCCATGTCGCAGTACTTGAGGAAATTATCGGCTCCGGGCACGTAGTCCTGTGCGTTTGTGTAGCACCAGGCCAGCGAATAGATCGAGCTTATCCCCCATTTTGTGTGTGCGAAATTGCTGGCAATGTTCTGATAGTATGGGGCCGTGGTCCGGAAGGCGTTCCTTGCTTCTACTGCCTTTTTTACTTTTTCGTCGCCCTGTGGAAGATCATTTGCGACCTTCGCAAGTTCGACCGCCTTGTTATAGTAGTATTTGGCTATTCTGGCCGAAACATCGCCAGCCCACTGATCGGCGGGGCAGTTCTTAAGATAGTTGTTGTATACGATGATTGCATCCTCGAAAAGACTGTCGGCCAGCTTGCTGTCATCCTTGTTCTTGGAATCTTTCTTGGCTGTCCCTGCGGTCCATATGATCTCGCCGGTCTGTACCATGATGGTCGGCGTGCTTTCCGAAGCAGGATAATAATCACAGAGGTATGTGGCTATCGCCATCGCCTCAAGCGCCTGGTTCGTCTTTATATAGCAGGAGGCGAGTCTGGCCAGGATTATGTCCGCATCGCCGGATTTCCTGTCGGCCATGATGGCTTTGAGATAGAGGGCGAGCGCCTGCTGGTATTTCTGGTCTGAGAAATAATTGTCGGCCTCTTTTCTTTCAAGGGATGCGCCGGGTTTCTTGCCGCCTTTGTTGCTGAGCTTCTTGAGGACGGCATCGGGAATCTTTGGTGATTTGCCCAACGCCTCCAGCTTGTCCTTGGATTCGCTGAAACCGCTCAAGGCGTCGTCGTATCTCGGGAATTTTTCATATTTGGGTTCCTTGATTATCTTGTAGAAGTTCTGGATGGCTTCGGTATATAGGGATATCTTGTCGGGATCCGTTGTTGCGGCTCCGGCTTTTTTCAGATATATTTTCCCGAGCCAGAATGAATAGTAGACTGTAGGCGATATCTGCGCCATGTTCTGTTCTGCATAGGCGTCGTTGATCTCTTTGCTGTTGATGATGTTCGCAGTGTTCTGGTCCTTGAGCAGCTTGAGGGCCTCGTCGATCCTGTCGAGGAAATATAGTCCCCTGGCCTTCTCAATGTAGGCTAGGCCGGCTATCGCATCCATCTGCCACAGCAAGTTCTCAATAGGTTTAAAGGAATCGTTGACATACGCCTTCCAGCCGTCCTGCTTCTTGTCGATCATTTCCTCGACGGTGTCCAGCTTGATCTGGATCTGGCGGATCTTCGTGTCCCTGTCATCCGAATTCTTGTCGTCCCCGCCGGCTGAAAGCTTATCAAGGTATGTTGCTGCTTTTTCAGCTTCCTTGACCTTGCTGGTCTGTTTATAGGCGTATATAAGGTAGTTGGCGGCCTCAATGAATTCCTTCTTGCCTTCCTCCGTGGTCGGCGGCGTGGCGAGATATACCTTGAAATAATCCTCAAGCGCGGTTATCGACATGTCAAACTTCTGTTTCTTGAGGGCTTCTATTCCAAGGACCCTGCGTGAATCCGGATAATATTTGCTTGATGCCGTAATAGAGGAGATGATCTTGTTCGCATTGTCCGCCTTGTTGGAGACGAAATACGTCATCCCCTTCTGGATTTTCAGCATGTCGGCATCTGCTGGATTTCTGGCTAGTTCCTGGTCAAGGACTAGTTCGGAATAGTCGAACATCTTGAGTTCGTTCAGTTTTTTTGAAAGCGCTATCGCCATCTCCGTATCAGACTTTGCGCTGGCGCTGTATGAGAACAAAAGAACTGATGCAGCAAGAAGTGCGAAAACTGCAAGGATTCTGGTGATTCGCATCTTTATTTCTCCCGGTTTGTTATTTTTTAATCTTATATCTTATGAACTGCCTTTAATGAACTCGACACGTACTTCACGGTCGCGCGGGCCATCGAACTCGCAAAAGTAAACACTTTGCCACGTGCCAAGGACCAGCCTGCCTTTGCTGACGGGAATCGTCAGGGAAAACCCCATAAGCGAGGCTTTCACATGCGCGGCGGTGTTCCCCTCACAGTGCCGGTACATACTATTTGCCCAAGGCGCTATCTTGTCAAGTAGAAAAATAATATCCCTCTTAACATCGGCGTCCGCGTTTTCGTTGATGGTGAGACCGGCTGTCGTGTGCATCGAGAACACCGTGCAGATTCCGGAATCCATCCCTGACGGCATGATCGCGTTTATCTGTGAGGTCATATCGACAAGTTCCGTGTGTTCTTCTGTCTTGACTCTTAGGGCCGGCATCGGGCTGCTCTCCTATTGTTCGTGCAAAGCAAAAGAGTAGTTTATCAGAAGAAAATAATTTTTAAAGCTCCGGAAAATATTTTGACCGACATTTTTTCATGCCGGAGATGCAAAGGCAGCTGATCCTATTGAAAGAATAAGCTGCAGGCCCGACTTCATGATTAAGTAAATTCTGGGTTCAGGGGCTGGCTTTTGAAAAAATATGTTCCAATAGGATCTTGATGCCTATGCCAACCAGTATTATTCCGCCGAATGCTTCAATCTTCTCCTCGAAGAAGTGGCCTATGAAGTCGCCGATCATTACCCCGATGAAGCACAGGATGAAAGTTACAATCCCGATTATTGACACTGCAAGATAGATGCTGCCGCTGAGGAGCGACAGTGAAATGCCGACGGCGAAAGCGTCAATGCTTGTCGCGATTGAAAGGAATATCAGGGTTTTAAGATTCGTAGGATCGAGTTTTTCCTCCTCTTTTTTTATTATGAAGGCCTCGTAGATCATCTTACCGCCCACCACCGAGAGGATTGTAAATATCACCCAATGGTCTATTTCCGACAACAGATCCTTCAGAAATGTACCTGCTGCGGCGCCGAGAAGAGGCATGAAAAGCTGGAATATCCCGAAGAAGAAGGCAATCTTGAATGCGTTCTTCAATCTTGATTTCTTCAATGTGATTCCGCTGGCGATGGAAACTGCCAGCGCGTCCATGGAGAGCGCGATGGCTATCAGGAATGTCTGGGCAAAACTCATTCTTATATCCTGACCTTGTTTTCTGATATTGACTTATGGAGGAAATATCCGACGATCAGGAATGTCACTGCTGGCGACACCCAGCTCGGCACATGGACACCGAACGCCTCCGAGAGCATGATAAGCCCGAGGATGAATACCGAATACATCGCACCGTTCTTAAGATACGCGTATTTCTTTATCGTGTCGATGTTCCTTACTGTGAATTCACGGAGCACGAACGCGCCGATACCGTTTCCTATGATTATAAGGGGGACTGACAATGTGAACGCGAACGCACCAAGGACGCCGTCGATCGAGAATGTCGTGTCGATGGCTTCGAGGTAGATGATCTTGCTCAGGTCTGAATGGATTGATTTTACTATTTTCTTTTCGCTTTTCTCTGCGCTGTGCTTGAATCCCAGCATGATGAAGAAGGCCGTCGAGCCGACAAGCGCGCCGACAACCATCGCGGGATCTTTCTTCATCGCAAGCCAGGCAATCACAGACAGGGCCAGTGCGACGACCGCGTAGAACCATGACGGCTGTGAATGGAAGAATCTCTCAGCTGAGAAGCTGTATTTCTTTGGTTCGACGAAAAGCCATTCGATGAATAGAAAGACAAGGAACACTCCGCCTCCGGCCAGAAGTACAGGTGCGGATTTCGCAATCGCATCCTTCACGCTTGGATTATCGCTGAAGGTCGCGGTGAGAGCCCCGACTGGTCCGAGTGATGGCGTTACAGCCCAGACTATTATCCAGGGCAGGGCGCCTCTTACTATGAAGACCGCGAAAAGAAGCCCCCATAACAGGAACCATCTGCGCGCCCGTTCGCTCATCGTCGAAAGAACGCCCGCGTTTATTATTGCATTGTCGATGCTGGTTATGATCTCAAAGAGGCATAGTCCGGCGACAATAAGTATTATTGATAGGATGCTCACGGAAATATTTCCTGTTTTAATTAAAATGCGGGGAAGTGAAAACCTTTTCAGGAAAGGTTCTTCCCTTCCCCTCATCTTCCCTGTCTCGGCGTAACTTCTTAGTGAAGCCGGACGCACCCCAGCCTTTTCCAAACCTGTTTGCGATTTCATCTCAGATGAAAGATAAAAGTTTTTGTAAAAGGAAGTGGGGTTTGGGGCGAGGGAAAGAAACTTTTTTCAAAAAGGTTTTCCTCTCGCCCCAAATTCCTATACTTTTGCAATTACTTCAATGTATTACGGGTTCCCAGTTGCGAATTTAGTTTCGCTCCTCCTGCACGCCCAGCACATCTGGGAAACGGTCACGAAGTAGGAGGCTGGAACACGGTTCAACGCTGTAACGAAGACATCGAGCGCCGTGGTTCCGCCGCCAAGACCCATCGGGCCGATGCCGAGTGAATTTATTTCTGACAGAAGGCGTTTCTCGAGCTTTGATATTTCAGGATCAGGATTGCGTTCCCCGATCTTCCTCATGAACTGCTTCTTTGCTTCGGAATATCCCGATGCCCTGTCTCCTCCGATGCAGACTGATATTATGCTTGGCGGACAGCCTTTTCCCTGAGCGCGGAAGACGGCGTCAAGAACGCAGCGTCTTATGCCGTCGACATCCCTGCCTGCGTCAAGAGCGTCGTAGGGAAGGGAATACTGGATGCCGACATTCTCGCTGCCGCCGCCCTTTAAAAGCAATTTGACGGTCAGATTCTTTGATTCCTTTTCATCCCAGTAGATCATCGGACTGCCGGGGCCGACATTCGTTCCATCGTTTTTGCCGGTCAGGGGACATACTGAATTTTTTCTCAGGTAGCCTTCAGTGGTCGCCCTGATGATTGCGGATTCCGCAGCTTTCCTGAAGGATGACTTGTCGAAGCTTCTCGGACAGCCTGCAAAAAAAGTTATTGCGCCGGTGTCCTGGCAGAGAGGCTGTTTCTTTCCTGAGGCAAGTCTGATGTTCCTTAAGATTATGTCGAGCTGTTGCCTGGCGGGCGAGTTTTTCTTTTCTTTCCGTGACGCCTTCTTCAGTGCGGATTCAATGTCCTCCGGTATCTCGCAGGATGTCCGGCATATCAGCTCGTAAATTTTGTCAGTCAGTATGATTTGATTCACTGTTTTCTCTTAAGATTGAATTTGACAATATTAGTCTCTTCCGCATTTATTTCCAGTATGAAATCATATTCTTTCCCAAGGGGGTTTTCATCATTCGGAAAGAATTCCTGAGGGTCGTTGATCGAAAAAGATATATGTTCATCGTTGCGATCGTTTAACGACCCGCCGGTGCGACTGTAAAAGTTTTGAACAAACAAGTCAATTGTTGCCTTGGAATTCGTTCCGGTAATTGTAGGAAGTTTATAGGGGTTGTCTTCGGAGTCTTCTTTTATTGACGATATCCATCTCGGGTAATAATATCTAGACGAATCAATAGGACGGCAATATTTAATTCCCTCAACGGACGCGCGGAATTCAAATAGGATGGGTTTTTCGGTGACTGGGAATTCAAATTCCAGAATATGACTTTCTGGATTCTTTTTTCTTTTATCAAGTTTACAGCTAGTTTGAAGTTTGCGTTTTCTATTTCGACTTTAGAGAATACATGTCTTGCTGCTAGGGCATAGATGTTTTTCATTTCATTTGTCATATCGGATTCATTGAGGATTCTCCCGTTTTTTTTCAATAATTAAGAATCCTGTATCAATTTCATTGGTCGTAGTAATTTCGGAAATAACTGGTTGATCTTTAAGAAAAGAAGTACATCCTGATAAAATCACAAGAAAAGTGAAAAGGGGATAGATAGTTGATTTGAAATTAAGCATTTTCTTAACCGGTTAAGCTGTTTTGCAACATCATAATTTAGAAATCTAGACAGGAATGGCAGGATTTGCAAGTTAAGCCCTGCTTATTTGTAATGCTACCTTTTCTTCTTCAGCATCTTCATCTGTGGTCGGCGCTCCTTGAGGCTGCGGTTCACCGCGAGTGGTTTTCCATCAGGGCTCTTTCCACAGTAATACATGGCCGAAGCCAATGTCATGTGGAGGTCGGGGTACAAACATTTTCGAACCGATTTCAGCTTCATCGTGAAAGGCGGACACAAAATCAGGACATGTCAGGCAAAAACATGGCGGAGAGATTGGATATTTTTAATGTCTTCCGAAATGTTTTGTTCCGCCTTCCAAAGGTCATAGGAATGTTGGGCATTAAGCCAGAGCTCAGGAGTGGTATTAAGAGCTTTGGCAAGTCTAAGCGCCATTTCGGGCGTTATGCTCTTGCGCCCGTTCACTATTGCGGAAACCGCCTTCCTGGAAACCCCGATGGCATTGGCAAAATCGCTTATGGTGAAGCGCATAGGCTCAAGATAGAGAGACATGAGAATAGCCCCCGGATGGTTGCGTCTGCGTTTTGCCCTCAAAACCCTGTTTACTGGATAGGATATGATCCTGTTCATAATATCATCTCCTTTTTTCTAATGATAATCAAGATAATCAACTTCGTACGCATCACCTTTTTCAAACACAAATGTAATGCGCCAATTGCCGGACACTTTCACAGACCATCTGTTTTCAGCTTTCGGTTCCAGCTTATGAAGACCGGAACCTGGGAATCTCATGTTTTCAACAGTTTCCGATATGTCAAGAAGATCAAGAATCTTGTCAAGCCTGCTGGCCTGCTCAGGGCGGATCCCCTTTTTGCTTTCAGTCTCGAAGAAGTCCTTGAGTCCTTTGTGTCTAAAACTCTTTATCATCCCACAAGTATAACCTGTAGGGTTACATTGTCAAGGCTTTTTCGAAAATTCTTTTTCCTTAAAATGCGCTGGGGGGCAAGCATCAACTGTTTTTTTAAGTTGAACATCCTGTGCAAATGGATAGGTTGTTTTCAACGGGGCCCTAAGGGCGTTGATTTTTGCAAGTTATCGCACTGCTGGCGTTTCTTCTTCAGCATCTTCATCTGCGGGCGGCGCTCCTTGAGGCCGCGGTTCACTGCGAGTGGTTTTCCATCAGGGCTCTTTCCACAGTAATACATGGCCGAAGCCAATGTCATGGGGAGCGGTATGAAATCCTGGACCTGCTGCAGAGTCCAGGATTTTGAACTGAGGAAATCATCGACCTTTTTCATTTCAGCCTCCGTAGCTCCCGGGAAGTTCGAGATGAAATAAGGCACTATGAACTGTTTTTTGCCGGCTCTGGAGCTTTCATCATTGAAGATCTCCAGGAACTTGAAGAAGTCAGCCGACTTGTTCTTGCGCATTAGCTTCAGGACTGCATCATCGAGGTGCTCCGGCGCGACCTTGAGCTGTCCTGACACATGGTCACGGACTATTTTCCGCATCAGATTATTCTGAAGCACCGCAAGGTCAAGTCGGAGTCCTGAACCAATGAATACATGTTTCACCTTCTCTAACTTGTCGAGTTCGGCAAGCAGCGACAGGAAATCTTCCTCGTACGGATAGAAGTTGTGGCAGATTTCAGGGAAAAGACATGACGGCCTCCTGCATTCCCTGCAGAGTTCCGGATTCCTTTTCTTGCTGCCGTAGGTGTTTGCCGTAGGTCCGCCGACATCGCTGACCGTGCCTTTGAATCCGGGCTGTTCCGCAAGCCTGCGAATTTCGCAGACTATCGAATTCCGACTCCGCGAAGTGACAAATTTCCCCTGGTGGATCCCGAGCCCGCAGAATGAGCATCCGCCTGGACAGCCCCTGACCGCCGTCACCGAGTTCCTTATCATCTCATAGGCTGGAATCTGTTCCTTGTATGATGGGTGCGGTTTGTTTGTGAAAGGAAGCGCATAAACTTCATCAAGTTCTTCAGTGCTGAGGGGAGGGGCTGGCGGTTCCTGAAGTACGAGCCTGTCGCCATGCCGTTGCACCAATGCCTTGGCGCAATATGGATTCATTTCCCTTTCAACCTTGATTACGCTTTCCATCAGGGCGTCTTTTGAGGCGAGGTGTTGTTCATATGAGGGAAGTTCGACAAATCTGGAATGCGATTTAAGGAAATCTTGTAATGCGTCAGTTTTACCGGGGTCGGTTCCAGGACTTCTTTCCGAGGCACGAGGGAAAAGTACGGAGCTGCCCCCGGGTTTCCCCGCATTACGGAAATCTTCCGCTGCGTTCTTTCCAAGGATCCTGGCCGTTCCTTTTATTGAATCAAGAGGTTTGCCTTTGGAAATCCTCTCGATGATTTCGATGATTGCGCGTTCGCCCATTCCATAGACGAGGATGTCGGCCTTGCTGTCTGAAAGTATTGAAGGCCTCATCTTATCCTGCCAGTAGTCATAATGTGTGAACCTGCGGAGGCTTGCCTCGATCCCGCCGATGATCACTGGGATTCCCGGGAAGGCCTGTCTTGCGAGCTGTGAGTAGACGACGGTTGCGTGGGCGGGACGGAGTCCTGTCCTGCCTCCGGGTGAATATGAGTCCTCTTTCCTGATCCGCCTGGCGGCGGTATGGATATTGAGCATTGAATCCAGGTTTCCGGCGCTTGCCGCGCAGGCGAGTCTCGGGCGGCCCATGGATTTGAGTGAATCAGGATTTTTCCAGTCCGGCTGGGCGACGATTCCAACTCGGAAACCTTTTGACAGGAGAATTCTCCCTATGATGGCGATGCCGAAGGACGGATGATCCACGTATGCGTCTCCGCTGACAAGCAGCACATCGAGCTCATTCCAGCCAAGTTGCTGCATTTCATGGCGGGTCATTGGAAGAGGGAAGGATTGGGAAAAGGTCATATAGGTCTTATACGTCCTATTATTTTTCAGATTTCAGCGCCCTGGTCTTTACTTTTGCCTCCTTGAGAATGCTGCGCGCATTGTCGTCAAGTGCGTATCTGTCCTGGTAGACAACTTCCCTTATTCCGGCGTTGATTATCATTTTCGAACAGATCAGGCAGGGGCTGAAAGTCGTATAGATGATTGAATCCTTAACGGCGATCCCATGGTATGCCGCCTGGACGATTGCGTTTTCCTCGCCATGGCTGCACAGGCATTCGCCAAGCTTGGTTCCAGGTGCGGCGTTGGAGGCGCATCTTTTGCAGCCGCCTTCATGGCAGTTCCTGATCCCCCTTGGGGTGCCATTGTAGCCTGTTGAGATTATCCGTCCGTCCTTGACGATTATGGCGGCGACATGCCTCCTGATGCAGTTGCTTCTTTTTGCGACTACATGGGCGATGTCCATGAAATACCTGTCCCATGACGGACGTTCCATCTTCATTTTTTTATTGGAAGACATCTTTGTTTTCTTTGTTTAAAAAAAATTAAGGTATAAAATTCGAAACTCGAAGCACGAAATCCGAAACCCCGTCATGCGACAGGGCAGACAAGCTCGAAATAAATAAAATCCCGATTCTCCAGACAATGTTTGAAACATTTGAAATTTCATTCATTTCCAATTTGTTTCGAATTTCGATATTCGGATTTCGAGTTTG
>JBAQUG010000430.1:0-5522 GCA_049297395.1 Victivallales bacterium | reverse complement strand
CCCAGAGGGAGAACAGGCTTGACCTGAGCAATGCCGATGCCTTTTCGTAACTTCCTATCATTGGTCCAAGAGTTCCAGCTTCCTCAGTGAAACACGGCTTGCCCCCGATGTCGCCATAGAAATGGTTTTCCGCGGTCGCGTGCAGGATCGTGCGTATCGTATCGAGGGGATCATGGCCTGCATGCGGCGTGAAGATCGGGTAAGGATGGGTCGTCAGAAGATCGCAGAGGTCGGCCTGGTCCTGGATTAGCCACGGGTTGCCGCCCCTGAATTCGGGAACGAGCGAATGCATTCCGGAAACGACAGGACGCGAACTGTCGGAGATCCGTATTGCCCCTGCAATTGCGGAAGTCCAGCCCCAGGCGTCTTCCGGACGCGAAGTGCCGGCCATGCAGTTGCATTCGTTGCCCAGATCCCATGCGATGATCGCAGGATGCTTCTTCAGCTTCTTTATGAAATATTTAACGAACCTGATCTGCCATTTTATTGCAAGCTGGTCCGTGATGACATTGAGGTTTTCAAACGCCGGCGGGACAAACAGCCTGCCGCTCATCCAGCCTGTGACAAGTCCGACGATCAGGGAAAGCTTGTGTTTTTCCGCAAGCTGCGCGAACTTTTCAAAGCGCCGGATCATTGTCTCGTCGACGCCTGACTGCCCGGCCTCGGTATCCGGCAGAGGGTTTTCTCCGAAGAAAAGCCCGGCAAGAGCTCCTCCGCCGCCGCGCTGCATCGTGAGCGGCTGGAAATCAGGCCATAGGGGGAATACGCGGAGAACCTGGACACCTGCCGCCGCCAGCGCCTTGAAATCCCTGTCGACTACTTCCGGCCGCCAGTCTTTCCACATGTTCGTGCCTGCGTGGGAGGCCCAGTAGTTTGCGCCGACGGTAAATGAACCTGGGTTCATCAATGAATCTGTAGCTTTCTTGAATGAGTCCATTATAAAATCCTTATGTTTAATGTATCTTAAACTTAGTCATATTTATTTCATTTCCAAATGAAAAAAGGAGATTTGAACATGGTCGGATTTTTGAGGAGTGTTTCAATCTGTTCGATTCTTGGGGTATTGCTGCTCGCATCGTGGTCCCTTTGCGCAGAGGATGCAGGCCCGTCCATAGCAAAGGCGACATTGCCAAAGGACTCACGTCTCGCCATAATCGGAGACTCGATCACGGAACAGAAGATGTATTCCAAGTTCATGGAGACATATCTCCTGGCATGCGCCGGTCGCCAGGACATCTCGGTGTTCCAGTTCGGCTGGGGCGGCGAGACGGCCGTCAATTTTGCAGGAAGGGCTGAAAACGATCTGGCTCCTTTCAACCAGGATCTCAACAGATTCATCCTCAAGGTGAAGAATCTCAGTTCTGCCAAAGCCAAGGTAACCTGGGGATCTGAGACAAAGGAGTTTACAAAGGAGCAGCTTGAATCCGGAATAAACCTTGCGTCCGAATTTTCAAAAACACCGTTTGATGAAAATTTCAGCAAGATAATGCAGGCGGTCGGAGCAAAGCAGAATTTCGAGACCCAGATGATAAAGGGCATAATAACCCAGATCCGCAGCCTTGCCGAATATACGAAGGAGGATGCCGAACTCAAGGCCGCTTTCGACACACTCAAGGGCAAGCTGAGCAAGATACAGGTGAAAAAGGATGCTGCTGTGAAAGCGCTGATCGTGCCGGTCAAGTATTCAATAACGGTGGTTCCTTCGGCCTGATTAAATGAGCCAATTGCAAAACTTACGTTTTGCAGGAATTCAGGAGTCGGAGCCAAGTTTTAAGTTTCAGGTTTTAAGTTTTAAGTGGGAGATTGTTTTCCGGAGAACTGAAATGCTTTTCCTAAAACCTAACACATGAAACTTTCAAATCCCGACTCCTGAATTCCGGCCACTTTTGAAATTACCTCAAATAATGGATGGATGATGCCCAGGAAACTTAGTCAGAACCGTAAGAAACGAGATCCTCATGCGATGCCGGCTTTGAAGGTGATTGCGGGATTTGTCCTGGTTCCTGCCATATTGATAATTGCCGCCGTGATCTGCATCCAGTATTATAGGATCTCCTACAGGAACGAGCAGGAAGTCCTGGCAAAGGAACTGTCCGAAGTCAAGCTCATGCCCGACGAGGATATCCGCAGGGAGGCTGCGAAATCCGCAAAGATGGAATATCCGGTCAAGCCTCCATCGAAAACGCCTGCGCAAATCGCAAACGAGGCCCAGGCCTCCGCCATAAAACTTGCCGACGAGAAGTTCAACCAGGGGAATCTTGCAGAACAGGTAACTGAAACCATCAAATCGTTCAATGAAGCCAGGCCAGGCCAGCAGATCAAGTTCATGACAAGGACAAAGCCTGACATGGTATGTGGGACATACAAGGGCAAGGACGGGATTTTCATACTGGTTAATACCGGAAAATACAGCATGAGGGACATCGACGACGAATTCAAGTATCTTTTCGATTCAGATGCCGCCACCTTCAGGACGCAGGAGAAAATCAAGGAAATCAGGAATAACTTCAAAGCCGACGGCGATAAATTTACCGGGGAAACCCGGAAAAAAATCGAGCAGGAACTTTATGCGTCTTCAGGATATGTCAAAACCGACTCCGGCAGCTGGCGGGCGAGATCTGAAATATTCGATGAAACATTTACCCTGCTGAAACAGCAGAAGGAATCCGACAGGCAGGAAGAAGTCAGGAGTATAATTCAAAAACACAAGCTGTTCGGATTATTTTCCGTGGACACGGAAAATAAATAAATGAAAATAGGGATAGTTTTTCTTCCGCCTGAAGGCGGGACTCCATAGCGCCTCTGTCCTGACAACAAACTTTGGACCGTAAAGTTAGCGCGTTTGATAGGGGGCTTTGGCCGGAAAAATAATTCCGCAAGTGACATCGTTGAAGTTTCCGCAGCAGCGGATTGAATGTTCGAAGTTCAGATTACGGTCCTCTGCCTCTTGCCTGACCGCCGCACCCTTGCCGGCAGGAATTCAATTCAGCCACCAGGTTGGTGGCGTTCCCATGGTACGCCGGCATCAGTGCGGGAGTCGAAAAGAAAAAATAAATCAGCCACCGGGTTGGTGGCGTTCCGTGATATTCCACCGATTGCCGATCTCTGGCAACCGACGGATTCCCCTACCCCTTCACCGCTCCGAGCTGGATTCCCTTGACCATCTGCTTCTGCATGATGATGAACACAATCACCATCGGCAGTACGGACATGGTTACGCCGGCCATGAGGAGGTGAGTGGTCTGCCCGCGTGTCGAATCGAAGAAGAGGAGACCGATGGGCAATGTATACTTGTCGATGCTCTTCAGCATGACCAGAGGCCAGAAGAAGCTCTGGTAGTTGCCCATGAAAGTCAATATCGTGAGTGTGAGCAGTCCCGGTTTGGAAAGAGGCAGGATGACATCCCAGTAGAGCTGCCATTTGCTTGCACCGTCGATTTCCGCAGCCTCATCCAGGCTTGTGGGTATGGTCATCATGAACTGTCTCAGCATGAAAGTACCGAAAGCGGTGAATGAAGCCGGAACAATCAGTCCTATGAAGGAATCGACCCAGCCGAGCGAGATCATAATCTGGTAGTTGGGGATCATCATCACGAGTCCGGGAAGCATCATGGTCGAGAGATACATGAGGAAGATTTTGTCGCGTCCGGGCCAGTTGAGGCGGCTGAAGCTGAATGCCGCGAGTGAACTCGTAAAGACCTGGAGGAAGGTGACCCAGGATGCGATCAGGATGCTGTTCCAGTAGAACTTTGCGAAAGGTATTACATCGAAGACTTCGGCGTAGTTCTTCCACTGGAAGGAATCTGGCATCCATTCCGGAAGCCCGACCTCCGCAAGCGTCTTCAGGCTGGTCAGGAGCATCCACAGGAACGGCAGCATGAACAAAAGGCTCATTCCCGCGAGAAGGATGTGCAGGAGGCTTATCCCCAGAATCTCCCTCTGGAAGGTCTTGCCCTTCGAAAGGTTCATGGTGGAATCCCTGGTTCCTGCATCTGATTTTTCAGTCATTGACATATTTGCTCCCGAATTTCCAGTTGATCATGGTTATGGAGAAGACCATGATGAAAAGCACCCAGGAAATGGCCGAGGAATATCCCAGCCTTCCGGTTGCGAACCCTTCGTTGTATATGAAATAGCTCAAAGTCGTGGTCGAACCCCAGGGGCCGCCTCCCGTCATGGTCCTGGCCATTTCGAAACCGCCCTGGAGTCCACCGATGACGGTCATGACGACTATGAAGAACGTGATTGGGGCAAGCTGCGGCCATGTGACGTGCCAGAACTTCTGGAAGGGGCTTGCGCCGTCTATGTCGGCCGCCTCCTCAAGTTCGGGCGGCACATTGCTCAGGCCCGCAAGATAGAGTATCATGTTGTTGGAGCCAATGGCACCCCAGAGCCCCATGATCATGATTGCCGGCTTGGCCCAGTCATAGCTGGACAGCCATTCAGGAGGCTGCAGCCCATCGGCTGAAAACGCAGGAAGGCTTGCTATGGCCGCTGCAAATCCGATAAGCATGAACATCGGGACAAGTGCGATCATTGAAATCATGAATCCTGTACCGACCCCATGCCAGGCTGTACATGGAAATTCCCTGGTCTTCAAACCAACGGCCAGATGGATAAACAGCAGTACCAGCGCAATTGCCGGAACTGCGAACTTCGCAGCGGCAGAAGGAGCCCAAAGTACCGCGAAGAACGCCGGCATAACTGCAAAAAACAGGGATAGTCCAAGGGCGCAGCTTCCAAGATCGCCGTCCTTCCAATGGTTGAAAAGCGATTTAAGCACCTTCATCAGCATGAAAAGCCCCAGGAGCAGACAGAGCCATTCACCTGCTGAAATCATCCAGGGGGGGGTGGCGTTCACAATATTTCCGACGGCGGCCACTGGTTTTTCCAATACCGCATTTATCGGTCCTGTCTGCGGACTGTAGAGTTTTTTCCAGAGTATGAAGACAGCTACGCCTGATGTGAAGTTCGGCAGATAGAAGAGAGTCCTGTAGACGGTCTGTCCGAAAAGTATTCCGCTTATCAGCGTCATACCGACTGCACCCACTATCACGATGGTCAGTGCCGCCGCGCCCATTCCGACAAGCGTCAGCATTACGCACGAAATGAAAAGCACTGCGCCCGGGAGGATGATCCTGAAGACCCCGGACTTCTTTCCTTTAAGATCCTTGTTGAGGAGGATTGCGGCAATAAGGCTTCCGGCTATGGCGAACGGGGCCCCCATCATAAGGAAGAGGGTGTTGCCCAGGAATTTCCAGAAATCCCGCTCCTGGAAAAGGCGGATGAAGTTCTTCAGTCCGACAAATTTAATTGATTCATCATGGAACATGTTGTGCAAGGTCAGATCCCAGTTGCTGAATGCCAGGAGCATGCTGAAAACCAGGGGGATCGTCGTGAACGTCAGAAACCCAATGATGTTAGGCGACAGGAAGCCAATGCCTGCCAGGAGATTCGATGTTTTTTTGCTGCGCATGTTATTCCTATCGGTGCGCCGGCATCTTGCCGGCCACTATTTAATTT
>JBAQUG010000429.1:0-3819 GCA_049297395.1 Victivallales bacterium | reverse complement strand
ACGTCCACCCTGGTCCAAAATCCGACGACTGAAGACCGACGACCGACGACTGTGTTGCCTTCAGGCTGTCGTAAGTTCGGATGACGGTGATGGGCTGGCCGCCTGCGGGGATGATCATGTCCTGCTGCGAGAATGTGAACTGCCCGACCTTGAGCTTCGAGCTGAGCGCGAACGGGACTTCCGCAGTTGCCGAGTCGTTTCCTCCGGCGACTTCAAGCCGCAGAGTGTAGGAGCCGTTCCTGACCATGGTGAGATCGAGGGTGCCAAGGGCGCCGTTGTCAACCCTGCCCTCGTGCCTGCCCTGCGCGTTGAGAGGCAGCGGTGTGACATCCTGCGCGTTGTCGTTGATGTCTATCAGCCAGACCTTGTACGAGACCGCGTCCGAGGGATCGGGGTCGGTGGAGGTTCCTGTCAATATGAACAGCCCTTCGGTGATGTTCTGGTTCTCCGACGGACTGCTGATCGCAGCAACGGGAGAGTTCTCGACGATGTCGATGGCGGTGGCGGCTGATAACTGACAGGGGAGAATCGTCGGCAGGAAGACCGCGAGAAGAAAAAGGGACAGATGTCTTCGGGCTTTTCTGAATCCGTTCATCCAAGGTGCTCCGTTTTATTCCGAATCTAAAAGCTTACATCCCACTCATACCTCCACAATCCCATAGTCGCGTTAACTGGAGCTCAGCCGACTGCACGAGTTTCAGCTCACTTATTATCTTTATTTTGCGTCTGCTCTGCCGGATTCGACCCAGCAGACGAAGACACTTCAAACAAATAGGCATCCTTAAATCCTCCCATCCAGAAAAACACGCCATCAGGTTTTGAACATCTGCCGAGGACATAATAGGCGTTTTCAATCCATTTCCAATCCTCTGCATTATTACCGACAACGTTGGCGTCACTCTCGACAGATACCCAGTCAGACCTCCCCTTCGAAGACAACAGTGCGGCGCTGAGAATGTACTTGCCCTTGGCTTTTTCCTGTTGCGGCCTAAGACAAACAACAGCGTGAACCTGTCCGGCAGGATCCACAGGACACACGGCAAACGTATTCCCGTTAAGTTCGGCTATTCGGCGCAGCTTTTTCTCCGGAAACTCATAGCAGTACAGGTAATTGGAGACAGGAACAGAAAAATAGGCGGATATCCCATCCCCCCTGCGCAACAGACGAACATGATCTTGGAAATAGTTAGGTGAATTTGCTTCAAAAAGAGTATCATTCACCATCCATTTGTTAGTTGAGGTCTCATATACCAGATATTTCACTTTCTGATACATTATTTTACTTCCAAATTGGTTTGTTTCGACCAATAAAACATGAATTTTGCTTCCTATCATCAATGCATCATAATATTGATTTTGGCCAAGATTTACAAGCATTCCCACAAGTTCCATTTTATCCGGAGTAAACCGAAAAACACCAAGTTGCCCCTGGGCGCATCCTGTTTGATCACGGCTCTCATTGGCCTTAGCCTGATCAAAGATGCCATTAGTGATGAGATAGGCTTCGTCTCTTTCTGTTCCTTGTCTCAAAATGGGAATAGCGTGATTCGTATAAGTCGTATAGGTGCGTGATGCAATCGTAAATGGACCATAAGCAGTGAGATTTTCTCCATTTCTCAAAACATCAAGATTTGTGTTAAGCACTGATAGATAATTACTTTTCCCCGCTTCTCTCTTCCAGCATCCTCCAATTCTGCCGTTTGCAGAATCGAATCCAAGCACTGGATCCCAGCAGGCATCGGAATCTGATGATGTCTCGGCTAATTTTTGTGAATAGGCCACTCGTGCCGTTTTCACTTCTTCAGAAGCGAGATCATAAAGACAGAGTTCCTCCCCTGGTGCCTTTCGGTTGATAAAGGCAATTTTATCAACAGATGGAGATATGTATGTGTTCGGACGAGTTGCAGAAACAATATAGTCCGATGGGATACTAATGTCGGCATATCCGCTGAAACATATCTTCAAAGTGTTGTCTGATTCGATATCAGTACAACATATGTCCGACTGGGGAATAGCACTGTCCGCACACCCAGATACTAGAAAAGACATGGCAAAACAACACACACACCAGAGGCAACAGACACATCTTCTCCAACCTTCCTTCCCCACACATGGCAATTCCCGTGATCGTTTCAGACATCGAGAATATTTACATTTAGCTATAGAATTCATCAGTCTTCTCCTTATGTGTTTTTATTAAAAGCGAAACAGAGTCTTCGCAGTCCAAGGATTGCTTCCGCCTTCGCAAAGGCTATTGAGTTATTGACCAGATAGCTGACCCAACAGCCCCGATCACGGAGTATCCCCATGCAGCACCGCTGACAGCATGCCCTGCACCCGTGCGAAACACTCCGTGCGCTTCGCTTGACTTGTCGAAATTATGCCAAGATGGAATTGTCCCTATTTCTAGTTCGAATCTTGATGCTCCCCCACCGTATGAGCCATATCCACTCCCATATTTGTCAGAGAGAAAATCATTCACGGGCCCCTCTCCTCCAAACATGGCATTATTAAATAGCATGTCACCCAAATCCGCTTCATGATTGAACCGTTTCGCCAGATCAGCTTTCATTGCATCATATCCTCTTATATTATCAACGATTGAATCGGGGGATGACCCTTTCCACATATGTCCCATCCCCGATAAAGCGGAGAATCCAGCATGGGCGAAGGTGTCCTGGTATATATGCAGGAGAATGCCGAATCTGATTATATTTTTCGAATTTTTTGTTTTTATCATTTCATCACGTATCTCTGCGTCACCTGCCTCTACATTTTTACCAGGGGCATTCGGGATGTGGAACTTATGCAACCGTAAAACGGAGTCATTTGTCGCAAGAATTGTTGCAGCATCCCCGGCATACCAATATTTTATCGGTTTTGTCTCGTAGTTGTCATCAACCTCCTGGCATGCCCAGCTTAATTCACTTGCTTCCTGATCGCTCATTCCCATCCACTCACGGGCGATATAGTAGGTGAAATATACATGGACATCCCTTCCCCATCTACCGGACGGGTCAATCTTATTTACCGGATTGTCGAAGCAATACAGATATGCACTGCCGTTTCTACTTTCGACAACAGCATCAATAGCCCCGAATCTTCCAGTATTCTGGTCGTATATTCTGTCCCTGAGATACTGCTGTTGAAGCTCAAAGTCGAACTGCTCCCCACTGTAGAGCATGTCAGTTGCAGCGGGATTACTGACAGATGGATTTCCGCCAATCATGATCCCGTATGCGTCGAAGTCATACCTTGCCGTGATTGCGGAATTCGCATCTGAAAGGAGGCGGGTTGAGCCATGCCCGTCGTACAGCAGATAGCTGACGATGCCGTTTACGCTCTGGCTCAGAACATCGTCTCCAAGCACATATGATTTTGCAAGAGAACCATTGTTGGATTCTTCCAGAACTTGCGCATAGCCTGTATGGTTGAAGGAATCCACTAGGAAATTACGGCTCTGGGTTGCGCCATTTACTGTCGAGTCTGATCTGACTCGAATACCCGCATGATTGTAGGCGTAGCTCGATGAGATATTCACAGCATGGCCGTTCTCGGTGCGCTGGATGGTGGCAGTAGCAAGCTGGTTTCGGGCATTGTAGGAGAAAGTTTCATTGGTTCCATTAGTTGCATTGGTTTTGGAGATTAAAGAGCCATTCGGATCATAGGCATAGGAAGTTTGGCCGCTCAACTGTAAAAACGCACATATATTTGACCCTTTAGCAGGAAGATATATTTGACCCTCTTCCGGAAGATTTGGATTTATTGGATCCGTATTGGATTTGGGAGGGGAAAGCATGCGCAGCGCATGCGCGCGCG
>JBAQUG010000428.1:0-10528 GCA_049297395.1 Victivallales bacterium | reverse complement strand
GGCAAACCGATCAAGTATGACGGTTTCGCTGAAACCGTCTCGAGGCGTCCCGAGGCTGTTTTGGGCGCTCGGGACGCCATACTTCGGTAAAAAGTGCTGCCAGCCCAAGTAAGACTGACGCGTTACGAAGACAGGGAAAAAATCCTTAAACTTCCGGTAAAAGCCATTGACAAGTGTCCGCGCGTGTGATATTATTGATATTAGTAATAAAAAATACGAGGATATGACTAAGATATGACTCAGGCGGAAATAGCTAAGGAATTCGGTATCTCTCAAACCACGGTCTCCTATATCCTCAAAGGGAAGGGGAATTTTTCGGCGGAGCTTCGGCAGAAGATAATGGAGAGGGCAAAAAGCTCAGGCTATACCAGGAAGAAACAGGCTAAAAAGGCTGGCATAACTATTATCATCAATAAATTGCTATACAGGACATCCCTCTGTGACAGGTTCATGATCGGAATACAGGAGGAGGCGCAGAAACATGGGATGGGAATTTCCCACTACATCCATGGAACACCCGGCTTCTCTTTTGAGAGTTTGAACCCTGACAGCGCTGGATTCATCCTTGCAAGCCTTTCGGCCGACGAAGCGGATTTGAAGCGGTTCCTCGAAAAGCGCCGCCCCTGTGTCTTCCTCAACAGGGCAAGTCTTGACGGGCAGAGCGATTCAGTGATGGTCGATAATACAGGAGGCATCAGGAAGGCCGTGAGGCATCTTTGGAGACTGGGGCATAGGCGGATAGGATTCTTTGGAATCAGGTCCTTCACTTCGAACCGCGCGGAAAGATATGCCGGGTATTATCAGGCACTTGCCGAGCTTGACGCCCCTCCGCCCCCTCCCGAATGGCTTTTCATTCCATCCCGGAACGAGGTCAGCATGAAAGATGTCGAGCTGCTCGTGTCCCAGGCGCTTGATTCCTGGCGCACATTGAAAGTGAGGCCGACCGCGATTGTATGTTCGGCCGATCTGGAAGCCCTGGTTGTCCTGAAGATGGCGGCGGCGAAAGGAATCAGGGTTCCGGAGGATTTGAGCGTGGTTGGCTTCGATGACAATGAGGAGTGCCTCCATTCCTCACCGCCGCTGGATTCGATATCCCAGCCTGTCGAGCAGATGGGGAGGATGTCGGTCGAGATGCTGATGGGCAGGCTGGAAAGACCGACTCTCCCTCCACGGCAGTGGCGGGCGGAGACAGATCTGGTCGTAAGGCGAAGTTCCGTCAAACCTGGTGAAAAGCCTCGCGTACGGATTGGACGACGATGCAACTCCGTTAAACTGCGGCAGGCATCTCCAAATGAAACAAAGAGGAGGGTGGCATGAGAAAAAATACTTGCAGAAAGTTCACATTGATAGAACTTTTGGTGGTTATTGCGATCATCGCAATCCTTGCCGCGATGCTGCTTCCGGCGCTCAAGATGGCCAAGGATGTGGCGAAACAGACCGAATGCATGAACAATATGAAGCAGGTCAGCCTGCTCTCGTTGCTGTATGCGGACGCTTACAATGGGTATTTCCCGCCGACAACTGTGCTGACTTCCAAATGGTGGTACGCTCCGGACTTCCTGCTTCAATGTCCTCCGGATTTCGAAGGAAGAGGATTTTATCCGCATGTTGGAATCTCGGATCCCCCTCCAGCCGCCTACCGTGTTTTCCTATGTCCAAGCCGCACGGTTACAACTTCGGCATTTGGTGGAAGTCCCAATTTCGTTTATTCCGGTGGAATTGGTATTTCCTTAGGGAACCAGAAATTGCTCCGTGTCAGAAAGCCCTCGGAGACAATCCTCTCTTCGGACACGTGTTTTGCAACTCCTGGTTCTGTAATGGATCCTGATGTATGGGGCGAGGAACCTCCCGCCGTCAGTATAACTTATTTTTTAACACCTCCCCTGTGGATGGATGCCAATTCCAGGAGGCCCCGTCCTATGCCCCGGCACATAGGGAAGACTCTCAATATAGGATGCGTGGACGGACACGCCCAGTCGGCCAAGGCAAAGGATGTCGGATTCTACCAGGGGGCAACAGCTGATCCGAATAATACTAAGATATGGTGGGATGTGGATTGAGCCGGGGTTGACGGATCGATTGAGTTGAATCCGGGAAAAGCAAAAAAACTAAGGAAACTAAAGAATGTCCAAACTTTCAAGCACATTGTTTTCAGGAGTTTTCATCGGAGCATCCCTGCTTTGTCAAAGCGCTTTTGGAGAAGCTCCGGCCGGAAGACCACAAATCCCGCTGTCCGGTGAATGGAAGGTGCAGAATGTCGGCAAGGTTGAAGACGGGGTTTCGGAGAAATGGGAGGCCAAGCCCTTCAAGCTTCCCGGGACACGCAGTCTTCCGAAAGACAAGAACGGTTTCTGGCTCGAACGCAAGATCGAGATCCCGGCTGACTGGAAGGGGGCGCGCATCGTTGTCCATATTGGGCATCCGCTTTTTGCAGCGGAAGTGCTGGTGAATGGAGTTCGGGCTGGAGATATTCCTGCATACGGCGGGGAACTGGACATTTCGAAGCATCTTCAGTGGGATGGAGGCGACACGCTCAGGATTTTTTTTCCGCGCGAAGGTGGAACAGTACTGGCTGGTGACGACTGGGCATCGAAAGTCGTGGCTGGCCTGAACGAGGGGCAGCGAGCCATGGTCGGGGTGCTGGGGCTTCCCGATACAATCTATATTGAGCGGCAGCCGGAGGAGATCTCTGTTTCCGATGTCTGGTATCGCACATTCACGCGCGCATCTGCCAGAGTCGAGCCGCAGATCACGCTGCAGGCTGCTCGCCCGATCAAGGATGTCCAGGCGCGTGTTGCCTTTTACGACGGTGTCAAGGCGGAACCTTGCCTGAAGGCCGATTTCAAGCTTGGCGACATTCCCGCAGGCGAATCCTGCCACACACTGATAGTTCCGGCGAAGGCGCTCAAATTGTGGAGCCTGCGAGAGCCCAACCTGTATATGGGGCAGGTGACACTCTTAGACTCTTCCGGCAAGGAACTGGACCGTTCGACGCCAACTGAATTCGGTGTCCGCGAATTCTGGATTCAGGGCAGGGATTACTATCTTAACAACCAGCGCATCAATTTAACTCTGGATGCCTACTTATTCCCGAAAGTTGAGGACGCATTGAAAGCCGGAGTAACGCTCACGTTCTCGAAACATGCAGCCAATGGGGTAAACCTCATCCACGACAATGAGGACGAGGCTTTCTCATGCGACCGCATTGGCATGGGATACATCTCCTATGGGGTCGGCGTGGGCTATGACTCCCCGGATCTTACGAATCCGGCAATCCTTTCCTCCTACAGGAACTGGGTACAGGCGCATCTGCGCAAGCTGCGCAACCACCCCAGCATACTTTTCTGGGTCCTCTCCACCAACTTCGGCGGCGGCGATGTTTATAATTCAAATACGATCGGACGTTCCGCCTTCATGCGCTGGAATCACACGCTTTCGGCGATCTCTTATTTCGAGCATCGCAAGGCTGACGATACACGTCCCTCCTTTCATCATCAAGCCGCAGGGACTGGCGACATGGACACGGGGAACATCTATTTCAACCATCTGCCTATTCAGTCGGTGGAGGACTGGATGGAGTCATGGAAAGAACACGGGGATCGCCCTTACATGTTCATCGAATTCATGGGGTGTCCGCTTCCCGCCGACTACTGCCGAAGCATAATCAAGCCTCCGGTAGTCAGTTACGCCACCGAATACGCCGCCAGGCTTTCCGGCGACAAGTCCTATAAGGAGGAAACTGCCGGTTATCTCGACTACAGCGCCCATGCTGTGCCACGTCTCCCGTCGCACTGGGATTACGACCCTCTCGGCGTCTCTCCGCTCCTTGTGGAGCAGCTCCGCAAATCAATTTCCCAAACGTATCTTGCATGCCGTTATTATGGTGTCCCTACTGATCTATGGGTCTTTCCTCCAAATTTGAAGAAATTTTCCTCGAAGGACGACCCATTCCTCCTGGCGGACAAGGAACTCGTCCAAGTCGCCACCGATGTCCTGAGGCCTGACTGTTTCTGGATCGGCGGCCCGGTGGATGAATGGACATCGAAATCCCATCAGTTCCGTCCTGGTGACACCATTGCGAAAAGTGTTCTCTGCATTCATGACCAACCCTACAGGAGCGAGGCGACGGTCAAATGGGAGGCCAGGCTGGCTGATGGCGGAACCATTATCGACTCAGGAACACAAAAGACCGCACTGGAACCGTGGTCGAGAACTGCAGTGCAGTTCCAGTTCAAGGCTCCTGAAAACAAATCGAATTCGCCTCTGAAGCTGGAAATAACGGCTGCGGTGAGCGGCGTGAAGGGGCTGCCTGACATTGTCCTTGAACCGTTCGCCTGCACCATATGGCCACGGCTGGAGCCACAGGCTAAAGCCCCTGGAAAAATATTTGACATCATCGATCCGGAGGGTAAAAGCACTGCGTGCCTGGAGAAGTCCGGCGCCAAACTGCGTCAATTCGATCAGGAAAAGACGAAACCGCAGACACTCATTTTTGGACGCCGTGCGCTACGTGAAATGAACAAACTGCCGTTTTCCGCAGAGGATATATATAAGGGAATGAGGGTTGTCATATGTGAACAGAACTGCGGCGACCTGGAAAGGATGGGGTTCAGGACCGAGGATCATTGTCCGCGCAACGTCTTTGTCCGCTCCTCGTCGCATCCATTGATGTCAGGAATCTCTGATGACGCCCTCCGCGACTGGAACGGAAATTCCACCATGCTTCCGTGGGGGCCCGTGGGCGACAGCACCCGGACGCCAATTTCGCGAAGGACGTACCACTGGAGCAATCGTGGAACCGTAGCGTCCAACATCATTGAGACGCCGCATTTCGGCGCCTTCAAGGCAATTGCCGACTGCGAATTTGATCTGGCGTACAGCCCGCTCGTATCATGGCGCCACGGCGCGGGCGAGATCGTCTTCATGCAAATGGATGTCTCCGGACGGACTGAGAGCGATCCTGCGGCGGAGCTCATCTGCCGCAACATTGTCCGGTACTTGGACACACCTCTTGAAGGCATGCAGAACCGCACTGCCATATGTGCCAGCCAGAAAACAAGCGACCGCATATCTTCGCTGGGCTTTTCTTCCGCGCCCTGGAGCGGCTCCCTTGATCCGGCCAGGAATATCCTGGTATTTGGAAAAGGGGATTCAGAGCTCTGGCCCAAGCTGCGCGAAAGCGTCCTTGCTTTTGTGGACAAGGGAGGAACTGTCCTGTTCCTGCCTGTGGCAGATGAGATAATCGCCGATCCGGTCTTCAAGGGGCTTTCCCTGAAAACACTGCGTACAAGCAGGGCGGGGACGTCAGTCGACAGCGACAAACTCTTTGACGGCGTCGGTCTCCAGCATCTACATTGGCGCGAACCCATCGACCTTTTCAAACTGGAAGCCGATGCCAGCAGCAAGTTCCAAAGTCTCCTTGGCGGGCTCGCGGGAACCCTTCCATATGGCAAGGGGCGGTTTGTTTTCCTCCAGGTCGATCCCGACGTCTTTGGCGACTACGCCGCCGCAAAAGATGACGACTCACGCCTCAGGAAAGTTTCGGACAAACCGCTTCCCGATGCCTGGTACGCAAAGGACAGGAACCGGAGCCGCTGGCAGTCGAACCGGCTCGACGCCCTGCTTCTCACCAACCTCGGATTGGAGTCTTCGCCGTCTCTCGCCAGATCCCTTTTCGAAGGGAAGCGCAAAATGCCCTTTTATCCGGTGGAGAAATGGATGATGCTCGGCCCGATCCCCCCTCCTGAAAATCCTGATGCCGATCCCATCGCGGTCGATTTCAGTTCTCTCCTGAAAGTCCGCACCTTTGAAAAACCGGTCGTACTGCCGTCTGGCAAGTCCATTCCCTGGTATGCTCCAAACGATTTCAACAACGGACTTGGGATAGGGGGCATGATTGATCTTTCCAAAGCCTACGGCGTGAAAACGGGGCAGACGAGCATCGCCATGACGTATCTCTGGAGTTCCCGCGACCGCATGTCCACTCTCCAGTTCGGTGCTGACTGGTGGTTGAAGATCGATCTCAACGGCAAGGAGATATTCAGGACCGGCTCCGATGTCCAAAGCCATTCAGGACAGAAGTTCTCAAAGGACTTTGCCTTCACCGTGAAGGCTCCGTTGAAAAAGGGCTGGAACGAAGTGATCTGCACTGTCGGTTCGGGTAGCGGCGGCAATGCCTTCTGGTTCCAAGTCTCCAATCCTGGAGACATGATGGAGGAGCAATCCATCATTGCGCCAAAAGATGAGCCGGCGATATTCCTCCGCTTCGCCGCAGGGGGGCAGTATGGAAAGATGACGAAGGAGGAGATGCTGGAGTCGGAGAATGCCCCGGCGGGTTTCCCCCTCTATACGGATCCTCTCACGGTCACAGATGATCCCTACCTCTACATGCGCTGGTGAACCGGAAGGCGTTGTGCAGAAATAACTCGGTTCATATTTTTTTAATTCTGGCTTCTTCTTTGAAACTTGCTTTGAGTAGCTTGCGACATCCTTGGCGCAATCGGCCTCTTTGTCTTTTGCGCTCGGAGATCGCAAACTACTCTAGTTTACTGAATTCGTACTCCAAGTAAAATATGAAGAACTGTTCATTTCGTGTTTTATTAGATGTAAAGATTCACTGAACGAACATGGTTCAGTGAATCTTTACCGCCTGTATTTCCCGTCAAATGCCCAAGTTGTTTTTTAGCGAGCCCTAAGTTTCAGACTGATAAAACTGCGGACAGTTGAGCATATGTTCTTGGAGTATGCCATCCCGATGCAATAGATCGGGATGGCTCGAGGCTCTTTCGGCGAAAGAGCCATACTTGCTTGCGTCAAATGAGGCTGATATGCCCGGTTTGACGGTTGCTGATAATCAATCCAAAATTCCAGCCAGCAAATGTTGCGATTTATCGGTTCCACTGCCGACGGCGACCCCGACCGAGGAAAATCCCACATATGCATTTTCCACAGAATTATAATTCCTCCCGTGCGTGTCAGGAAGTCTGAGATTATTTTAGAAATGGTATTGACATTAAAGATGATTAGTGTTATTATAATAAAGAAACAGTGTATTATATTATGAATAACACTAAATCAAAAATAAAAGCGAAGAGGTCGAGTCCGGCGAAGCTTGCTGGGCGGCTCCGGCTCCGTTTCAAGGCGGAGGGACTCGTGTCTGGCGAGCCGATTCCCTCGATCAGGCAGTTGTGCCAGGAGGAAAATGCCGCCCTTTTGACATGCCATAAGGCACTGAAGTTATTGGAGGCGCAAGGCGAGTTGCGCATCTTCAAGAACAAAGGCGCCTTCATTGCGGCACCTTCTTCCGCAAATGAATCAGGACGTGTCGCCATAGCTGTGCTGATGCCGCCTGTAGGCAGCGAAACAGAACTTTCCGTTGCATTCGAACAGTTCAGTTCGGGTGCCATGGAGTACCTCCGGGAACGCGGCAAATCAATCTCCATTCTGCGCAGGGAGGATCTTTGGGATGCGCGGGTGTACGAGAAGGAACTGGCCGAGTCGGATGCGCTGATCGCAACCTTCGGATGCATTGACGAGCGCTCCATTCCTTTGCTGCGGCGCTGGGGGCGGCCGGTCGTCGTCGTGCAGCACGAGGAAATACTTTATCTGCCCTTTCATCAGGTCGTTCCAGATCTTGAGCAGGGATTCTTATTGGCGGTGGACGAACTTGATCCAGCTAATCTCGATGAGATAATCGTCGTCAGCGGCGGTTGGACACATGAGTTCCGAATCAGGATTTTTCTTGAGGCTCTGAAGATTCGAGGTGTCTCGACACCCGTCAGACGTATCACTTCGACACGGCAGGAGAATGATCTTGGAAGGAGTGCAGGTCGAGTGATTGGCGAAGAGATTGTCAGGACAAGATCCTCTCGGACGGGAATTTTTTCGCCCAGCGACTTCATCTCGTTTGGCGTGGTAGATGCCCTGCGGACGCATGGCATCAAATTCGGTGCACGGATGCGTCTGGTGAGTTTTGACGATCTTGAAGGTGCGGGTGTTATCCCTTTCGGCGTGCCGCTGATCACGTCGGTGGCAAATCCGCGCCGCCGCATCTCGGTCGAGGCGGCGCGTCTGCTGTGCGGCCTTGAGCGCGGGGACGATGGCATCAGCCAGGTTCTCAGGATCCACACGACCATTTCCCGGAGGGCGTCAACCCGCGGATAGAAACTCATTCGAGCAAAGAGCGTTGTCATTGACATATTTTAAAAGGGAGGAGGACATATGAGAAGTAAAACTGGTGACAGATCAATTTTGGATGGACGGGAATCTTGTTTTCCCTCACGGGCATTTACACTGATAGAATTGCTGGTTGTGATTGCGATCATCGCAATTCTGGCGGCGATGCTGCTGCCGGCGCTGAAGAATGCGAAGGATTCGGCCAAGAGAATCGTATGTGCCGGCAGCAATTTCAAAAACATTGGTCTAGGCATGCAGTTCTACCTCAACGACTATAATGGGTTCTTCTTCCCAGCCAGCCATGCTGACGGCATTCACATGTGGTGGCAGGATTGTGACACCATGTTCGCCAGGGAATACCTCAATCTGAAATATGCCGAAGGCGACTACTTTTCCAAGACGATCCTGCACTGCCCCTCGAAGAAAGAAAGTGATGGTTATGGAGGAGCGTATTCCATGGACTACATGTACAGCGCCAATCTCGCAGACAGGCTATACCTTTGGAAAAGCTTTCTTAGGAATGTGAAGCGTCCAAGTAACACTGTGGCCATGGGTGAGATGATCGCCTGGTCGACTGGTTTAAACCAGCATGTCTTCTATAAATGGATGCCGCCCTACAACCCAGGTGGAGGAGATCAGACTTTCAATTGGATTACGCACCTCAGGACAGACAATTTCCTCTTTGTTGACGGGCATGTCACATCATATTCACGTACCCAGCAGATGGACCATAGCGTGTTCGTTTTTGACCCGGGTCAGGAATGAGTTTTCATAAAGGGAACCAAAATTAGAAAATCCTAAAAGAAAGAGGTTGCCATGTCTACTCGGCAGAACATTTCAAGAAGTCAATTTTTAAACTCCGTACTATCACGCCTGGGAAGAACGCTGTTTGAACGCAAAGCTCATTGGGGTGTGGCAGGGATTCTGCTATTCGTCTTATGTGGATCTTTTTCAATTTCTCCTGTCAAGGCCGCCGAGGGGAACATCGCCGCCGATCCCAGTTTTGAGAATGGCGTGATCGGGTGGTGCGGTTATCCCACTTTTCCAATCATCCGCACGATGTCGAAGGCGAGGACGGGGCGTTATTCCATGCCCATGCCTCAGGGGGAAAACGATGATCCTAGGTGGAAAAACCACTGGATGACGTCCGGGATGAGCACCATCCCATATGCTGTCGAAGGTGGAGCCACATATAGATGCGTGATTCATGCGCTGGTCGACGAAGGTTCTGACAAGCCGGTCAAAGTAATCATGTATCCGGGAACCTTCCTCTACCAGTATCCGCCCGGGATCAGGGTGGAGAAAATAATTCCGAAAGACGGGCAGTGGCACCCCATCGAGCTGGAGTTCGTCAATCCTGATTATGCCGAGCTTCTCGTGGTCGGTGTCCACGCCGAGGGGGAAATGTACTTGGATGACTTTGAGATCGTCAAGATCAAGCCGCCCCCGCCTACGCCTGCGAACCTCAAAGTCGAGGTTCCAACCTATCACCGGCGGGGAGCCGTGGCTAAGATTGCGTGTACTGTGACAAACACCACAGGCGAGAAGGTGGAATTGAGCGTTGCTGCAAACGTCAAGGGACTTGATATGCCAAGCCCCGCAATTGTCCCAATCAAAGGCTACGGACCGATCCTCAGGCAATGGGATGGACAAATTTTATCTCTGAACCCGGGTGAGTCTCGGAATCTCGCTTTCGAATTCGACACGAAGGGGCTGGACGACTGTGGCCTGATGTTCGAGGCTTCTGCCCAAGTCCAGGGCAAGGAGGTCTCGAAAGCATCGAAGGAGTTTTTTATCTGCGAGAGGCCGGACTGGCGGAAATGGTTTTCCGTCGGAGCCCAGTGCTACACATCCAATCGAATGGACGGAACGTGGATCAGGGATTTGAAGGATCGGGGCGGCGACTCTGTACGCGAAGGTGTCCCGCTGCCGCTTTCCTACCGCAACGCCATCCCGGGACAGTGGACGGACTATCCGCTCGATGAAAGGCTCAACTACTACGCCAGGCTGGGTCTCAAGTGGCTGAGCGCCCTCCATACGATCATGAACAACGCTCCTGCATGGCTTTCAGAGGATCCGGCCTGCCGTCGGACCAGGTATGGAGGGAAAATAATGGAGCGTCCGTCTGTGTGTTATTTCGCCGGGAAAAGCCGCAGGGCGCTGATGGACGACGCGGAAAGATCCGGGCGGATCTTCCAGGAATGTCCGGTTGTGTTCGGCGTCCAGGTGGACAACGAGATCAACGCGATGGACTGCTACTGTGAATCTGCCCAGGGCTCCTTCCGGAACTTCATGGAAAATGAATTCGGCTCCGTAGATAAGCTTAACGTGGCAGCAGGGACAAGCTATAAGG
>JBAQUG010000427.1:0-6213 GCA_049297395.1 Victivallales bacterium | reverse complement strand
CCTCCATCTCCTTTATATACTTTTCCGGATCGGCCTTGACCTTTCCAATGCATCCACCGCAGCAGACGTAAATCCTCTTCCCCTTGGCGTCCACGAAAAGGCTCTTGTTTATTTTATTCCCAACCATCACCGGACACTCGGTCTGGGCTACGGCCTTCTTCTCCTGGGGATCCGGCTTGGCGGCTTCCTCAGCGGACAATCTTCCCATCAGGAAAAAGATTCCAGCCGCAACGGCTGTCAGCATGATCTTCTTGTTCATAGTCTTCATCTCCTTTTAGATTTGATTATGATCCTTTATTTGGATTTGACATAAAATTATATGTCTCTGTTTTTTCCTTCACGAGTTCTGGAGTGCGATTCTCAGAAACTTGTCTAAGCACTGCATCAATGTCCGAAACGCTGAACGGTTTTAGCATGAACACGGAATCACCTTCTTTTTCATTGCCTTCATCTTTTCATCATACAAGACGACGTAACATTAAAAATGTTACAGGTGCCGTTGTAATTAATTAAAGAAGTATGCCGGGGATAGCAGGACCGTTCATCCAGCCCCCCGGTCATACTTTGGGGTATCGATGATCCAGATTACTCCTTATATTTTGATTTAAGTTGCATGTCCATCACGCTTTCAAGATAAGGACGACTGGAAGATAAAAATGTTACATGTGATCCGTAGATTATTATGAGAAAGATTTGCTGTATAGGGAAACCACAGAGGCTGAATGTCGATCAGCCCTTCCTGATGATTACCCTGAAGGTAGTCCCGAGGTTTTCCACCTTGACAACCTGATGGCCTTCCTCCTTCACGCTCCGGGGGACATTCACGATGGCGTCTCCCTCGTCAAGGATGACCCCGAGAAGCTCTCCCTTCTTAAGAGATGCAAGCGCGGCCTTCGTCTTGACGAAGTTCATAGGGCATGGGACATCATGCAGATCTATTGATTTTTTAACTTTGTCAGACATTCGCTATCCCTTTCACTGCTTCCTTTGTCCCTATGCGGTCGATCATGTGGCCGAAGCGCTCCTTTTTCCTGCCGTTTTTCTGATAAAACCGCAATGACTTATCCAGGAGTGACAGGGCCTCATCCCTTGAAAGAAGCTTCTTCAAAAGCGTGCCAAGGCGCTGTATCTTGCCCATGGTGCCGCCGATGAACAGGTTATATCCCTTGAGCGCAATACTCCAGGCTCCGGACGGGCAGATTGAGGTACAGATACTGCAGTTTATGCATTTGTCCTCCAGCAGGACATACTGCGGCTTGCCGTCAGGCCCGTTTCTTTTTTCAATCGCTTTGGTCGGACATGCGTTCACACAGAGCTCGCAGCAGGTGCATGCGGCCCCGTTCCATTTCGGAAGGATCGCGCCCATAATCCCGATGTCGTTTTCCGTGGCCTTCGCGCAGTTGTGCGGGCATCCTGTGACCGAAATCTTGAACTTGTGAGGAGTCTCCTCCCTGAAATATTTCGCGTCAAGCTCCTTTGCGAGGGACTTGGTGTCCATTATCCCCCACCGGCAGGTGGCGTTCCCGGGACAGGCTATAATTCCCCTCACCCTCGGACCACAGGCGCCCATGAACACCTTCACATCCTCCAGTTCCAACCGGGCTTTTTCGAGATCGGTGTGATGGACGTTGTGGATCTCTATTCCCTGCCTGGTGGTGATATGCACTTCACCCCCGGCGTATTTTTCCGAGACCTCTGCGATTTTGCGGAGTTGTTCGGCATTGACCTCTCCTCCGACGGCGTGCAACCGCATAGCAAAATATTCCTTCTGCTTCTGCTGGATCATCCCGACCTTCTTCAACGCCGCCAGATCAAAATTTACTTCACTCATGAGCCTTCCTCCATTGTTATCTCCACGGGCGTTACCTTTCTTCCGGCAATGTGGAACGCCCTGATGTCCTGCATTCCATTGACTATCGATGTGATGACGTAAATCATATTCGGATCATAAGCGAGCCTTATGTCCTCATCCGAGGGCCTGGCAGGCGTCTCGGGATGTGTATGGCAGATTGCTACGATCTCAAGTTTCTCAGCGCGCGCCTCTCTGATGACCAAAAACTGTTCAGCCGGATCCAGCGAGAAATGCTTCCTGCTCTGATCGGCGTTTTTCATCGGGAAATACCTTGTCGCCAGGCCCCTTTTTCCCGCGAGATAACCGCATGCCTCAATCGGTGCCTCCCTTCTGCCATGCTCAAATATCTCATCTACGATTTTCCTCGTAATCTTCATATTTCCTTCCCGCTATGCTTCAGTTCGCATGTTGGATGTTCGTAGTCTTTCAGCACGGTTATTATAGGATTCCTGCCGCATATCGGACAATCGGGATTCTTCCTGAAACTTGCGGTCCTAAACTCCATCTCAAGCGCATTGAATATGAGAAGCCTGTCGGTCAGGAGCTTCCCTTTCCCTATGAGGAACTTCAAGGCCTCAGCCGCCTGTATCGTCCCGAGCATTCCCGCAACCGCGCCAAGAACTCCGGCCTGCGAACATGTCGGTACGGCGTTCTTAGGAGGAGGCTCCCGGAATATGCACCTGTAGCAGGTGTGTCCCGGAACGTATGTCATAGTCTGTCCATCGAAACGGAGTATTCCACCGTGCGAGAACGGCCTGCCCTCAAATACACAGGCGTCGTTTATGAGGAACTTCGCAGGAAAATTGTCGGTGCCGTCTATGATGAAATCGTAGTCCCTGACGATCCGGCTGATGTTGCCGGCAAAAAGCCGCTCCTTGTGGACGATGACCCTTGTCTCGGGATTGATCTTCTCCATCTTCTCCTTCGCGGAAACAACCTTGGGCCTTCCCACGTCCGAAGTGAAGTGGATGATCTGCCTCTGCAGGTTGCTGAGGTCAACCGAGTCTCCGTCGGCGATACCGATCGTCCCGACCCCCGCCGCCGCAAGATAAAGTCCGGCGGGTGCGCCCAGCCCTCCTGCTCCAATTATAAGGATCTTTCCTCCAACAATCCTTTGCTGTCCCTCTATGCCGACATCTTTCAGGATTATATGCCTGCTGTACCTTTCAAGCTGACTGTCCGAAAAATCCATGTCATGCCTCCAATGCCTGCCTGATGTCCCCGATTATGTCCTCCGCGTCCTCGACGCCCACCGACAGCCGGACGAGCGTTTCAGGCACGCCCATCGCGGCCTTCATCTCCTGAGTATATTCGCAGAAAATCGTCGAGGCGGGGTGTATGGCAAGCGTTTTGTTGTCGTTTATGTTCGTCGCCCTCCTCACGAGCCTGAGCCTGTTGAGGAACTTGAAGCAGTCATCCCTTGACGGTAGTTCGAAGGTCAGTATCCCGCCGAAGCTACCGCCGAACTGCAGCTTGGCAGTCCGATGGAATGGCGAACTTTCAAGGCCGGGATAGTTCACCTTCACAATCTTTCCGTGTCCCTCCAGGAACTTTGCGATCGCGAGCGAATTCGAACATGACCTGTCGGCCCGCAGCGCGAGAGTTTCAAGCCCGACGCTCTGCAGGTATGCATTGTGCGGGGAGAGGCATGCCCCGAAATTGCGGAACACCTCCCTTTTCAGCTTTGTCACGAGCGTATACGGTCCATACTGCCCCGCATCTTTCCGCATCTTTGGGATCCCCGACCAGTCGTAGGTGCCGTTGTCAATGATGATTCCGCCTACGGAAGTAGCCCCGCCGGACATATACTTGGTGCTGGAAAGCATTTCAACGTCAACTCCGAAGGCCTTGCTGTTGAAGAAATATACCGGAGTCGTCGTCGTGTCGCACAGGAGGAGGATCTTGTGCCTCCTTGCGATTTCCGCAAGGGCTACGGCATTCGCGACCTCGAGCTGGGGGTTTGTTATCGTTTCGAAGAAGAGCGCCCTCGTATTGCCGTCTATCAGGGCCTCGACGGTTTCCGGCCGCAAAAGGTCCGCGTACCTTGTTTCGAGCCCCCATGGTTCGAGGGTGTTTTTGAAAAGCGAATACGTGTTTCCGAAAATGAACTTCGTCGTGACGATGTTGTCGCCGGCCTGCGCGATGCTCATGATGGTGTTCGCTATCGCCGCCATCCCCGACGAAACCGCAACAACCGCAAGCGCCCCAGAGACGTTCCTGATCTTCTGCTCGAGATGCTCCACCGTTGGATTGCTGATCCTCGAATATGCATGGCGCGGCTTCCGTCCCCTGAAGGCGGCCTCTATCTCCTCGGCGCTTTCAAACTCGAATGTGACCGAGTCGTAGACCGGCATGTGCAGCGAGCCGTGGACATCCTTCTTTAGATACGGGGCGTGTACCGCCTTTGTCGTGAAACCGGCCATTAGAGTCCTCCACCCATGAAATACAGGAAGTCAACTTCGTCGTTCTCCTTGACCAGCACGCTGGAAAAATTCCCGCGCTCCACGAACTCCCCGTTCAACTGGACGCTGACCATGTCCGGCTGCTCGACCTTGTTCTCCGCCAGAAGCTCGGAAATACTTAGTTGCCCTCCGACATCCCGATCGGCGCCATTTACTTTTATTCTCATGGAAATCCTTTTAATTGATGTTTGCGGGATCGGAAGAATTTCCGGCGGAATCAGTGGCAGCTTGCTTTTTTTTCTGCCTTTGGAGTTCCAGCCGGAGATTTGTCCTTCGGTGTCGCTTCCAGGACAATGTCTTTTGCTTCCAGTTCCTTTATGTACTTTTCGGGATCGGCCTTGACCTTTCCTATGCACCCTCCGCAACAGACATAAATTCTTTTCCCCTGGGCATCCACGAAAAGGCTCTTGTTTATCTTTCCGCCCATTATCGGGCATTCAGTCTGTGCTACAGCCTTCTTCTCCTGCGGATCCGGTTTTGCAGCTTCTTCCGCATACAAGTTCCCCATCAGAGAAAGAATCCCTATTCCGACGACCGCCAACGTAATTTTCTTGTTCATGATCTTCTTCTCCTTATTTTAACTTTTAAAAGTTCCTGTTATTATGAAATTAAGCCTTTGATTTTTGGCTGGATCCTATTCCAGAGACATTTGAAATGATCTCGATTTATTTATTTCAAACCTTGTCGGACTGCAATTACCGGACACCTGTCTTAACACAGCATCAATGTCAGAGGAGCTGAACGGTTTTAGGATGAACATGGAGAAATTTCCTCGTTGTCTATCGAGTTCATATGGGGAAACACTCCCGGTCATGGCGACGATTACCGGATTCCCATATTCCTCCGGCTCCAGGAATATTGTTCTGGCGATCGCCCACCCGTCTCCATCCATCAGATGGTGGTCAAGAAATATCAAGTCGAATTTATTAATCGTACAGAGGCGTAACACATCCCTTACGGTAGAAGCTTCGCTTATCTGAAAGCTGCTGCTCTTTATAATTGCAGAAATAGAATTCCTTATTTCAGTATCATCATCAGCTATCAGTGCTTTTAACATGAAATCACCTTCTTTTTTCATTGCCTTCAATCACGCTTTCACTGTTTAAGACGACCGGAAAAGGAAAATGTTACAGGTGCCGTTGTAATTAAAGAAGCATGCCGGGGATAGCAGAACCGTTCATCCAGCCCCCCGGTCATGCTTGGGGGGTGTCAATGCTCCAGATTACTCCTTATATTTTGATTTAAGTTATATGTTCATATCTCTTTCCCATTCAGAATCAGTGGTGACCACCGTGACACCCAACCAGTACGATGATCATCATCAGGATTCCAATTACAGCGAGCGAGAGGCGAATTATCATGTTCATGCCCTCATTCTCTCCTTTTATTTGTTTGTTTCTCAATTTCGCTTTCACAGGTAAGGACGACTGAAAAATAAAAATGTTACAGGGGGATGCTAAAATTATCGCATTTTCTATCGGACCTGCCAAGGTAAGGCCTGTGGGCGAAGTGTTATTATTATTGCGACTACAAAAACTTAAAGGTGGGAGACTTATTTTAAGGTTAACGGCTGGACAGCTTTCTTCATCTTGGCGATTTCCTCGGCCGACACCCTGCACTCACGGCCTTCTGAGCAGTCGCAGCATTCGCTCATTGCCGGACATCCATTCTCTGATGGTGCTGATATCTTTATTCCAAACGTGCTTGTCATAAGTTCATCCCTCTTGCCACAGGCGCAGACATAATGGGAGATCTCGGGCTTTTCGCTGTCAGGGGCCTTCTGGTATATCTGATATAGCCCTTCCTTCTGCTTTTTCATGTTGCAGGCAGTGAGGAAAACCAGCTCATTCCTGTCTTTCTCCGGCATGGACAAGGCCATTTCAAGGGCATACCTTGAGT
>JBAQUG010000426.1:0-7211 GCA_049297395.1 Victivallales bacterium | reverse complement strand
GTTTACGCCTTATTAAGTAGTCCGGCATTGAAGCTTTCCTCAGATCTGGAAAAAGTATTTCTGATCGTATGGATGATCATTGGCCTGGCGGTTCTCTTCGTGCTGGCCGTGCCGTTCCTTGTCAGGGAGGATGTGGTACTGGACAACACTCCTGGCTGTTCCTACAGGCAGCTTTACAATAAGGAATGCGTTTTCTGCGGGATGACCCGGAGCTTCTACTGCATAAGCCGCGGCGAACTTGGAAAGGCGGCTGAGTTGAACAAACTGGGTTTGTATCTATATGCGGCTTTTGCAGTCAATGAAGGCTGCATTCTTATTTTTATCTTGAAACTGATTATTAACAGGAGGGGGCTCGAAAATGCACATTATTAGTATTGTATGGGGGATCCTCGCCGGCGTAGGGATGCTCATAGGCTTTGTTCCATGTCTGGGCTGGTTCAACTGGCTCAACATACCGTTCGCCATGCTCGGCCTTATCGTGTGTGTTGTCTCGCTTGCGACAGCTAAGGAATATGAGAAGAAAAGCTTCTCTATTGCAGGCTTGGCCCTCTGCGCCACCGCCATATTCCTCGGTGGAATCAGGCTGATCATCGGTTCCGGACTGATGTAAGGAAATCTCAAAATGAAATTTGTCTTAAAAAGTAGCACAGACATTCCTGTCTGTGCTACCCCTTTTCGAGCATGCTCTAATAGATGAAGGGTATCCAATTTCAGGCGTATTCGCTTGAAAAAAGAAACACCCGCGCCAGCACGCGGGGGGTTGGTCTTTGTGCCAGCACGGGTGTCTCAAAATTCCTAAATCAAACTCAAAACCGAAGGACCTGCCGCCACTAGTGGCCGCAGATCCTTCTGATAAACTCCTTTATTTGTTGAGGATAACTCTGTCAACGAACTTGTCGATACCGCTTTTCTCCGTACCAACTTCAGTCTGGACATCCTTAACTTTGCTAGTGTCCTTTTCGCTCGTTGCGTTTGCGGCAGTCACCTTGTGGGGTGTGAGGATGACGACGATTTCAGATGTCCTTTTGACGTCGATCTCATGCCTGAACGCATATCCAAGGAGAGGTATGGACCTCAGGATTGGAACTCCGTCGTCGCTCTTGGCGATCGTGTCCTTCTTCAGCCCTGAAAGTGTGAAGACTTCGCCGTCCTTCAACACAATGTTCGCCGTAGTGGTCCTGGTGTTGATGACGGGGCTGCTGTCGTTCCCCCAGCCAACAAGGCTGTTCACTGAGGCGTTTATGGCCAGGGTGATCGTCTCGCTTGCTATTGTAGGAGTTATGCTGAGGGAGACTCCAATGGTCGCCTGTTTGCTGAGCTTGTCAGTTGGGGTGGAATAACCCTGATAAGTGAGGGTGTCGAGAGATGCTATTGTCGCCTGCTGTCCGTTCAATGCCACGACCGTCGGGCTTGAAAGGACTTTTCCGTAGCCCTTCATGACCATGTAGTTGATAAAGTTGGCGGCAGCCTTGGGACGTATTCCCTGGATGTTTATGCTCTGTGCAGCCATTCTGGCCCACACGTCGGGATTGGAGCTCAATACCGAATTCTTCGACTTCTCGAAGTCAAATGACAAGTCCACGTTCTCGGGCAGCGCCTCTTTCCAGGCATCAAGCTGCAGACCGAAGTTGAAATCATCGTTGAGTTCAAGCTCGACGATCTGCGCCTCGATCCTGAGCTGCTCCGGCGGAACATCGAAGTCCTTGAAGATAGCGAATGTCCCGTCGTAATAGCTGGGAGCATCCTGCAGGTAAATCTTGTTCACTACGTTGTCCGCAAAGGTTATAGCGCCTTTGCTTACTAGGGCGGTTACGGCTAGATTGTTAAGGTCTGACGCCAGACGGTTCTTCGGAACGTAGACTCCTAGCTTGGTGCCGTCATTGTAGTACGAGGTCCCTTCCTGGTCAAGGGCCGTGATCGATTTCTCAATGTCTGGGAACTGGTATATCGGTGCAGTCACGAGAATGAACTCGTCGCCCGACTTGTCATTCGTCGAGACTTCGACCTTGCCCTGCTCCTTGGTGACTACGGTTCTTATATACTGAGCAATTTCATCCGATATCCCTTTTGTCTTCAGCTTATAGGTCTTTATCAGATAGTCGGTATCCTTCTTGGAATCGATTATCTTCAGGGACGTTCCTATGGCCGGTGTCTGGGGAACGGCATTGTAGAACAACTGCCCCTTCTGGAAGGCGTCAAGGCTGCCTACCGGTGTGTTCGCCAGGGCGCCCGCAGCGGGTGCCTTGACATCTATCTGGTTCTGGATGGCTACACCGTTCTGGGGGACCACCTGCGCCTCCATTGTAAATGCTGATGCAGTTATCAGCAGAATTGCCGTGCAAATCTTTGTTTTCATTTTTTTAAATCCTTGATTTATATGTTTATTTAACTCTTGCTTTACCTAACCTTCATAAATGGAAATGCTTTTATACAGGACAGGTTTTCATATACGATATTTGATCATAGCCACCTCCGTAAACCTATATTTCGATACATATTGCCTCCTTGCATTTTAAAAACTGTTAGCCTTTTAGCAATGGCCATGCCAAGTCTTTTCAGATAGTCGTAAATGCTTTGCAGGCAAAAAGATATAAATAACACAATAAAGTAGACAAAATAGTTAATTATGACATTAATGTAATTAACGTGCATAAAATTACAGGTATGTCATTAAGTCAATCCTCTTTTCCTGCGTCTTGGTTTTTAACCTATCGGGAGTAATTTATGGGATTGATCAGGATTGAATTGTTCTTAAAAGTAACTTGGGCATTCCTGCCCGAGCTTGGTTAAGGAGAAACTGAATTGAACCTAGAAATTAAAAGATCGAAGATCCACGGCGAAATTTCCGTCCCTGGATCAAAATCACATACCATACGCGCAGTCGCCGTAGCCGCCATGGCCGACGGTATATCCAAAATACACAGGCCATTGATCTCTGGAGACACTCTTTCCAGCCTGAACGCCGCCGCCGCGTTTGGAGCAAAGATTGACAAGAAGGATAATCTTTGGACGATCAAGGGCGTTGCCGGCAAACCCAGGATAAAATCCTGCGTCATCGACGTAGGTAATTCAGGTACCAGCCTCAGGATATTCACCGGTCTCGCGTCAATCTCTTCCGAAAAAGTGGAATTCGACGGTGACGACTCGCTCCGTACCCGCCACATGGCGCCTGTCCTGTCCGCACTCGAAATGCTGGGCGCAAAGATCATTTCTAAAGATGGAAAATGCCCGTTGTCTGTCCAGGGGCCGATCAAAGGCGGAAAAGCCAGGGTCGAAGGCAAGTCCTCGCAGTTCGTGACAGCCGTCCTCCTCGCCGTCCCTCTCATCGAAGGAGATACCGAGCTCAGCGTATTCAATCTCAACGAGAAACCGTATGTCGAAATCACCCTCGACTGGCTCAACAGGCAGATGATCAAGTTCGAACACTCTGAGGATCTCCTCAGCTTCAAGATCAAGGGTGGACAGGCATATAAGCCTTTTGATATGACTATTCCCGCAGACTTCTCTACAGCGACGTTCCCTCTCGTTGCTGCGGCTGTCACCGGAGGGGAGGTCGTTATCAGGAACCTCGATTTCAACGACCGCCAGGGAGATAAGGAAGTCTTCAAATATCTTGAAAAGATGGGCATGGACATCAAGAGAGGCTTTGATAAGACCATCGTGAAGTGTTCCGGCAGGCTCAAAGGTGCAGATCTGGATCTTAACTCGACTCCCGACGCGCTTCCCGCTCTTGCCGTCGCCGCCTGCTTTGCCGAGGGAACTACCAGGCTCCTGAATGTCCCGCAGGCCCGCATCAAGGAGACCGACCGCATCGCTTGCATGACCTGCGAACTTCGCAAGATGGGTGCGCAAGTAGAGGAGCTTCCGGACGGCATGGTAATCAAAGGTTCAAAGCTTCACGGCGCCGAAGTAGAAAGCTATCATGACCACAGGATCGCCATGGCCCTCGCAATCGCCGGACTCAACGCCGAAGGCGCAACCATAGTCAAGAACGCCGAATCCGCTGCCGTCACATATCCGGAATTCATCGCAGACTTCAAAAATCTCGGAGCTGAATTCAAGATTCGAGACTGACCACGAAACACACGAATGACACGAAAATAATTATATTATTGTAACGCAAGTAGAAAGTTTAGGATCCTTGTTGGAGTTCACGGCTTTAGCGTGTCTTTATTTTTTTAATTAAATAACTTTCGTGCCATTCGTGTGTTTCGTGGTGAAAAAAATATGAATTACCTAGAAACATCAACTGATAACAAAATTCAAATAATATTTGACTTTTGAAGATAAAGCCTTACAGTTAAGTAAGGAATTATAATGGGAGTAAGGAATATGATTGCGACCATGACAAGCAAGGGGCAGGTGACGGTTCCTCGGGCGATACGGGAGCATTTCCATATCAGGACCGGAGACAAGATTGATTTCGTGATCAAGGAGGATGGAACAATTGAGACTGTTCCAATACACACCTCCTTAAAATCCTTGAAAGGCATTTTACCCCGGCCGGCTAAGAAAGTGACTCTTGAGGATATGGAGAAAGCCATAGGCACAGGACGGAAACATGTTGGGAATTGATACAAATGTACTTGTACGCTACCTGGTCCAGGATGATGCTGTCCAGACGGAAAAAGCTTCGCGAGTAATAGAGAATGAATGCACAAGCGAGAATCCTGGATTCATAAACAACATTGTCCTCTGCGAGCTTGTCTGGGTACTTTCAAGGGCTTATGATTACAAGAAGAAGGATATTTGTTCTGTTCTTAAAAGGCTTTTCACCTGTCCGGAGATCATGCTTGAAAGCTCAGATGCTGCATGGAGCGCCTACTACGAATATGAAAAAGGTTCTGCGGATTTCGCAGATTACCTCATAAGCCACATCAACAAACTCAACGGTGCGAATCCGACCGTTACATTCGATACTGGCTGCAAAGGAATGCAGCATTTCAGGATCATTAAATGAGCGGTGATATTTTTTAAAGGGAGCGTCGGCATCCTGCCGGCAATTGAATTCAATTTATGCATTGCCGTGAACCATTGTTCCGTCCTCCAGCAGAGGCTGACAGCCTGATATTCCAGGTGGCGTACGGTTGCCCGCATAACTGCTGCCGGTTCTGTGCAATGTACAAATATTCGCGCTATGAGGAGCGCGAATATGATGAAGTCCTGGAGGACTTCAAGAAAGCCAGCAGGAAATATTCTGAAACGCAGAGAATCTTCCTCGCCGACGGCGATGTGATGATACTGCCGTTTGAGAAACTGCAGAAATATCTGCTTAAGCTCAATGAGTTATTCCCAAAACTCACCAGGGTCAATGTCTATGCCAATGGAAGTTCAATATTCGCTAAGACGAAAGAACAGCTTTGCGAACTTCGTAAACTGAAGCTTCATACTCTCTATGTCGGACTTGAAACAGGTGACGAGGAACTCTTGAAGCTTGTCAACAAAGGCGAAACTGCGGAAAAGATGATTGAGGCTGTGCGAATTTCGCAGGAATGCGGACTCCGTTGTTCCGTGATGGTACTTCTCGGACTCGGTGGAAAGAAAGGTTCGGAAAAGCATGCGATTGAAACTGCAAAAGCTCTGAACAAAATGCAGCCAAAGCTGCTGTCGGCTCTGCGCTATGTCGAGGTGCCTGGGACAAAGATGTTCAGCGGATACGAGACCGTATCAGAATATGAGGCTGTCTGCGAACTCCGCAGAATCATCGAGAATCTGGAACTGGAACGGACAGTGTTCCGTGCAAATCACGTCTCGAACCCGGTTCCGATGGAAGGAAGATTCCCGAATGACAAGGAAAGAATCATTGCTGACCTTGACTATCTAATCGCTAGAGGCAGTCTAGATCGAGATGGACCTGGGCAACTGCCTTTCTTTCTCTGAGAGACTAACCACAAAGACATCAAGGCACAAAGTTTAGAAATGTATGGTAAGGAGAGGAGAACGAAGAAATTTCGTTGGAGTTCATCACGTGACCACTTTGACACGTGACTCACGTGGCAGCTTTAGCGTGTCTTTGTTCGTAGTTAACGCAATATTGCATGTTCTTTCGCCACATTGATACAGCCAATAATGGCTTAACTACCAACAAGTAAACAGGATTTTACATGTTAGGAGCTGTTGTGAACTCCAACAAATATCTCTTAACAATAAAATCTTCTTTTGTGTCTTTGTGCCTTGGTGGTTAATTATTCCTTATTCCACTCCGTCAGCTTGCCCTGGATGAACTTCACGATCTGCTCGTGTTCTTCCTTGCCAGTGGCGGATTTGATGTGGATTGGTTCGCCGAAACTGAAATGTAGATCTTTCTTGGTGTCGACCGGGCCGAAGTCCTTCACATATTTCCCGTTACCCCAGAAATCTGTTTTAAGAGCAAAAGGAATTACAGGGACATTTGCGCGTTTCGCAAGTTTTACCCCTATGGAATTGAATTCCTCGGGCTTGAACTCGACGGAGCGTGTCGACTGAGGGAAGACTATCACGGATCTGCCGGCTTCGATGTATTTCTGTCCTTCGGTCATGATGGTCTTGAAGTCTTCGCGGGGATTTGTCCTGGACACGGGAATTCCGTAGACCTTGGCGACTTCGCCGAAGAAAGGGTAATCGACAAGTTCCTTTTTAACTACGAGGATTGTGTCTTTCTTGTGTTCAAGCACCATGCATGGGAGGGCGTAGGTTTCAAAGGAGCTCATGTGGTTGCCGATGACGACGACAGGGCCTTCAATCTTGGCGAAATTGCCTATGCCGTCGACATGGACATGTCCGCCGACATATTCCGCTGATCTTATCAGGTCAAACGCGTTGTAGGCGAGTTCGCTGGGGCCGTAGAGTCCTTTTTTGGCGAGTGTGCCCGAATTGACAGCGATCCTGAACGAATGGAAATAGAACTGCCATCGGGTTCCAAGGAAAAGGATTTTCTGCCATAATTTTGCGGAGCCATCTTTCGTATCGTATTTACCGTCGGGGAAATAATTAACTTTTGGATATGTTTTTTTCATGGTCAAAAATAGTGTTGAGTTTCAAGTCTTAAGTGCTAAGTTCCAGCAAATACTTCTGAAATCTGTCGTCTGTCGTTAATAAAAACTATGTGCCTCTGGAGCTCTGTGCCTTTTATTCTCTGAATTTTAACGCCGATTCGCCGGTTCTCCGATACTCCGTTTCAGTCTTACTTCAAACTCTCCCCCAGATTCTTCTTGTTCGGCGCCGTCCGGTAC
>JBAQUG010000425.1:0-5927 GCA_049297395.1 Victivallales bacterium | reverse complement strand
GGGTCACACTCTTGTTATTGATTCTGCTGAAAAAGTAGGAAATCAGTCTTCTGTCAAGTCGTAAGTCATTGCTGATCAACAAATGATTTTTTGTATTAGCCATCAAATGGGACTTTTTCAGCGGAATCAACTTTGGTGTTTTTGAGGAAAGAATTCGTGTAGTTGGCGGAGTCCCGACTAGGAAACCTCGGGGAATGCCGTGCTGAATATGTATTTGATACGGAACGGGCAGCGGTGTGATTGTTGGCGTTTGAGTGATTTTTCCTGATGGGGCTATGACGAATCAGTTCATGGAGTAACAATAGCTAAGCGCAAATGATAAAGATACATGAAAAGTTTTGCCCGGAATGGCGGCGGCAGGTTTGCAGGTGTATGAAATTTTACAAAACGTTTATAAGTCAAAGGATTGGATAAAATGGGAAAGAATTCTTTTTGGAGCAGGTTGCCGCTTGTCGCGTTTATGGTATGTGTTTTCGCGGTATCGGCAGCAGCGGAGCAATATGAAGATTTCACATATACCGACAATGGCGCAGACATCACCATCACCGGCTACACTGGTTACAACGATGCGGTGAACTTCCCGGACACGATTGATGGCAAGCCTGCAGTCAGCATCGGTGACTATGTGTTTGATATCCTCTCCCGTTCGACCAGCGTTGTGATCCCTTCCAGTGTCACCAGCATCGGGAATTATGCTTTCTCTACCTGTCGCTACCTGACCGCGATAACTGTGGATGAGCTCAATCCCTCCTATAGCAGCGTGGACGGAATCTTGTTCAACAAGAGCAAGACCACGCTCATCTGTTGCCCACAAGGCAAAAAAGGTAGCTACACTATCCCCGACAGCGTTACCAGCATCGGGGAAGGGGCGTTCGAGTACTGTAGAGGCCTGACCAGCATAACTATCCCCGACAGCGTCACCAGCATCGGAGAAGGGGCGTTCGAGTACTGTAGAGGCCTGACCAGCATAACTATTCCCGACAGCATCACCAGTATTGGCGCAGATACGTTCTATTTCTGTACCGGCTTGACCAGCGTCACTATCCCCGACAGCGTCACCAGCATCGGGGATAAGGCGTTCTATTACTGCGACGGCCTGACTAGCGTCACTATTCCCGACGGCGTCATCAGCATCGGGAACTCTGCATTCTCTGAGTGTACCGGTCTGGCGCGTGCGGTTTTTATGGGGAAAGCACCAAGCATGGGAACAAAAGTTTTTGATATATGCGCATCAAATTTTACGGTGTATTACCTTGATGGAGCACTTGACTTTATCTCGCCTATCTGGAAGGGCTACCCATCTGCAATCTTGTCGTACCCTGTCGTTTTTACTGCCGGAGCAAACGGTTCCATTGATGGCACGAAGACGCAGACGGTTAAGTATGAGGAGAACTGCACCGCTGTCACAGCCGTACCTGCTACAGACTGCCATTTCATAGGCTGGACCGGAGCCTATTCCGGACTTGACAATCCTCTCACGATCTCAAATGTGACTGCAAGCATGGCTATAACCGCGAATTTCGCGCACAACACCGCAACGCTTACGTTGAGTGTAAGTGGAAACGGAAACGCCGGCTCCACCAGTGCAAATCCTCTCAATACGATGACTGCGACGCCGATATTGGCAACACCTGATGCAAACAGCCATTTCACTGGCTGGACTGTAACTTCCGGTTTGGCGACCATCGCGAACTCCAAATCGGCCGCTACTACTGTAAAACTGACAGGTGCAGACGGTTCATCCGCCACAATCACTGCCAATTTCGCGGAGAATGCAGTAGCAACAGCCGTTCCTGCGGCTCCTGTGGTTTCCGCGTCGGACGGCACGTATGAAGACAGGGTCGTCCTCACTTGGAAAGCTGCGCCGACTGCTACCAGTTACGAGGTCTACAGGAACACTACGAAGCTTGCTCCAGTTCCTGGTGACAGGCTCGGTGAAGTGGTTGACAACATATTCGAGGACAATACTGCAGTGTATGGGACATCATACTATTATTTCGCCAGGGCGAAGAACTCCCTAGGGTGGAGCAAGTTCAGCGCTGGAAATTCCGGATATATCGCCAAGGCACCAGCAGTTCTTGGAGCGGTCACAGCATCAGACGGCAAATACTTCGACAAGATCCGTGTTTCGTGGGCGAAGGTGCCTAGAGCGACATCATATTTGGTTTACCGCACGGATTCCCCATTTTTTTTCATTGGTAAACCTATTGCCGAGACGACGGCGCTGTTCATAGATGACTTCGGTGACGACATCGTGCCTATGAATGGATCAGACGTGAAGAAGTACTACTACTGGTTAGTTGCGGAGAACGCCAATGAAGCAACGTCAATGAGCATGTCAAATGCAGGATATATTTCTAATAAAGGACCAACGGCTGTTACCGCCAGCAACAGTACTTATTCAAACGGGATAGTTGTGACTTGGAAGGCAGTCCCCGGCGCAACGGCCTATGACGTCTACCGCTACACCGACAGCAAGTATACCCAGATTGATGATGCCTTCGGCAGTGCTGGCGTGGCCAGCCCCGGGGCCGTTCTGGAATATGAGGACTCTTCAGCCGAATATGACATTCCATACTATTACAAGGTCAAGGCCAAGTACGGCTACAAGTATGACAGCGCTTTAAGTCTTACAGGTGCGGCTGGCAAGAACTCCGGCGCATCGAATCCCAAGACAACCAATATAAATGACGGCAATACATCTTCGAACATCATAGACAAGACAAAGGGCAGCATCCTGTATTTCTCTACGGAAGTGCCTGCCGGTACGGTCAGGCTTGTGGCTACGCTGAACGGCACCAGCAACTCGACGGCAAACGATTGCAATGTGTATGCGAAATTCGCAAACTATCCGACAGTTTCATCGTACAACGCGAAAGGTGTCGAGAACAGTACAAATGAAGTTCTGACAGTCAGCAATCCTTCTGAGGGGACATGGTACTTCATGCTCTACGGGGTCACGGAATACTCGGATGTCACGCTGACGGTAAACTGCTATTCCGTGGCGGACATTGTCCTCACTCAGATTCCTGTGAACGATCTTCCTATCCCGTTCAAGGCGGTGTTCAAGGGCAGGGTAGTCGATGAAATCGGGACTGGGATCCCCAACATGATCCTGCAGGTCAGGAATCCGATTACAGGTTTGACAAGCTTTCTTCCTGCCAAGACCGATGCCAAGGGTTTCTTTTCGTACTCGACGAAGATAGGCTCCGAAGGCGAACACACCTTCGACTTCTTCTTCACTGATATTCCTGACACCGCAAAGGGAATCGCAAGCCATACTGTTGCCACTAGGAAGGGGTGTTTTGAGGATAACAGCTTCTTCGACAGTTCCGCGTACGTGCCTGCAGCACCCGTAGCAGTTCCACTCCAGGCGGACATCATCGGATTACAGAACTTCCTGAACACCCGGAACGGATGGACCGATGGCACGTTTGACAACGCATATGCGACGATGTGGGTGGAAAGCACACTTGTAAAGGCGAAAGATGACGCGCAGCTGGAATCTCAACTCGTCGACGGGCTCTACTTGCTTCTATACGGCGTCGAAGGCGCGGGCGTTGGCAATGACACCACAAACACGTCTGCGCTGTCTGCAGTACCGTTCGTAGTGCATGTCGAGGCTACAAAGCAAGGTGACGTACTTACCGCGCTGAATACATTGGGGATAATAAGCGGCGCACAGAAGACCGACATCGAAGCTGGCAGTACCGGAATAATCGCAGTGACGTCGCTCAGTGATCCTGATGAAGGATTAACTCCCGTTGACATCTCCCTGCTAGCCCGTGAACAGCTCGAACTTCTTGCGAATCTCGCAGCCGGCGATGCCAGTTTCGTGGAAGACAAGATCTATTCCGGAGTCGCGGCGAAGATACTCACAGTCATGCTTGCATCAGGAAGGCAGATCAACGTGGTGGTGGCTGGATTTGTGAAGTAAGAGTAGGTGTAGCTGTCCAGGGAATTCAGCAGCCTCGAAATGATGTTGAAAAGTGATATTTCCCCGTAGTCCATTTCGAACTCCGGTGGCTTGGATTTTGACTGAAATGAAAGAAGCAAGGACGGAGGCCCATTGCAATATATTTCCTGCGGCGTTTTTGCTCCCAACGTCTCAGTGAGGACTGTGTTCATCGATCTCCGGGATCATGCAAAAAAAAGGAGCATCCCGAAGGATGCTCCCTGAAATACAATATATATTTAATTACGTGGTTGCGGCTGCGGTCTTACCGCTTATGACACCGTGCTGTCTGAATGTACGGGTCAGGGCGAATTCGCCGAGCCTGTGTCCAACCATGTTCTCAGTGACGAATACGTTGATGAAAGTCTTGCCGTTGTGGACATTGAAAGTATGTCCGACGAAATCGGGGGCAATCATCGAGCGGCGAGACCAGGTTTTAATCGGTCTTTTCATTCCGCTCTTGTTCATCTTCTCCACCTTTTCGAGGAGATGAGCGTCCGCGAATGGTCCTTTTTTAATTGATCTAGCCATTATTTTTTCCTCCGTTCAATGATGAATCTATCGGAAATCATTCTCTTTTTGCGTGTCTTCTTGCCTTTTGCAAGTTTGCCCCAAGGCGACATCGGGTGCTGTCTGCCACCACCGGATTTGGAACGTCCTTCACCACCGCCATTAGGATGGTCGACAGGGTTCATCGCCATGCCACGGACATGAGGGCGGATGCCGAGATAGCGTTTGCGTCCGGCCTTTCCGTATTTCACGTTCATGTGATCGAGATTTCCAACCTGTCCGATTGTCGCGAAACAGTCGACATGGAGCATTCTGATTTCACCGCTGGGAAGTTTGACATTGGCGTACTGGCCTTCCTTCGAACGGAGCTGGGCGAGCATTCCAGCCGATCTGACAAGCTTGGCTCCGCTGCCGGGGAACATTTCAATGTTGTGGATGTCGATTCCATCCGGAATGTTCTTGAGCTTAAGCGCGTTGCCAGGCTTGATCTCAGCCTTGTCGCCGCTCATCACCGTGTCACCGACCTTGAGGCCGATAGGAGCGAGGATATAGCGTTTCTCGCCGTCCACATAGAAGAGGAGGGCGATGTTGGCGCTGCGGTTAGGATCGTATTCGATTGTTGCGACTTTCGCAGGAATTCCGTTCTTGTCGCGGTCGAAGTCGATGAGACGCAGGCGTCTTTTCACGCCGCCCCCGCGGTAACGGGTTGTCATGCGGCCGTTGTTGTTCCTGCCGCCGGTGCCTCTTTTGCCTGTTGTCAGGGACTTATGCGGAGTGTCGGTGGTGAGATCAGCGAAATCAAGCACCGATTTCCCTCTCAGACCCGGTGTAAGCGGTCTAAATGTTTTCAAAGCCATAATATTACCTCGTTAAGTTGCGTCAAACGATTTCAATCGAACCTTTTGACAATGTTACAATCGCCTTTTTAACGCTCGGACGACGGCCGTATTTCATCAGCTTGCCTGCGCGTTTCATCTTGCCCATCTTGTTGAGGATGTTCACGGACTTGACCTTCACCTCATAGAGTTTCTCTATGGCGTGCTTGATGTCGATCTTGGTGGCATCGGAATGGACTTTAAAGATGTATTTGTTGGCATCCTTAAGCTCCATGCTTCGTTCTGTCACCAATATTGTCTCTATGATCTGATATGGATTGTTCATGGTTGCTTCCTTTCTATTCAAGACGCTTCAAAAAGACATCCATCGCGTCTTTTGTGAAAAGTATTTTTTTAGTGAGCAGTAGCTGATATGTGTTCACGGAATCCGCCTTGACCAACATTACTCCAGGCATGTTCTGGGCCGCCCTGACAAGATCCGTATCGAGTTCCTTGAGCACGAGAAGCACTTTCTCGCCGAGCTGCATCTTGTTGAGGAGAGTCGAGACACTCTTTGTCTTCGGAGCTTCAATCTTGAACGATTCGCTCATGACAAGGGCGCCTTCGGAAACTCTCTCGCTGAATGC
>JBAQUG010000424.1:0-7834 GCA_049297395.1 Victivallales bacterium | reverse complement strand
GCTCTACCCCGCAATATCGGTAAGACAGTTAATAGTATACCCCATTGCGCTGATAATTTCAAGCGCAATGGGGCATATAAATCAACAATCGTCAATTTTTCAGATTAAAGACAGGGGAATTTAACCCATTTTTCCGTGCTCTTGCTGCTCTTCACGACAGTCTCGATGAACGCCATTCCCCTGACACCATCAGCGACTTTCGGAAAGTCGTTCTCGATGTCGGAAGGTTTCTGCTTGTTCATGATCTTAGTCAGAGTATCCGCGAAATTGCAGTAGTTGTTGGCGAATGCCTCAAGGAAGGCTTCCGGATGTCCGGACGGAATCCTGGTGCACCGCGCAGCCGCAGGACTTTTCTCGGCGACATACGGATTGCCGCGCTTCCAGATCTGAGTCGGGCCGCTCATCGGCTTCACATAGAGGTAATTCGGATGTTCCTGATGCCATTCGAGGCTCATCTTGCTTCCATACACCCATATGGCGAGATTGTTCTCTTCGCCGATGGATATCTGGCTGCAATGAAGAAGTCCTTTTGCACCGTTGTTGAATCTGAGGAGGCAGTTTCCATCGTCATCAAGGAGCCTGCCCTTGACGAACGTGGTGAGATCCGCGCATATCTCGGTGATCTTGAGTCCGGAAATGTATTCTGCGAGATTTTCACAATGCGTGCCAATGTCGCCGATGCATCCTGCGGCACCGCTCTGCTTGGGATCCGTGCGCCAGGCGGCCTGCTGCTGTCCATCGCGCTCGATTGGCTTGATGAGCCATCCCTGCGGGTACTGTACGACAATCTTGTAGATCTCGCCGATGTCGCCCTGCCTTACAAGATCCCTGGCAAGCTTCACCATCGGATAACCGGTATAGTTGTGCATGAGGCCGAAGACTTTTCCGGATTTATCAACTATCTTCTGGAGTTCCTTCGCCTCTTCGAGTGTCATTGTCATCGGCTTTTCGCACATGACGTTGAATCCGGCCTCGAGGAAATCCTTCGCAATCGGGTAATGCCAGTTGTTGGGGGTCGTCACTGAGACGAAATCAACTTTCTTATCGCCTAGCTTGAGTTCCTTCTCGATCATTTCCTTGTAGGTATTGTAGGTCCTTGAAGGATCAACGCAGAGTTCCTCTCCCATCTGCCTGCTTTTTTCCGGATTTATGTCGAACGCCCCTGCGACAATCTCGATTTTCCCGTCCATCCTGGCGGCCTTGCGGTGTACCTCCCCGATAAACGCGCCTGGACCTCCGCCAACCATTCCCATTCTCAACTTCCTGCCCATAAAACCTCCAGTTTTTTAATAGTGTCAAAGTGTCAGAGCATCAAAGTGTCAAAGTAATAATTACACCTTGAAATCCGATCTTGACTGTTATTGATATTTCCTTTTAAATAAAATCGTAAATCGGCAATTGAAAATGCATTTCAGGATCTCATCGCCTTCGGAGAGAACTGGAACATCAGCTGGCCGCTAAGCTTCCCGCTGACGTTCTGGACGATTACACCGAAAATCGAACCCGAATCTACCGGGAGGTTGAACTGGTTTGACGGTTCAAGCAGTTCTTTCAATGTCATACCTATGTCCGGCTGGTGCCCGACCGCCACGACCCATTCATCGCTTGATGCGTCAGAATTGGAAATGACCGCCCTCATCAGCTCCTCGACGCCCGACCCCGGCATGATCGACGTCGCTGTGATAACTGGTGGATGGTTTGTCAGATGCTCTGAAAGAATATCGGCGGTCTGCTTTGTGCGCTTGAATGGACTGCTGAGTATCATCCTGGGATCAAGTCCGAGGGAATTTACGAAAATCGCGGATGAAATGACATCGCCGAACCCTGAATCAGTGAGAGCCCTCTCGGAATCACGTTGTCCGTCTTCAAAGGGAACGCATTCGGCAGATCTCATTAGAATCAGAAGCATTTTAATTCAATCCTTTTTATTCAACAGGCTTAAAGCATTGGGAACAGTATCACCTGGACTTACTTTATACCACGATTGCAGAATTTTCCCGTCCTCATCTATTAAAAATGACGATCTTAATAAAAATAAAGCAGCAGCTTCCTGCCTTTGAAATCGGAAAGCCTTACGGATTTGCCATCCTGATCGGGAAGCTCGAATTCAGGGGCCTTGTCGCCGGATTTTAATTCATCCATATTTGATTTCTCCAGTACATTATCCCGTTCGTAGTTAACGCAATTTTGCGTGTTCCCTACCCTTTAAAACACAGCCAATAATGGCTTAACTACCAAACAATTTTATATCGCTGACTCCAGTAACTCCTACTTCTTCTCCGCAGGCGCATCAGTCCTGAAGGGGACCGCAGGCAGACCTTCCTTGTTATACAGGTTGCAGCCTTCGGGATTGTCCGCCCAGGCATATCTGACAGCTATGGGCTTTTTGACATCGTCATTCCAGACGACAACGGAATCTCCGGAAATTTCAGCTTTCGCCCAGACGAATTTCTTGTCTGCGCCGGCAATCGCAAAAGTCTTAAGTTCTCCGCCTTTGGCTTCGAGCCCGCCGCCGGCACTGGTGAATTTCACCCTGATCTTCCCGTCCTCAACCTTCATTGAGTCATATACAGGGCCGGAAGCGACAAGATCCTTTTCACCGTATGCTGCCTGCCTCGCAACCAGCGAAAGACGAAGTCCGACATCCTGCTTGTTCTTTGGGTGTATGTTTTCGGCTTCTCCAATGTCGACAATGGTGGCGAGTCCTGAACTTGGCACGTTTTTTGATGTCAGGAACTGCGCCTCCCTCAAGTCAGCCCATGCTGAATCAACTGGGGCTGCTGCCGGAGCCTTGTAGTTTGCAAGCTGGACAATAAGGAAGGGGAAGTCACCCTGACCCCAGTTTGTCCGCCAATCCTTGATCAAAGCCGGGAGAAGCGTCCTATACTGACGGGCTCTGGTCACATTGGATTCACCCTGGTACCAGATCACCCCTTTTATTCCAAACGGAATGAGAGGGTTGATCATTCCATTGTAAAGCCTGGATGGAGCATTCTGGCCGTCGGGACCAAGAGGCTGACCTGTCTTTCTGGGAACTTTCCTGCCATCGGGCAAATCATCACCCTCCTTCTTGTCTCCATAGAGCTTCGTCCAATTCGCGAGAGACTCCTCATATTTCTTCTTTGTTTCAGGATAAACCTTCATCTGCTCAGTGAACTTCCCGGTTATGACCGAAAGTTCCGGAGTGGATTCCAAGGTCTTCCAGGTCGTCCAGGCTTCCGCGACTGTTCCGCCCCATGAGGAATTGATCAGGCCTACCGGTATATTAAGCTTCTTGTGGAGTTCCCTGCCGAAAAAATATCCGACAGCCGAAAATCCCGAAACTGTCTCCGGCGAACACACGTCCCATCTGCCGTTGAGTTCGCCTGCGGGCTCCTGGCTGGTCTTGTTGACGACCTTGAAAAGACGAATGCCCGGATACTCCGCCCCGGATATTTCCTTCTGTGAATCCATTGCGCCTGAAACCGCCAAAGCCATATTCGACTGTCCGGAACAGAGCCACACGTCGCCGACTAGGATATTTTTGATTTGGCGAGATGGTGAATTTGCGATTTTAGAAGACGAGACCGTCATTACCTGCGCCTCAGCCGAAGCTTTCAACGGATCAAGCCTTACAATCCATCTGCCGTCCCTGCCGGCAACTGCTTCCTTTGACTGTCCGGCAAATGAAACTGTGATCCTGTCTCCAGCCTCCGACGCCCCCCACACTGGAGCGGGAATGTCCCGCTGGAGGACCATGTTGTCCGAAAAGATGGGAGACAGCTCCAGCTGCCTGGAACCGGCGGCTTCCTGTGAAAAGACATGGACTGCGGCAAGCAATGCGGACAGGAACAACGCTGCAAGCGATTTGAATCTCATCTTTCCTCCTGAGATAAAAATACCGAAATAAAATTGAATTCCATATATATTGTCATAATATTATTTAGGTAATCGAAAAAACACGGAAGAAACTAAAATGACTTTCAAAAAAATAATCTGGCTCCTCAAGAACAAGACTGTGCTTTCGCTGGTCATCTGCATCGTCCTTTCAATTAACCTCATGATTGGATACAGCGTCTATTCAGCGGCAAGCATCGAATCGCCTGACGACAGCTACACGACCATATACAGATTCATGTATGTCCTCCAGAAAGTCAGGAGGGAATATGTGGATGCGGACAAGATCTCATATCAGTCGCTCATAAAAGGGGCGATGAAGGGCATGCTCAGGGAGCTTGATCCTTTCTCATCATATATGGAGCCCGAGGGATACAAGGAACTTGTCGATGACACTGAAGGCAGGGAATTCGGAGGTATCGGGATAGTCGTCACATTCAGGAACCACACGCTTGAAGTCATCGCACCCATGGAGGACACCCCCGGGTTCAAGGCCGGCATCAAGCCCGGAGACATGATTCTCGCCATTGATGGGCAGCCCACCAGCCAGATGACACTGGACGACTGCATAAAACTCCTGAAGGGCGCACCCGGCACTTCCGTCATGGTCACCATCTACAGGGAATCTGAAGATCTGAAGAAGGACATTACGATCGAGAGGGCAAACATCGAGGTCTCCACGATAAAAGGAGTCAAAATGCTCGAGGATGGAATCGCCTTCCTGAGAATCACCCAGTTCAACCTGCCCACCGCCGCAAAACTCGATGAAAGCCTGAAAAAGCTCAAGGAACAGGGCATGCAGGCACTGATAATCGATCTTCGTGGAAATCCCGGCGGACTCCTCTCCTCGGCGATCGAGGTCTGCAGCCGTTTCCTGGACGCCGGCGAACTTGTCGTCTCCACCGAGGGACGCCTGCCAAACCAGAAACTTGAGTACCGCGCACTCCGCTGCGACAAATATCCGGACATCAAGATCGGGATCCTGGTCGACGCCAACAGCGCAAGCGCCTCGGAAATATTCGCCGCCTGCCTCCAGGACTACAAGAAAGCCATCCTGATCGGCGACAAGACCTTTGGAAAAGGATCTGTCCAGACAGTCTTCGCACTGCCTGAAAACGGTGGAGCGATAAGACTCACAACCGCCAAATATTACACTCCGAGCCATCGTGTCATCCATGAGAATGGAGTCGAGCCTGACATCAAAGTGCCGCTCAGCCTGAAAACCAGGGACAAGATTTACACCCAGCGCCTTTCCTATTCCGGTGTCGTCAAGCCCGAAGGCGCCAACACCACCAAGGATGTACAGCTCGAACGCGCCATCGAAATCATGAAAGGCGTCAACCTCTTCAGCAAGGCTAACGGGGAATAATTTTTCCGGACGGAAAAATTATACTATCTTACAGAGAGGGCCTTTTTCAGGGTATCGATGAATTTCTTTTCCTCGTCCGAAAGTTTTCCATCAGCTTCAGCAAGCGCCTTGCATGCTTTAAGTGCCTTGTTTTTCACGTCAGGACAGTCAAGTCTTTTGGATATGGACGCGATGAGTTCGCTGGCCTTCGCTGGATTTGCAACCGCATTCCTTACCCGTGCAATCGCCGATTTCAGAAAATCTTCTGAAGTTATGCCTGACTTCCAGTTTGTCTTATCTATGTATTGGCTGATCTTCTCATCTTCAATCAGCATGATGGACTTGTCAACATACATGGTCCAGACGAGAAGCTCTATTATTGCCTCATTTTGATTCTGTTCCATGTCCTGATTCTTGAAACCATCCAAAAACTTCTTGACGTTTTCCATATGCCCTCCTACGCTATTTAAATTTACCACTTAAAAGACCTACTATGAAAGCTACTATAGTTCCGAAAAACACAATGGATAAGCAAATCTTAAAAATTCCCCAAAAAACCGCTTCGCCTCCACTGCTAATTGAATTTTTCATTTTATCAATTCTTGTCTTGACTGAAAGAAGCCCATCCTGCAAGAGCATGACACCCAATCCCAAGAACAAGACAGAAGCAATTATAACTACACCGCAGTTGATTTGCTTATACATAAAAAACAAGGCAGGAAATAAGCAGACAGGGATTAAAGCTACAACTATGAACACTGTCAAAGGCATTGATTTTACTTCACCTGACTTATTTCCGAAAATGCCTGTTGAAACAAATAATGTCCTCTTGCAGTTGCCACAGACTACAATCTTAGATTTCAAATAGGGGATCGGATACTCACAGTACCCACATTTGAAATTTAATTTATTAATACTTACCATCTTAAATCTTATTCCTTATTTAAAAGTATAATGCCTTGCGGATTCAAAATCTATCAGCAATCAGGAATAAGCCTCTTTGTATTTTCATATTACTATTCTATATTTTTTGTTTTCGTCTTTAACCAACACAGGAGTTCATATGGCTCGCATTGCTTTCATCGGCGCCGGAAGTTTTGGATTCACGAGGACATTGGTCAAGGACATCCTTACTTTTCCAATTCTCAAGGATTCCACCATCGTACTGATGGACATCAACCCTGAAAAGCTCAGCTACATAACCAAGGCTGTCAACAAAATCGTAGCCGCAGGGAACTATCCGGCAAAAGTCGTCTCGACAACCAACAGGGGCGAAGCACTCAAGGGCGCTGACGCAGTCATCTGCACGATCCTGAGCGGTGAAGTCGATGTCTGGCGCTACGACATTGAAATCCCGAAGAAATACGGTGTCGACACCAACGTCGGAGACACCCGCGGACCATCCGGCATCTTCAGGGCCCTCAGGACTATTCCCGTAATGTTGAGCATCTGCAAGGACATCGAGAGATACTGTCCGAACGCGATATTCCTCAACTATACGAACCCGATGGCGATGCTCTGCCATGCGATGCAGAAGACTTCGAAGGTCACAGTCTCCGGACTCTGCCACAGCGTCCAGGGAACGGCCGAGATGCTCGCAAAATGGGCGGGCGCCCCCTACGAGGAAGTCGACTATGTATGCGCAGGAATAAACCATCAGGCATGGTATCTTGAATTCAAGCACAAGAACAAATGCCTCTATCCCAAGTTGAACAAGGCCGTGCGCGAAAACAAGAAAATCTACAACGAGGAACAGGTCAGGAACGAGATGTTCATCAACCTCGGATATTATGTCACCGAGTCCAGCGGACACAACTCCGAATACAATGCCTGGTTCCGCAAGCGCCCCGACCTCATCAAGAAATATTGCACCAGCGGCACAGGCTGGAATCCAGGACATTACGCTTACATCCTCAAGGAATACCAGAAGCGCGGTGTAAACAGAAAATGGCAGAAGGATATAGAGGAATGGCTCAAGAAGTCCGACATCGACATCAAGCGCGGACATGAATATGCCGCATACATCATCAACGCCTGGATGGGTGGAGATCTCTTCAAGTTCAATGGAAACGTACCCAACAAGGGACTGATCACGAATCTTCCATATGACGCATGCGTAGAAGTTCCTGTAATAGCAGGCAGAAACAAGCTTGATTCAGTGCATGTCGGAGAACTCCCTCCTCAGCTCGCAGCCCTCAACAACCTGAGCGTCGCTATCGAGAACATGGCCGTAGACGCATCGCTGACAGGCAACGCTGAAATGGTGTATCACGCGATCGCATACGATCCGCTCACATCAGCAGTGCTCTCACTTGCGGAAATCCGCAAGATGGTCCAGGAGATGCTATACAAGAACAAGGCGTATCTGCCTCAGTTCAAGAACCTGAAAATAAGCTGATAGGGATATTTGAGCTTTTGACTTTCAAAACACGGCAGCCCTGAAAAGCTGCCGTGTTTTTTTTGAGTAGGGACGGGCTTAACCAGTCTTTAGGCCTGTCTGCTATACGCACATTAGCGGTACCGTACCTGCAGTGGTTTTCTGGACATCCCCGTCCCCTGCCAGCTTGCCTGGCAGGAGCGGGAGATTATCCAGGCTATAAGTGGAGAATC
>JBAQUG010000423.1:0-10999 GCA_049297395.1 Victivallales bacterium | reverse complement strand
CCGCATATATCTTCAAAGTCCTGCGCCGTTCAGCAGGCGTGTCGCAGTACTTCAATATCCTGGAGAGCATATTGTCGGCGCGTGGCGATTCCTCGCCCCTGTTGAGAAGGGCGTACTGTGAAAACAGAATCCGCCCCTTTCCGGCACCGATCTCCATGAGCGGGGAATATTTCAGATCGAACCCGCTGACCGCAAGCGCCCTGAATCCGCCCTTGTGCGGAATTTCAATGATGTTCTGGGCGACGGAATGGTGGGAGTTTACATAGAGCGGATGCTGGCAATAGGAGAGATGCTCTCCATCCGGCAAGACTGTCCTGGCGGCGCTCCCTCTCCAGTTTTCCAATGAATATTGTGCTCCCAGCGCCTGCTGTCCCATTCTGCTGAAAGAGTACTGCGGACCGATATCGGTTATCCTGAACCCCATCCTCATGAGATCACGGGGATCCTGCTCAAGGACAATGACGTCCAGCCCGTCTTTCAGATACTCAGACGGGACAGGGAATGTTTTTTCATTCCTCAATGCATTAGTTCCGATGACCAATATGCTGTCGGTCGGAATATTCTGGCCTTTCTCCCACCGGGCATATTTCAATTTTCGTTTATCGGCCCAGTCACAAAGTGATTTCCCGGGATCATAAAGGAATATCTGTTTCTTGAAATCCCCTATATGTTCATTTTTAATTATGGACACGCGCTTGTCCGTATGGATTTTTTCCGAAATCATCACCGACCTTTCCGTTTTGACCACAGGCGAGATCTCCAGATCCGCGCTTATCATATATTCACCGGGAGGCAGCGGCTTCCTGTTCAAAGGGATTTCGATGACTTTTATATCGCCGCTGTCCATCTTGACTGGAAATGAAAAGCTGTCTGCGAGTAATCCCGCAGTCTTTCCGGGGGCGGTTCCAGGACTTGTTTCCGAGGCACGAGGGAAAAGTACGGGACTGACCCCGCAGTTTTGCACTGAAACCTTGACAGCTCCGTCTATGCTGCCAGGCCCGTCAAACACGATGTGGAGATACTGCGTTATTTTTTCGTCCCCATAATACGCAGCTGATTTGTCCGCCGGATTATCCTTCTTGCCGGAAATGATCATGATTAGCGGAGTCAGCGAATTCCGCATCGCCTTATATTCCGGAGAGGCCCAGGACGGCGCGGAGTATGGTGTCGCAAGGCTGCCCAGGCCTTCCAGCTTGTCACTTCCCCAGACTTTTCCGCCCCATATCCAGGGCAGTGCTCCGCCGTTGAGCCCCATCGCCCTCCAGCTCCGGCAGACCTCCTCGATGAACATTTTCCGGAACTCTCCATATAATCCGTTCAGGGAATCGCCGCTGCGGCTGGCACCAATGCCTGCCGTCTTACCCAGATGATTTACATAATCCTTTTTTTCCGCGGCATAGGCGGCATCGCCAAAATACTGGGCGATTATTTCAGTCAGGAACAGGGAGTTGTGCCCATGTCCGTGGAACTCGCCGCCCAGTCCGATATTCCCTTCCGGCGTTATCATCGCCTTATAGCCCATGTCCGGGGCATAAATGTCCAGGACATACTCAATCATGCTCACAGGCTTGACTCCATTTCTTGACCAGTTGAGCACCCATTCAGCCCTTTCCTGGGGGGAGCTCATGCCTATATGGAAATTATGCGCCGGCATGTCGGCCACATTCCCGCAGGCATGGAAATATACCAGCCGGGATGGATCGATCTCCTTCATCATGCGCTCCGTTATGTCAAGATATTTCACCGCCATGGCGTTTCCTCCAGGCTGGCTGCCGACAAGATGATCGGAATCCCACTGCCCCTTGTCCAGGTTCTGGTTCATCCCGCCGCACCAGAAAATAATGCCCGGATGGCTGTTCAGCCTGGCGATGTATTTGTATGTGTATTCAAACAGCTGATCCTGGACTTCATCCCCAAGAAGATTGTTGGTGATGAAAAAAGTATGGCATGCAGGGGCAAGTCCAAGCATTCCTTCCTCGTCTATCAGGTCAAATTTCCCTTTAAATCCCAAATACGGATTTGAGATAAGCCTGAACCATTGTTGCTCATGTGGCTGGAATTCTATGCAGTTAAACCCCATTCCCTGGAAAAAGCGCAGTGTATTCCTGTCTCTCAGGTCAAAATGTATCATTGGCTTAAGTCGCAGGACTTTGCCGTTGAGATATAGGGTTTTGCCATCCCTCCATATCTCCCTGAACCCGAAACGGGGGATGTCCTTCCGGCAGATGTCCCGATTGTCGCGAATTACGGATATCTCCACCTTATATAAAAACGGCGCGCCCGCATTCCATTCCCGGGCGTCCGCCCATTCCGATGTTATTTCCAGAAGGCCATGCTTCCCTATCTTGATTTCCCTTGCCTTGCCTGCTGGAATCCTGATATTCTTTATTTTCCCATCCCCGTCAAGCGGAATAAAATCAATGTTTATAAGATCCGTCCCTCTCAGCTTCCTGTTTGTCTCCACCTTTACTGCGATGTTCTTCTTCCTGAAAGACGGAACAAAAAATACATTATCCATATAGACGTCATCCCTGAGAGCTTCGAGTTCAAACGGCGATTCCATGCGTAGCGGTATCGTTTCCTTTTTAGCCCCCATTTGAGAAGATAATCTGATTTTGTCATCAGGGTGATTTTTTAGAATTCCGTTGTTCGCCTTCGTTACAAATGCCATAATCGTATTTTTTCCAGGCGAGAGCAATCCGTCGGGAATAAGCAGCGTATTATCAAGATTCTTAATTTCCCCTGCCTTCGTGCCATTGACATAGAACACGGCGTCGAAACAGATATTCGGCGCGTTCAGAACAACTTTTTTGCCATCCCAGGACTTGGGAACATCAATCTCGGTCCTGATGCATACGGTACTTGCAGATGAAACATCATTGCTCTTTCCGTCAGCACCCGCCTTGAAGGCATTTAAATTCCCGGGAATGGCTGTTTTCATCCATTTTTGATTGTCCGGGAATGTTTCAGCGTTTTCAACTGGCTGCGCCTCCCATGTCTTTTCGAGGGATATTTTCTCCTGTTCCCCGCAGTAAGCCATAGCTCCGGACATTGCCATGAGGAGGACAAAGAGCTGCAGCATTTTTTGTTTTATCATAAGACATTCTCCTGATTCCGCGACGGCCTTCTCGACCATCACTTTTAGTTTATTTCAATAATCGCTTCTCCATGGTGTTGTTGACACACTGCCTGTCTGGATTTTATATATTTTAAATGAATCAACATGCCCGTCGACAAAAAGATCATTCTGCCTGAGGCCGTGGCGATAGCATTGAGTCGCCGCAACTCCGTTCATCTCCGCCAGCGCCGAGAGGGCGAGCCACCAGCCTTTGAATTCGAAGGCAATGAAGGTGTCGGAAGGCTTCTTCTGGAATTGAAGTTTCTTGGCGGACGTAGGCCAGACCCCGTTAAACCAGACGGATGCATACTGGTTCATGCAGTAGTCTGAATCATATTCATTCTTATACAAGGATTTCGCCCTGTCTACAGCCGGACATGACAGGAATATCGCCTTTTTAAACCCATCTGCCTGAACCTTTCCATACTTGAAGTCCGGGATATAGTCCCGCATCTGGTACATCCAAACTCCGGGCGGCCAAGTGCTTGGACTTCTCTCCCATGGTATATAGCCGTTTGAGTCGTCGACATAATTAAGGTATGCCAGGCCGAGCTGCTTCATTTTACCGACACAGGAAATAGATGTCGCCATCTCCTTCGACCTTTTCAATGCCGGCAGGAGCATCGCCGCAAGAATTGCGATTATCGCAATCACGACAAGCAACTCGACGAGAGTGAATCGGCACGACAGTTTTACGGTATTACGGCATAACGGCCTATGTTTTCTGCTTTTCATACGATCACCTCCCTTTTTAATTTCAGCCATGTGGACAGCCCATTTGTTTTATTCAACTGGCTCGAAAACTATCTTCGGGCCCTTGTCCGGATTGTTGTCGCTGTGGAAGCCCGCATAGATGGGGGAATTTATCTCGACGGCAATGCCGAAGTTCTCCGACGGCTTTTCCACCCATGCCTTGACCAGCGAGTCAATTTCCGGGCCGGAGAAAACCCATTTCGCGTCATTCAGCCTGGCCGTGGCTCCTATTCTTCTGCCCAGTTTCGGCGCATTGTCATGGCAGAGGTTGACCTCATCCCATTTCCCGAGGACAGGACGGATAAAAACACTGCCGGAGTCGCCCCCTCCCTTGCAATACGCGGGAGTGAGCGAGATGGATGCCTTGTGGCCGTCAAAACTGGAGATGTCAATGTCTTCCAGCTTCCAGCTGATGAAGGGCATCCGGTGAACGCTCGGAACCGGCGAGACTTCGCAGACCTTATTGCCAGGATCCGCCGCCGCCGCCTTGCTCTGGTTGGTATAGGCCGACTGCGATGCAGATAGAATCCATCTCGCCGGCCAAGACATCTTCCCAGTCTTTGGCGACATGATCAAGTCGCCTGTGTTTTCGATTGCGAGCCAGAACCCCATGCCCTTCGAACCGCTGGCAACTCTCACGTCAACCTGGTTCCAGCCGGCGTTGAGATTGCCTTTTCCACGGTGGGTGTCCGGTTTCGGAGAGCCGCTGTTCTCCTTCGCCGTGATTATCTCGGAATTGTTAAGCCTGACAAGTCCCCAGCAGTAAAATCCGGCGCTGATGCGGATCTCGCGGGGGACCGGGCTGAAGACACTGCATGACGCCACAGCCTGCGCGCCCTCGGGCGTATTCGCGGCCTCTCCGCTTATCTCCTTCGTCTCCAGGAGATTTATCAAACCGCCATCTTCTCCTGTGACATTGTGGCGGTCGGCAAGAATCTTCGCGGGAATCCCAGCGGCAAGTCCATGGTCCGCCGTCCCCTTCGGAGGGAGGTATATGTCGCCGGCCGTCCATTCCTTTATAAAGCGCATCCCTGATTCAAGAAGCTCTGACTCCTCTGGCGTTTTCATTCCGCTGACAAGGGCGACTGACACACTGCACGGCGGCAGTTCTACTGTAAAGGAAGGTGCGGTCTCAGGAGACTGCATCTTGATCTGTGTCTCTTTGACTTCGCATTCTTCAAGCTTTCCACCCGACGGGGCGATTGTAATGAATTTCAATTCCGAAGACAATGAAATGAAATCCTTGAGGGAGATCCTGATCTTTGCAGTGTCGGACTGGTGACGGTTTATCAGGAAGACCGACATCTTGTTGTCCACATCGAGGGATGCAAGCGCGGAGACCACGGGTATTTTCACTTTGTCGTTGTATTCGTAGGAAGGGGAATCGTACTTCGTTGCAATCCTGTCACCCCTGAAATGGCGTCCGAGAAGGCGGAACACCTCTCCCACCGGGTTCAGCTTGAGCGAGCCATCCGAATCCTGGAGCGCCAGATGGAAGTGGCCGGGCTTGACGCCCTTCAGTTCAAAGAAATGCGCCGACGCGACGCCCTCCTCGCAGAACATCGCGATCATGCTGGCGACGTTTATTCCCGCAACCATGTCCGTGGAAACGCCGTACGGAGGATCGTATCCTGAAGGATGGATGTTCCATTCGGTTGCGGCCAGCCGCCAGCCGCCGTCGCCAATATCCCTCGCTATTTTAATCTTCTTCTGTATGGAGGGACGGACAGTCTCGGCGGTAGAGACCCTCGCATAGTATTCACCAATTTTGTGCCGGCCCGTTATCCAGCCGAAACCGTAGGGGTGCGTTATGACGAAATCAATGGCATCCCGGTTTTCCGAAGCGATCAGCCTGAGCATCCTCCTGTTCCATTCCATGTCGCCTTCATGGAGGGCCGCGCCAACCCTGACCCTGGGATCAACGGCCTTCAGCGCCTTGGAGCAGTCAAGTACGAAACGGGCGTAGTCCTCCGGTGGCCAGGCGCCGTTCTGCGGGAACATCGGCTCGTTCCAGACTTCCCAATCCGTTATCCCGTAGCCGTCAGGAAAGCCTTCGTGGGGAGTCTTGTTCAGGAACTTCAGGTGCTTGGCAAGATCAGCCGGACGCTGCCCCGGCTTGAGGTTGTTGTCCTTTTCCGAAACGTATTTCGCAATGGATTCACCATGGCTGCAGATCGGGCTGAACGCCATGAGCTCGGAAATCCCGCTCTCCTTTACGAACGGCATGAAACCGTTCCAATGCGGCTCATTGACAATGTGGCACCACGCCCTGCCGCTTGTGCCGTCCAGGGCACCCTCGAATGCTTTCGCGAGCTTGCTGTCCAAAGGCGTGTACATCAGACACACACCCATGGCGCGCCTGTTGACAGGCGCAATCCAGTCCCTGGCGTTCACGTCTATCGAGATGACGCCCGGACTCGGAACATCGAGGGCGGAAAGCGTGCCGATATTGGCGGCAAACAAACAGTAAACGAGAACAGCCAGCTTCCTGCTCATTGAATGAAACTGATTATCTTTGCCGTCAAACATGCTCCATCTCCTTTTTTAAATTACGAAGCGGACACTCGCAATTTTATTTCAGGGGCAATAATAATATCTTTTGGACCAGTCCATTTTTCTTCAATCCGTTCGAACAGGAGACCGATGGCAGCATCGCCAATCCTGGCCTGGCATTGGTCAACCGTGGTCAAGGACGGGGTCAGGTATTCCCCGAATCCCTGATCCCCAACACCAATTACGGCAACATCGCCGGGAATCCCGAGTCCGAGGGAGCGTATTACATTATAAACATCTGCGGCATAGGAGTCATTGAAGGTGAAGATGGCGTCAATTCCAGGGTGATTGCGGAGGAAATCCCGTAACAGCGAGGGATCAGGCATATAAGCCGTCTCGTCACCAAAGACTTCCACTGCAGCTGTTCCTGAGTACGCAACCGTCTCACAAAAGCCCTGTCTTCGCAACCTGGCGGACAACGTGTACTGCGGCCCCTGGTAGTGAAGGAGACGCCTCCGCCCAAGTCGTAGAAATTGCTTCGCAGCCAGTTCTCCTGCCGCGTAGTTGTCAGTCCCGACAAAATCGATTTCCGCCGGCAGCTTGCGGTCAATCGCCACGATCGGCATGCGGGACTTTATCGCTTCATCAAAATATTCATTGCCGGCATAATCGCGCAATGGAAGTATGATGACCCCTTCAACCCGCTGCTCAATCATCCGATGCAGCAGCGCACGTTCATTGTCGGTATCGTCTTTCCCGATTTTCTGCCGTACCACAATTGGCAGATAATTACGTCCAATCAAACGATCATGGATTGCCTGGAAACACTGCCCGTGAAAATCACCGATGATACCGACCGTCCGTGTTTTTCCATTGCGCAAGCCATCTACCAGTTGATTGGCATAGTAGCCCAATTTGGAAGAAGAATCCAACACCCGCGCAATTGTCTTCTCGGAAAACTCCCCTTTTTTCTTCATTATCCGTGACACCGTGGCCGTGGATACGCCGCTGTCGCGGGCAATATCCTTCTGCGTCACCAACACATATTTCTTGCCCATAATAGATCACCATAACTGCTTAGTAATATAGATGCGCAACTAATTGCATAAACACATTATAGCCCTTTCCCCATGTATTGTCAAGAACTGGAATTAAGAAATATTCCTGGATTTGCTTGTATCTTGGACTCTGCAACTCACATCGTTCAACACAACGGATTTTACTTGAATTTCAACGTGAGGGCTGGACCGTTGCGCTTGTTGTTTACGATACCGGCATAGCCAAGAGGATTGCTGCTTCTTATCCAAAAGGTGACCGATACTCCGCCGTCCTTCAATGCCGTCTGTATCCTGGATGTGAAATCCGGACCGGAGAAGATCCATTGCTTTTCCGCATTGACGGCCACCGACGGCTTCGAGGAATCCAGTTTTGGCGCGGTTGCCGCTGTCACGGTGGTACAATCCAACTCATCCTTCATTACTCCTGCCCTGATCTCGCCCGGATCTTTTTCATGGGACTTGCTCAGGACCAGTTCGGCGCTCATCAGTTCACGCCCGGCAGGAACCCGGGTCAGATCGAAACGGAGGAAAGCTGTCTTTGCGATATGCGGCGCCGCCGCCAGCTGGAGCGACTTGGCATCGGAGAAGTTTTTGGCGGTGTTATCCTTCCAGAAGTCGATGTAGGTCGAATTCGAAGGTAGAAGCACGAGCTGCCCCTGATCGGTAATTGCACCCGCCTTATTTCCAGGAACGGCCTGCACCGTGGGGGTAATTCCGTCCTTTGTCAGCTTGAGGACTTCGGCCGCGAGAAATTCCCCCTGCTTTTTCTGGATATCCGGCTTCTGATGGAAGATATCCCAGTAGATCTCCTTTATATCTCCGGCGCTCTTGACAATGTCCTCGTGGAACTTGTAAAAGGGTATCACATGGATGCCATGTTTCGCCATCAGCTCCGAGGCAGCCCGGTTATATTCCTGGAGACGGCTGTTCCTGTAGCCTTTCTGTCCGTTTTTCGCGAGGGATTCGGCGAACGGGCTGCTCTCGATCCATATCAGCTGGCACTTCTGCGCGGACGCGATCTCCACTATGCTTTCAAGGTTGTCCAGATAAGTGTCCAGTGAGATGCTCTTGCACACGTCATGGATTCCCGCGTTGAGAAGCAGGACATTTGGATGGAAGGCGGGATTCTTGAAATAGACATTTAAAAGTTTTACGATTCCGGACGACTCGCCGGGATATCCCGGGAATGCGCTGTCGGGATACAGCGAGGGGAGATCCTTGCGAAATACGCAGTTGAACTTGCCTTTCAAAGCTGTCTTGAGCGAGACTGCATACCCCTCTGAAATGCTGTCTCCGGCAAAGAAGAGGGTTGGAAGGGATGCGTTTCCGGGGTCGTCCTTGCCTGGCTTGTAGCTTTTGTCGTTGAAGTCGACATCCGGCGTCCCCTGCCCCAAGGCGGAAGATAGAAGGGAAAAAGCAAGAACAACGGATGCATAAAGAGAAGTCAGTTTCATTTTAATTCTCCAGTGAGGTTAATTATCGCTTCTCCATGGTGTTGTCGACACGCTGCCTGTCTGGATTTCATATAATTTAAACGAGTCGACATGCCCGTCAACAAAAAGATCGTTCTGCCTGAGGCCGTGGCGATAGCATTGAGTCGCCGCAACTCCGTTCATCTCCGGCAGATCCGACAGGGCGAGCCACCAGCCTTTGAATTCGAAGGCGATGAATGTGTCAGAAGGCTTCTTCTGAAGGTGAAGCTTTGGTGCGGACCGAGGCCAGACCCCGTTAAACCAGACGGCTGCATACTGGTTCATGCAGTAGTCCGTATTATACCACAGATCAGTTTTTTTCCTTTCTACAGCCGGACAGGACAGGAGCATCGCCTTTACGCTCCCGTCCGACGAAACTTTTTGAAGTCCTGGAATATATTCCCGCATCTGCTCGAGCCATAGTCCGGGCGGGCGAGTGGTTGGATTTGTCTCCCATGGTATATAGCCTGCCGAATCGTCGACATCATTGAGGTATGCCAGGCCGAGCTGCTTCATCTTGTTGGTGCAGGAAATAGAGGTCGCCATCTCCTTGGATTTCTTCAAAGCCGGAAGGAGCATCGCCGCGAGAAGTGAGATGATCGCAATCACCACCAACAGCTCTATGAGCGTAAACGCCCTTGCGCTTGCCTTCGCCCGTTGGGCTATGGCTGGCGCGGCCACATTGAAAGATATAATCCTGCCCATGACAACCTCCTTATGTTAAAATATTGAACTTAACCGGCTTCGCCGGGATTTTCTTAAGGTAGGGCGCGTTCTCCGTAACGCGCCGCCTCAGAACGGACGGCTACGGAGAGCCGTCCCTACCTTGAACACGAAAAATACAAATTCCTATACGATTCAATTACTGCTACCAGGCTGCAAACTTATACATGTCATCCACAGGAAGCCAGTTGCCATTGTAAAAAGCGGCATCATCCCTGTAATAATCCTCGTAAACCGCATTCGTCCCCGGCGCCTTATCAACTTTCTGCGGCCGTGCATAAAACTCAAGATCATCCCCGCCCTTGATCCTGTCATAGAAACCATGGGCGCCGCAACCCGACTGCGTCTTTAAAATAACCTCGTTCATCCCCCGATGCAATTTCAACTTTGCTGAAAACGCCCCCTGGTGCGGCGCATATATGGGTTTTTTAACAACCAGTATGTCTTCGTTGTTCACAATCAGCCATATCAAGTAGTCGCCGCCGAGATAAATTTCAACCGTCTGGTTTCTGGGACTGGACACCCAGACCTTGGAAGTCGACCTGTCAAACTGCTGGAAACGTCCGAATCCGTCGCCGATATTAACAAAGCTGAAATAGTCCGGTTTCAGTATTTTCCATTCCGCCTGAGGGCCTCCGGAAAATCCCGGGAACGGCTCGTTTTCATCAAACGGTTTAAAGCTTGTCGATTCAAGCGGCGATGAAGTATACCAGAAAGGGATGTCCCGGTACATGACAGGATTCCCGAAAACGAAAAGCCTTTCGACAATCTTGTCCGCAGGCTCCGCTCCCATATTTGCGAGAATCGCAGAATACAGATAGGTCAGATGATTTTCCGTATTCCTTAAATCAATACGGAGCTTCAGGTCGCAGGCGCTCAAATCAGTCCCTATCCCGCTTATGACATACTCATTACTCTCTCTTTCAACAACGGCAATAGAGCCTTCGGCAAGGATTTTAATTCCCTTGTCTTCAGATGCCGGCTTAAAGACAAAAACCGGATAATCGACCCGGAAATGACATACTTCAGGACCTATCCCGTTTAGAAGCGGATCTTTATTCTGGATATTAAGGCCTGTCTTGTTCTCGCTGGAAACTGCCAGGCCGAGATTTTGAACGGGTGATTTATTCTTCTCCCCGCACAGCACGAGATATCTGTTGTTTTTCCCGCCGTCAACCGGGAAGCTGTCGACGCACATTATGAGACTGTCATCCACCGACTTACCGTCCTGGATTGTCTCATATTTTATTCCGGTCTTCTCCGCCAGGCTGCGCGCCTTCAAGTCGCCCGCATATATCTTCAAAGTCCTGCGCCGTTCAGCAGGCGTGTCGCAGTACTTCAATATCCTGGAGAGCATATTGTCGGCGCGTGGCGATTCCTCG
>JBAQUG010000422.1:0-9171 GCA_049297395.1 Victivallales bacterium | reverse complement strand
GGCAAACCGATCAAGTATGACGGTTTCGCTGAAACCGTCTCGAGGCGTCCCGAGGCTGTTTTGGGCGCTCGGGACGCCATACTTCGGTAAAAAGTGCTGCCAGCCCAAGTAAGACTGACGCGTTACGCCATGGGTCAAATTTTTCAATAATTTAATTTGGCCGTATTGACAATACTGCTGGAGTTAACTATACTATAACTGTTATATAACAATCATGCAACAATATATGGTGCATTATGAAAACAAAGTGTCGTCAGGCAGGCAGGCTCTTCACGTTAATCGAACTCCTCGTGGTAATTGCGATCATCGCAATCCTGGCGGCGATGCTGCTGCCGGCCTTGAAGAATGCGCGGGATGCAGCCAAGAACATTTCCTGCATCAACAACCTCAAGCAGACCGGACAGCTCAACATAATGTACATAGGCGACTACAACAATTCCTTCCCTATCCTCTGGGGGATGCCTGCTCCTTATACACCATACGACGCATCAAACTGGCATGCCGATCTGCTTTGCTGCTACGTCTACAAGGACGGGAACGCCATGATCGAAGCCTATGTCGCCGACAACGTAATCGCCCGGTGCCCGGTGCGGGAATACAGCAATGACTATTACAAATCAGCATACGCCAATATAAAATGGTGGGGGATGTATGGAATCAACTACAGGCATCTGTCAACGCCCGGCCCCCTGTCCAACACCCACCCTGTTTCCGCAATGAAGGTGTCCAAGCCATCAGAGACGCTGTTCGCCGCCGACTCGACCACCGAGGACGGAGACGGCCAGGTCATCGAATGGTATCCCACCACCATGGCTCCATCCATGCGGCATAAGGGCATGACTGAATGCCTCTGGGTGGACGGACATGCCAATACCATGAAGCAGACTGAACTTGTCGGAGGACCAGCGGAAGATTACTACAGGGCCGCAAGATAAATCCAGGCAATATTAAACCAGCACAAAGGAGAAGGGAATCATGCTTTCCATTCATAGACAGGCCATTGCGGCTCTCGCATCCGCGATCTGCATTGTCGCGATGACGGCAGGGTGTTCCGGCATGACAGATGCGGCGGCGGCTCCGGAAAAAACCGGCACCTCCATTCCATCGTGCTACACGGCGGCGGCTCCGGAAAAGCGCGTTGCGATTGTCGCGGTGATGTCGGTGTGTGGAATAGTGCACAACTTCATCGAACCCGACAACAGGTCGCCTTCGAAAGACTGCGGAGTCCTAGCCGTCCATGAACCGATGTATTTGAATTTCTGGGACAAGCCCAAAGAAGCGGCGGAACTGGATGTGAAACTCATAAAGGAAGCCGGCTTCGACTGCATGGCGATTTGGGCGTCGGGAGAACAATGGCACCGGACCCAGGGTCTTAAAACCAGCATCCCGTATTTTGATGCAGCCCGGAAGTTTGGCATAAAAATCTGCCCCGATCTCTGGTTTGCCAGCACCGAGATCGATACGGACGCCAATGGCAATCCGACCAACAAGTGGGATAACCTGGGATTTCTCCTCGGCTATCTCAAGCAAAATTATGACGACATCTGGCTCAGGGACGACACTGGACGCCGGATGGTGTTTCTCGTAAATGGCGCTTCACAGTATGAAGACTACCTCAGCGTGATGGACAAATTGTGCGCCGAAGTCCCGCGCTCCGAAATCTGCCTGGTGAGCATGACTACCAATGGTAAAAATATCAGGCCTGGCTGGTCTTTACCTGAGGGTTCCCAGAATGCCAATGACGTGGGCTGGTTCAAGGGTGTGGACCTCTTCCATAGTTGGGATAGTACGCCATGGTCGAAAACCCAGGCGAGACGAACGCTCACAGAAAACAACCTCTCATCCTCAAATCGAATTTTCATTCCCTCGGCTATCAACTCGCTGGCTCAAAGCCGTGGCAGCCACACCACAAAGAGCGTCCATGAAAATCTAGGGTTCATGAAGATGTCGAGCCTATGGAGGAGAGCCATCGAAGTCCGTTCCAAATATATCTATGTGGCTACCTGGAACGACCTGACCGAAGACCATGCCATCATGCCGGAAAGCAATCATGGCTGGGCCTTCTGGGAATTGAACAGGTATTACTCACAGTGGTATCACACTGGCAAGGAACCGGCGGTTGAAAAGGAAAAAGTGCTGCTTTTCCATCATCCTCAGCCTGCCGCTGGCGTGAAAGTCCCGGAAGGCCGGATCCAGATGTTCGATCACAATGTCCTGAAAGAGCCCGATGTCCCAACCACCCTGCCGACGGATTACGTGGGCGTGGTGGCCTTCCTCAGGCAGCCAGCGACATTGTCGGTGCAGTTTGGAACCGACGTCATCGCAAAACGGGATTTCCCGGCAGGAGTCCATTCCTGGCTCATCTACAATCCCCGGAAAGAAGTGCTCGACAATAAATGGACTGAGGCATACCCCAAGGATTCGGACTGGCTGTCCGTAACAACCCTTGGAAAACCGTTTTCGGACACGCAGGTCTATCTGAACGTCTATCGGGGCGCGGATCGGATAGGCATGTTCCGTTCGCACCGTCCGATCGTAGAAGCCGCCGGCCGAAGCGATATGACGACCATAGGCGACGTTTTCGAACTTCAGTAAATAAACGACATCTGAAAAAGGAGGCATGATGAAAAGCCCTAAATTAAAAATACGGACAGGTAAAATATTTTCCAGGCGGGAATATTTTACACTCATTGAGCTGTTGGTTGTCATCGCCATCATGTCTATTCTCATGGCGATGCTCCTGCCTGCTTTGGCAAAGGCCAAGGGTACGGCGAAATCGATCCAATGCACCGGAAACTTGAAACAACTGGGATTAATTTTCCGCTATTATTCCGACGACAACAACGATTCCATGGTCATGGCTGATTATCTTACAGACATCGTAGGCGGACCATGGGGGTATTACCTACAGCATACCAGGACCGGAATGAATTATTTTACTGGATGCTCCATCTTTAATAATGATATTGAAATGCCCCAACTGCTGAGTTGTCCGGCCCAAGACAAGCCGTTTGTAAGATACACACCTATTTACAATTACACAAAAACAAGCGTATGGTACTCATATCAGTACACGATGAATTTCAATAGTGGATGGAATAGTAGCACCTATCGTCCTTGTTTAAGGGTATCCTCCTATCCTAAACCGTCGGAAATGATGTCTGCTGCGGACGGAGACGGCACTTATCATTGGTCCGATCCGGAAAACGGCGGAAGCAGATTCCCATACAGGCATGGGAGGCAAAATAATATTCTTTATTTGGACGGCCATATTGGTCAGCTGATAATAGCTCCGGGAATAAATTCGGACCCCTACTGGAAGGGCGGGCGATAATAGTATTTTCTTCAATTCCGTCGTTCAAAGACAAAGACACGATTATTTAAACTGACAGGAGACATTAATGAGAAAATCGGTATCAGTGTTCAATATCTTATTTTTTGCGGCAACATTAACCGTGTCTACAGGATGCCTTGCAGTTCAAACGGCATCTCCATCCATCCACCCGATGGAAAAGGGAGTAGTAATATATCCCGACAATGTGGCGAATCCACGCATGCCTACGGTACAGCCGGAGCCGAAAGGCGCCAAGGGCAACTGCATGGAAATTGAAACTGCGTTCACCTACCAGCTCGCACCTCTCATAAGCTTCGGGAGAGGAGGTGTAGCCTCATTCTCACTGCGCGACAATTTGAGGCGCACGGCGAAAGTTCCCCTCTCCCTGGAAGATGACAGGACAAGCCTGTCCGTTGTCATTTCACCCGCCTCAGAGGGCAGGAAAGTCGGGCTGACGTTCTCAGCGGATAAGAAAGTTATCGCCAGCTCCAATGCCTCGGCTGTACCCGCTGCGGAATGGGTTCCTTTCACTCTCCGATGGACCGCGACAGAGGCGGTTCTTGAAAACAACGGCAAAGCCATTGCCAGCGTGAAACTGTCCGTACCGTTCCACCCTCAAAAACTGTCTGTGAACGTTTATCATGTGGACGAACTGGCACTGACCGGCGAGGGAATTTTCCAACTCGGCTGGGAAAACGGCTATGCCGCCAGAGGCGAGGCGAAAAGCGGTTCCGACGCTGTTACGGCGCGGCTGCATGGCTTCGACGCCATGGTGATTTCTCAAGAGCCGCCGAAACGGGACTGCCCAATGATTCAAATATGCAATGCATCCTCCAAGGAACGGAAGGTCGTCCTCCGATTCACCCTGTCAAGCGAAGTGCGGAATCATACTGCTGAATGGTCACAGGAAGTGCCGGTGCCTGCCCGCTCATCGATTGAAGTTCCCCTCAAGCTCCCATTCACGCTTGACACCGACATCTACCATCTTTCCACAAAGATAGAGGGAGCTGGAATGGCCGAGGTAGACGCCTTGAGAAATTTCATGTTTGTAGCCAGAAGGGATGAGCCCGCAGGGCCGCCGAAGTTCGGGTTCCACAGTTTTGGCTGTATGACTCTCGGTTCCTGGCCCGACGCTTTGCCCGTTCAATGGAAAGCCAACTACGTTGATTGGACTTATGTCGTTGGTCCAAGGTGGATAAAGGACTGGGACGGCAATTTGGGATTGGATCCCGACACCCCGCCGGAGCAGTGGTGGTGGGAGCCGAAGGTTGACATTGCCATCAAAGAAGGACGGAAGATTTTTGTCTGCGCGATCTCTATGCCCGCGTTCCCCTGGATGCGGGAACGGTTCTATGACGCCCCCTGCTACCAGCGCAAATGGTTGGAGACCGTCATCGGCGGACACCCGAACATCGTAAGGTACAAGCAGTTCATCCGCGCGCTGGTGGAACGATACAAGGGAAAGATTGACATCTACGAAATTGACAATGAATCCAACCATCCGGCTCCCAGCGGCAAGCCGGCGGCAGATTACGCTATCGTCATGAACGCGGCGGCCGAGGAGATTCATGCCACAGATCCCCATGCCAAAGTCTTTGGCATCTGCGGCAACGGCCAGTTTGTCGGCTACATGCGCGATGTCTTCGCCACCGGCGCCGCCAAATACATTGATGGCGTGACCTGCCATACCTATACTACCCCCGGCCTGCCGTATCCATATCTGCCGAAACTGTTGAAAGAAGCGCGCACGGCCATCGCGGACACCGGGCGGAATCTGCCGATGATGAACTCCGAAACCGGCCCATATACCGCACCGCGTGATGTTGCCTTGAAGCCCATGCGCCCGGAACGGCTCGCCGAACTCATCAAGCAGGGGGTTGTCCCCCTGTGCGTCGCAACCGGATGGCCGAATTACGCAGTGGATGAACAAACCGCCGCCAAATCGATGGTGGAGACCATCACCGTCAACTTTACCGCCGGTGTCAGCCCGTTCACTTTCTTCGGATGGGATCCGCATTTCGACAAAGGAAAATCCTGGGAGGGGAGCAAATATACCGGAGGAGCCGGCGTAGAAAGTCTTTTTAATATCTTCGCTCCGGTCAAGGACGGAACGATGACGCCATCGTTGTGCACACTGGCCTGCGCGGTGGCGATGACGCAGATGGAAGGCATTCAGACAGATAAGGCCAGAGTCATTGACCAGGACGGAATATATGGCACCATCTTCAACAAGGCGAATGGCGGACAATTGGCCGTTCTCTGGTCAAGAAGCGGACGCCGGACCGCAATACTGCGGTCATCATGCCCAGAAATCGGCATGGTTTCCCTATTCGGAGAGGAAAAGACGCTTTCAACAAAAGGCGGACCGGACTCATTCCTCCGCCTCATCGAATTGGATGAGAATACGCCAACATATCTTCACGTGAGAAAACCTGGTCTGGAGCTTTTATCATCGCCGGTGACCGGTTTTGAGGCATCAACCGGCCAATCCGGCGAGACCAGGATTAAATTCATGCTCGTCAACCGGCTTGACGTGAAATGGACAGGGTCGGTGGATTTCAGCAGTGCCGCAGGAGTGACGCCCACGCCTGCGAAGATCGAATACTCCCTCGATCCCGGAAAGAGAGCAACCATCGAAACCAGTTTCATGCCCGCGCCAGGAATGTCCAGAGGCGCTCGTTTCATGGAGGCGACAACCAGGCTTGCCGACGGCGCGCCGTTCATTTTTCCTGTACGGATAGATGTCAAGCCAGTCTTCACAATCCCCAGGCTGCCGGACGCATTCACACTGAAAGATCTGCGGGACTGGAAACCGCAGATGGATGAGATGATGATCAACCGGCCGGAACAAGTGGCGTTTGGACGTCAGCCGGAGGGATACGCCTACCAGGAAGAGAAGTACTGGCAGGGGCCGGACGAGCTTTCCGCGAAAGTCGCAACCGGATACAACGACAAGGGATTTTTCGCCCGCATAAACGTCCATGATAAGAATAAAGGGCCGCTCAAGACATGGCCTGGTGTCGAGGGTTCGTGTGTCGAGTGGTTCTTCGATTTCCGAGCTCCCACTGCGGGGCGTGGCAACGCCAGCTATGAAAAAGGGGTCGGACAGATCATCGTAAAGCCGGCCCTGGCCGCCAGGGAAAAGGTTGATCTGTGGTTGCCGGATCCCAAATCGCTCACGGGAGTTGAGATGGACGGCGGCATCATTGACAACATGTCCTATTGGGTAGGGATTTTTGTGCCTTGGACCGCAGTGGACAAGGCGGCGAAAACCCCGGACTCGATTGGGTTCGATGTGGGGGTTGACGGTCCGCCGGCAGGGGCAATCGGCCGCAAGAGCCAGATTTTTCTTTTCGGCGGCTTTTCCAGCTCCTCTGACGCCTCCATGTTCGGCACGGGGATTCTGAAGGCGGATGCGAAAACTGGAGAGAAGGAGGAACCGAAAATTGAAGATAAAAATCTGTTAAGGAATGGAGACCTCAAAGAAGGTGACGGCACCAGCATACCGGGATGGCTTTTCTGCCAAGGCGGCGCGGCGATCAAAAACTACAGATATGGAACAGTAAAAGAGTCTGACGGCAACAAATGCCTCTGGATCGGAACAACTGATCCGGTTAAGACTCAACTCTGGTTCAAACAGGAAATCAACTGCGATCCGTGGCAGACTTATACTCTGTCATTCAGGAGCAAGGCATTGCCTTCTCCGCTTAATGGTGCCGCTCTCTCTGGCTGCGTCTTATATTTTATTGATAAAGATGGACGTTGGATAGATCCTTACCTGTCTATTCCCTTGGAGTGGGCCGGCGAATGGAAAACATATATCACAAAAACTACGGCTCCTGAAAATGCGGTAAGGATGGGGGTGTATGTCGGCGTTCGTTTCGACGGCAAGGCGGAAGTTTTCTTTGACGATATAACCCTGGGCAAGGAATAAAAAAAGCATGAAGATCAAAAGCACTATCGGACAATTACGGAAGGCAGTCATGAAAAATGCACCATGCGCCGTCTTAGGACTGTTCGCCGCGGCCTCGCCACTCACCGCTGCAGATCTCCTGATCGAGCATCCCTCGCCTTTCACGGTGATCCAGCGCGACACGGACACGACAGGCATCATCACGGTGAGCGGGAAGATTCCGGTCGGGCAAAAAGCCGGGAAGGTGAAGGCCCGCTTCAATGGAGGCGAATGGCAGGAGGTAAAAATACTCGCCGACGGAACCGCGTTTTCCGGTGGCATCACCGGACAGACGGGTCAAGGAGCACTTGAGGTGAGAACGCTGGGAGGAGCCGAGTCGCATGGACGAGTGGAGACGGTCGGTGTCGGAGATCTGTTTCTGATCACTGGACAGTCAAACGCCGATGGACGCGGTACGGTAATGGTGGAGATGAATCTGGATAATCCTTTTATCGGTGTCAAATACCATCAGGGAAAATGGTCAAAAGGGGACGATCCGTCGTCCAACGATCCAGTGTCTGCGTCACCGTGGCCGATTGTCCTGAACGACCTTATCCCAGACCACAGGATACCTGTCGGATTTATCACGGCGGCGCTCGGAAGCACCGTTGCGAGACAGTGGCGGCACGTGGATGGAGCCACATCGAAGAACGCCTGGGGTGAAGGCGGGATGTTTGCCCGCACCGTGGAGATCGTCAAAGCCGCAACCGGTGGCACTATGAAGATAAAGGCGGTGATCTATCATCAGGGGGAGAACGACATGACCCACTGGAACGCCCTCAATGTAAAGGGCGACTACACCGCATATAAGGAACATCTTGTGGCGGTGGTCACCGACCTGTGGGACGCGTTCCGCGCTCCCGTCCTCGTGGGCCAGATAACGAACCTGAACACTCCGGAATCGAAGCGGCGGGAAAACGACAATATCCGCCGGGCGCAACAGGAGGTCTGGACCGAGCATCCGCATGCCTTGCAAGGTGCCGTCACCTACGACATCATGCCGACCGACGGCGTCCATTACAAGATGGCGGATAACATGCGTGTCTACGCCGGGCGTTGGACATCGGCGATCCAGCATGGCGTCTACGGCGAGAAGAAGATGGCATACCCTTCACTGCAAAGCGTCCGCAAGACCGGCGACAGACAATTGACCCTGACCTATGACCAGCCTCTGCGCATAGCTGCCTGGGACGGCAAGGAGAATGCGAAGTCCGTCGGTTTCAGTTTCGTCAACGGAGGCGAGCTCCTCACCGATGTCCAGGTGGTGTCGACAGCCATTGCCGGAAACGAGGCGAGGATTGAGCTTGATCGCCCCGTGGCGTCCGAATGGATGATAAGCTACGGAAGCGGCGCGGACGGACAGGGCGAAGCGATACTGCGAAGCAAGATCAATGACTTGCCAGTTCCAATGATGTTTGAAAGGAAGATTGATAGTGCGCGTTGACAGATTAAGGGTCCGCCGGTTTAATGGCTTGAATTCAGGAAAAAACATAGAAATACTCATGGCCGGCTCGCCGATGAGCCATGCGCTGGGCAACGACGTTTCGCTGTAAATATTCACTGAACCGTCCTTCAGTGAATATTTACCGTCAGACAATGCTCGGGGATGCGGTGGATGCGGATGATCCGCAGCTGCTGGCAAGGACGAAATCCAGCCCGGGCTGAGAAGCGTGTCCGATTTCCTGCGGGGGTGAGGCAATGGGTCAAATCCCCGTCCTGAATCCTAGGGGGGATCTGCCATAGTGCTTTCTAAAGATCCTGGAAAAATAGTTGCTGTCATGGAAGCCGCTTGCTGAAGCGATTTCAAAGATCCTGATGTTCCTGTTTTTCAGAAGATCCGCCGCATGCCTGGTCCTCAGCCTGATGATATAGTCGGCAGGCGTCA
>JBAQUG010000421.1:0-5706 GCA_049297395.1 Victivallales bacterium | reverse complement strand
TTCAAGGAACTGTGAAAGCCCGGGGCTGTCAAAAAATTTCATCGCAAGATAGGAGGTCGAAAGTAGCTTGTCTTTTCTCTTAACAGCAATCTTTTGCAGTCTCTCGACAAGTATCCATGCTATCCCGGGCAGTTTTTCTATTGTTCTGGAAAAACCTTCACGCGCATATTTTTCGGCTTCATCAATCTTTCCGGCGCCAACGAGCGAATCTACAAGGTCTTCATAACAACTTGTAACCGGCGCTTCGCGTTCAAGAAGCGGAATCACTTCATCTTCCCGACCGGCGCTTTTCAGGGCGGTAATCAGCCGTTTCATTGTTTTTTTACGGATATATCCTTCATGACTACTGCGATTCTTTTCATCCCTTGGCGGTCTCACCGGCAACAGTCGCTTGGCAAGCTCGCTGGCGACATTATTCCAGTCTTCCTTGGACGCTCCATTTTCTGACAACGGTATTTTAATGCCGTCGAGGATCGAATATTCATCGGAAAGTTCCATGTCAATTTTCCACAGGATGCGCTTCCAGCGTGGCATCGATGTTTTTGCAAGCGCCTCGAAGACGACTCCCATGCACCGCGTGATTTCACACCCGAGCTCCCCTTCGTCATGGCTCATCCCAACTTGTTCCATTCCCCTTTTCCACAGATGTTCGCCAAGGCTTACGACTTCATCGGCTTTTCCTGCCTCAAGCAGTTTCCTGAGCTTTTCTTCGACTTTCGAATAGTCAGGAATGTTGCTGTCGTCAGACCAGGAATCCGAGTATGCCGGCTCACTACTGATTGAGTCGATCTCCCTTTTGATGCTTTTCGCTAATTTGTCATAATCGCCAGACTTGAACGTGATGCGTGTAGAAAGATCCTCATGTACATCACAGTTTTTCTGCGCCAATTCCATGAGCATTCCGACCAGCTCTCCCTTGTCAAGCCCGTCAAGATAATCTTTGAAGGGAGATTTCTTGCTGGTATCCTGTTTTTTTGCGGACATCTTCTCCGCCCCGTCTTCTCCCTCGTCTTCCTCCTCTGAATAATCTTCATCCTCATCCAAATCCGAGAATTCGAAATCATCATCATCGTCATCAAGATCGTCATTTTCAGATAGTTTTAGCCGCCTGTCGTCTGAATCGGCAACGGGGAACGCTTCCCCCTTCTTAATGGCATCAAGGAAAACAAGTATCATCGCCACGGCATGCTTACACGCTCCTCCATATGGACAACTACAGTCGCTTGACAGCCTGCCCTTGTCATTGAAACCTACTTTTGTGGCGTATTTTCTGCTTCCATGAACCCAGGCTATGAGAAAGCCATCCTCGGTCACATTCAAATCCTCGACTTCCCTCTTGTAGCCTTTTCCACGACCGACCACGCGAGCTCCCGCCCAGTCTTCCAGATCCTGCCATGCGAGATCCGCAAATTTCCTCCTCGTCTTGTCGTCCATGTCAAAAACTCCTTTTCCGTGATTTTAGTGTATGCCTGGTAAGGGTTGTATCCAAGTGCTGTGTACTATGATGAAAAGCGCGGAATAGTTTCACTTCAGACAGCATTTCTTGTATTTCCTTCCCTTCCCTTTGGCACCAACGCCTGCAGTTCCGTGAATGCTTCAACCACCTTTCGGGGATGCACTCCCCCGCTACGCTCCAATATCTCGTAATCCGCAGTAACGAACATGGTGACCCCGCACTCCGCCTTGGCCTGAGCGTAGAGATGGACTTCCAGCGCATCCTCCAGGGAGAGCTCCGGCAATCGCTGTCCGGCCGTGCAAAACTCCATTTGCTCCTCCCTGAACGGCAGTAGTTGCCAAAGCCCTCCACGTCGGAAGAAGAGCTGCCCAATATACTCCCGGGCCTGCTTCTCCGCTTCACGGGGTGGCAGACTCTTGCCGCCCTCGTCCACTGGCCGGGCCAGACGGTGTCCCAGGTAGCTGTAAAGGGCGCGGGTGCAATCAAGGCTGATCGTGGCGAAGATCTTCTGCCGGAGCACCGCCATTACCAGCGCTACGGACTCCGGAACGGTGGCGTCGCGGAAGAGCTCGTGCCGCACGAAGTCAATGACCACGTTCTTGTCGAAGTAAAAGTGTGGCGTGTCCGGCAATGTCTGCATCTGTGCCGCCGTCAGGGCGATCTGATCCAGGAGCTTCCGGGAACGGACCAGTGCATAGTGGGCGTCGCACAGACCCCGTATCTTGGAGGCGCAACGACACGGAACTTCGTCCACAACCAGGAGACAGAGTCCCTTGACCAGGGGATGCCTTCGACGGAGTGCGGCTTCAGGCTTCTGGCGGCTATCGGGAAGCGCGAGCTTCTCGAACTCGGCCCCATGTGTTTTTTTGATCCACTGGTAGCAGGACAAGCAGAGGCCTCTCTGCCAAGTCTTGCTGGTGCAGCGCACACCGTTCACAATCATGCAGCAGAATCCTTCTACTATGGCACTGTCCGGCTTCCTTTCGAATACGTCGATTTTATTCTTGAACTGGGCCGTCAGCTCCTCAAGCATTCCCGCCTGTCTGAGGGCGGAGTAGTGGTAATGGCAAACGCGACGAAACCCCGGCCCCGGATTAACGCATGGCACGTTGTTATGGATGATTGCGCACTGCCCGGGCTCCAGGGACTTCTTGAGGCGGAACGTGTCCTTCTCCCGGGGTGGGTTGGCTAAAGAGGCAAAGAGTTCCGGCGATCCTTCCAGTCGTCGGTAATGGCTCCTGCAGAGACCCCTGCCACGCGCTTTCCCGGTGCAGGGCGCGGTGCTGCCATCGGGCATGCGTTCCCGGATGACGCACACGCCTTCGACAGGATAGCGCTTGCGGAGAAGGCCGGGCTTGACATGATCGACGGCGAAATCCTCCAGTTTCAGATCCGCCCGCTTCCATATGGTCTGGTAATGGCACTTGCAGAGCCCGCGCTGAAGTGCGGGAGACGAACAGGGAACTCCGTTCACGAGCAACCGGCAAATGCCTTCCGCCGCATCCGGGTTCGGCTTGAGGGACATCCTCTTCCTGGGCAGGGCAAATTCCTCGAAGGTCTTGATGCGGCGGAGGTAGCCAATGTGGGCGTAGCATAGCCCGCGCACAGCCCGGCGGTTCTGGCACGGAACTCCATTCTCAACGAGGATGCACAGCTCCTCTTCGGGATTTTTCTTCCGAATGATGACCTGGGGACCTTTCCTTATCTTCATCGCTTTACTCCAATTAATTTTCGGAAACATATTGACAGGATAACCCGCCGCCGCCCTTTGGGCTATGGCGAGGCAAGCAGGATTATCAGGATGATCTTGTCAATTGCGGGAAATTGCTCCCGACTCAATGTAGCACAGGCTTCCAGCCTGTGATTTGAAATTTCCTTTCACATGCAAACACGATCATTAAACACTCTTTTTAAGTAACCGTTAAGCTGTACGGCTTGCCTTCAAGTAGGGTGGGTTTTAACCCGCCTATTTAAGATTGTCGGGCTAAAGCCCAACATTTCAAGGATAAATAGCCTCTATAAAACCGCTTTTTCCGCCGAATTTAATCGCATCTGTCTCATGCTTAATATCTTAAGTGCTAACGACGCCGAAATGCGGAATGATCTTTATTTTTCCTGATTCACGCTGACTTTGCTCCGCGCGCCAACGCCGACATCAACGCCGAAAAACCTTAGCTTCGATGTCAGGAGAATGTCCAAGGTCGGCAGATCCTTCGGATATACGGAAATGATACGCTTTCCTTCCTGCTGGTAGAGCGTCTGTTTCTTGAACATGCTCATCTTGTATTGTGGTGTGTCAAGCCCCCAATATTCGATATACACATCAAGCTCCGGCAGATAGAAGTCCGGACGGATCTGAAACTCTCCTATGATACGGAACTTGGCATCATACCGATATGCAAGCCCGTTGGATGTCAGCCATTGGGCGATCTTACGTTCCCCTTCCGATTGGACAACAGTGCCGTCGCCAACCTCGATGATCTTGTTCAGCTCCACCTGTGTCTCAAAATTACGCCTTTCAAGAAACACCTCGTCGAAACAGCGGTCGCAGAACATGCGCTGAAAGGCATGTTGTGAACGTGCATACTCGTCCGCAGTGATGCGAACATTACAGCGCTGACATCGTTTCTCCTCCGCGGAAGCCGCAATGCGTACGGCTTCCTCGATGAAGGTGACGGCGGCAGCCGCATCATGCTGAACATAGGGCTTTTCAGAAGGATTTCCCGCCATGTCGCGCAAGTCGTCCAGATGCTCCTGCGCGGCCGCGCCGTACGCCTTCAATGCCCTGATGGCATATTGGCGCGTCTGAGGGTGAGGATCATTGCGCAAGACATTTCCCAATGCCTTCACCGCCACAGGCCGATCAATTCCCATCCAAGCCAATTTGCCCAATGCGGACACGGCAAGCCTGCGCACATTCGCCGATGAGGACTGCAAAAGAGACAGAAGTTCATCGAATGCGGCAACATCTCCATTGTGTCCGATTTCCACGGCCCTCCTGGAAAGCTGTCCTTCAAGTTGTCTGTCCATCGGATTCTTCATTTTCCCCTGTTCCCAGCACGGTATTGACGCGCGTAGGCAAAGTACATGATCCTGCCAGTTGCAGAGGAATCGTTTTTGTCAGGCTTTGGGCGGCAGTCATATACGGCAAACTCATCGAAGTCGGTCAGGATGCTTAGAAGGAGCTTGGAGGACCAGGCATATCTTCTGAGCTTGAAGGCGGGATGGACGGCATCCCTGATGTTTACGGAGGGCTTCTTCGCCTCAACAAAGAACTTCCTTGTGCCGCCGATACGGAAGCAGTAGTCCGGGGCTTCGGTTGCAGAGCCGACCTTGATGGCATCCTCGTGGACTACGTCCTTATAAGCTTCGGCATGTCCCTGCTCGTTGTTGATATCCCATCCGAGAGCCTTGAAAAAGGGATCAAGGAACTCGATCCTGAGGCGTGTCTCCTTGTAGTCGTCGGAAATGTACGAATCACGGTTGTTTTTGAACCGTTCAACAAGTTTCAGGATTTCCTGCGGTGCAGACATATTACAAACCTCTCAGAATTCACTTTGCCATATAACTTATCCATTCTACCGTGTTAATAAAACGGTGAATGGCAAGATTTATAAGAGTTTACTCTATTTCCCGAATCTGCAAGCAGTTGATGGTGTTTTTCTGATCCATCATGTCGTGGTGCTCATCAACATGCAGGATGTGCGCGGGGAATGAAAGTTTCCCGGAAGCAACAAGCTTCACCCATCGACGCATTGCGTCGGCGTGGTTGTCGGACAGGACATCAATGGGACGATTTGCCCAGACGAGCATCCCTCTGACTGTAATTGTTATTATCCGTACAGCGCTATTACCGGTTGAAAGTCTAGAATAGAACATCCGGAGGCTCAAAGTCAAGATTCACACCTTGACATCTTTTCGGCATGCTCCAATGGCGTAGACAGGGATGATGGAGAGGAAGTGAGTATTGCGCCTTGACTTTGAAAGCTTCCGTCTTACCCTATGTTTCATAGACAAACGGAGGCGGTCCAGGATGTCCAATGAATTTGCAGTCATAGATTTCGAGACTACCGGTCTCGGTGCGGACTGCTGCCGTGTCATCGAGGTGGCGGCGGTAATCGTACGTGACGGTGAAGTCGCGGACTCCTTTGTCCAGCTGATGCATCCCGGCTGCCGCCTGCCATATTTCATAACGGATCTTACCGGAATCACAGATGAAATGCTTAGAGGCAAACCCAGTCCCGAGACCG
>JBAQUG010000420.1:0-2474 GCA_049297395.1 Victivallales bacterium | reverse complement strand
TGGCAATCTTTATTTCCTGCCAGTCAAGCTGGCAGGGGATTGTAAACCCTCTCTTGACGGCGGATGTCGATTGTACAGAATATGCGTATAGTAGACAGGTCTCTAAATCCGGCCCGCAAGGACCAATATGAGCAGAATCACGACAACGAGCCCAAGCCCGCCGCTTGGGTAGTAGCCCCAGCTCTTGCTGTGCGGCCAAGTTGGTAATGCGCCCACGAGAACGAGAATCAAGACAATTAACAGTATCGTTCCTAAATTCATGTTATTACTCCTTTTAAATTTGTCAGAATTGCCACCGGCTGGCGACGGGGTGTGCACCAGCCGGCAACAATCCGCCAGGTTATTTGGTTTTTGCCGCTTCTATAGTCATCTGGTTCTTCACGCTTGTAACTCCCTTGATGTCGGTGACTAACTTGGTAACCAGGGACATTTCGGCCTCGTTCTTGGCAATTCCGGTCAACGTGACCTCGCCATTGCGCGTGTCAACCTTGGGCTTTATTGAACTGGAAGAGAGATGTGTCGACAACGCCGTCTTGACCTGGGCGGTTACGGACGCATCATCAATTTTCTGCCCCTCTGTCCGTTCAGCCGGTTCCGGAGCCGCCGCCACCGTCATCTCATTCTTCACTTCCTTAACGCCGTCGATATCTTTGGCGTATTCGGCGGTCAGTTCCTTCTGTGCCGCGCTTGAAGCTTCGCCTTTCAGCGTCACGACCTTATCTTTCACCTCGACGGTGGTCTTGCTGTAGTTTACGTTGCGATGGAACAGCAGTGCGAGTTTCACTTTCCTGCCAATCCATGTATCCGCGTTTTCCGCCACGACTTCGGCCGGGGTTGCAAGTTTATTATCCACGCTGGTGACGCCGGGCAGGCCTGCCACGGTATCCTGAGCCAGGGCCTTGTGGGATTCTTCGGCCACAGTACCGGTAAGAGTCACTGCACCATTCTTGGCCTCGGCCTTTACCGCATCATCCTTGAGATAGGTCTTGTAGACATAAGTATTCTTGAACGACGACTCTATCTTGTCATCTACATCCGATGCGCGCAGCGGTGAAGTGGTTACGAACATTGAGGCCGCAGCCGCCATAAACGCCAAGTGATATATTGATTTCTGTTTCATTCTTCTACCTTTATCTTTCATTGTTTCGGGAAAATATTCCCATTAATTTTTAAATTTCCGAACTCTGGAACTTACGCACTTCCGAACATCATCCTCCATGCCTCTTTGCCGGCTCTCCTCCTTTCTTCTGTCATTTACTCTGCCCAACCCAGTATAGGGCCTGCCTAGATTTTTGGTATGGGGTGTAAACCTGCTTCTGCATGGGGTGAACACCTACCATAATGATAATTGACTTCACTCCGTTTTTCGTCTATATTACGGCCATTGCAGGAAGTAAATGATTTTCAGCGCGGGGGAAACTGCCAAAGCCATTGATACGGGCTACTGCCAGCACTTAAAAGGGGGTCTTTCAAATGAATAAGAAGTCGCGCAACACGCTGTATGCTGCAAAAATGCGGATGCAGCGGGAGACCCTCAGGCGCAAGACTACGGAAGAGGCACTCAGGAAAAGCCAGTTTCACTATGGCCAGCTGTTGGCAGAGTCGCGACTCATGCAGGAACAGATGCGTCATCTCTCCCGCCAAATCCTAATGGCGCAGGAGGAAGAACGGAAGCACATCAGCCGCGAACTGCATGACGACATCAGCCAGATCCTGACGAGCATTAATATCAGGCTGGACACGCTGAAAATGGAGGTCTCGACCAATTCCGGGAACCTTAAGAAGAAGATCTCCAAAACGCAATGCCTGGTGGAAAAATCAGTGGCTGCCGTACACCGCTTCGCGTGTGAACTGCGTCCGGCGATGCTTGATGACCTTGGACTCGTCCCCGCGCTCCTCGCCTTCATGAAGGAGTTCGGAAAACGAACGGGTCTCCAGATTCGCTTCACGGCCTTGACTGCTGACAGAATTGAAAAGTTGGACAATATCAAACGGACTGTGCTCTACCGCGTCGCCCAGGAAGCACTCACCAATGTCACCAAGCATGCGAAAGCCACCCAGGCGAAGGTGTCCCTTAAGATACAGTCTGATGCCATCTGCATGACGATAAGCGATAACGGAAAGTCCTTTGATGTGAATCGCGCACTCAGCTTAAGACGGGGCGCCCGACTGGGTGTCCTCGGCATGCGCGAGCGTGCCGAAATGGTCGGAGGGACGTTCGAAATTGCATCCGAAAAGGGCAGAGGCACCACCGTACGCGTGCAGATACCGTTGTTCAACGATAACGGGAAAACCAATAAAAAGGCCTTGGTTGCTTAAGGGTCCGCTAAAAAATAACTTGGGTATTTGCTGGCGAATATTTCGGATTGATTATCATGGTGCGAAAGAGGAGTCCCGACCCCGCAGGGAGTCGGGATGACGAACAAGGAGCGGCCGGAAGAACGCCAGCCCTTTGGGACGGGAATCCATGCATT
>JBAQUG010000419.1:0-12125 GCA_049297395.1 Victivallales bacterium | reverse complement strand
GACATCCTTGGCGCAATCGGCCTCTTTGTCTTTTGCGCTCGGAGATCGCATAGCCGAGCGAAGCGACGCTTGTCCCGCGCAATGCGGAGACAAAAACTACTTAAGTTTCACACTGATAAAACTGCGGACACCGCAGTAGGCCGCTGAATTTACTTCGCACCGTCACTTCGTTCGGGTAACTGGCTGCTTTTGAAATTACCTCGGCTGTTTATTTCCTAACATAACTTACTGCTGTTTTACATTGTCTTCTATAAGAAAAGCCAGATCGCCCGGATCAGTGATCATTCCCTCGAAATAAATTATCTTGTACGCGGCGGATGACCCGTTCTTGTTCGCCATCTTGACCAGCAGTTCATTCGAGCCCTTCTTCAGTTTCACAGGAAGGATCTTGAAGCCCGACGGCCACCAGACGTCGATCTTGTCCTTGATGGTATCCAGCACGAGCTCTCCATTCAGGAAAATACGGAAATTGTCGGCGCCAAGATAGAGCAGTGATGCATCGCGGGCATCGGGCGATTTTATTGTAGTCCGGCAGTATGCGATTACTTCCGGCCCCAGCGGGCCGGGCGGGCATACCGCCACATGCGCCTGGGCGTTGATCAATTCCTTTGGCATTGGCTTCCATGAGACCTTGCCGGCGGACTTGCCGTCAGTTCCATCGAATACCGCTGTTGCAGATCTGCCGTTTTCACCTTCGGGCGGAAGTGGCACGGTCCAGTTCTTGTTATCCGGATTCGGGAAATACCCGACAAACTGCAAAGTGGAGATCCTGGTAGGTACAGGTTCCAGGAATACCTGTTCAAGGTATACGGGAGCCGTCCCTTTATTTCGGAATGTGAGCTGGGTGTCGCCGGGGAGCAGCGTGATCGGCTCGGTGCTTTCTGCTGTCTGCAAGCCAGTTTCAGATACCAGGGGTTTCAGGGCGATTTCCTTTCCCTTTGCATCGACAATGAAAAGTTCCGCGCTGCCGGAAAACACCGCCATGCGTAGCCAGATGCGGAAGCGCAGCGGTTCCCTGACCGTGAACGGAAGTCGCAGCCGGGCCATATTCCCAGCCCATGTCACTAACGGGAAATCACAGCCGCTCTCTTTGCACAATGCCAGTTCCGGAGACCCTTTGTCGGGCGAAATCAAGGGCAGCAGATCGCCTGGATTGCTCAGATCCTTTTGTGGAAACTTATTGTTTAGGAACCTGAGGAGTCCATGACTCATCTTCTGTGCGGCAAGATTTACGCGGAAATGGGAGGACGGCGGGAAGCGGTCGGTCAGCTGATAGATTTTCAGCAGCTTGTGGTTTTGCATGATGCCGCTGACCTGCCAGAGATGTCCGGCGGCCAGGCTGGCGCGGGCTTCGACGGCCATGGCGTCAAGTGTCTTGCGGTCGGCTGGTTCTATTTTAGCCTTTATTCTTCCAGCGGCAATGTCCTTGGATAATTTCTCCAGCCATTCGACCTGACGGGATATTTTTGCGAGTTCCGCAACCGGTGGATTTGTTTTGACTTTTAGAATCTCCGCGTCCGGATCTGTAGAGAACGCCAACAGCTGGTAGGGTTTGAGTTCCATATTCAGCAGACCATCTTTCAAAGGAACAGTTTCACCTGTAGACAAGCGCTTTACTGTTATTTTTTTACCAAACAGTTTCTGGAAAAAACCAGGCTGGGCGAACTGGATGTCGAGCTGGACAGGATATCCCACGCGGCTGACCGCGTAGAAGAGGAAGTTATCAGTTATCGGTGATTGGTTATTTGTGTTTGGATTTTTCTGGCCACTGGTCACTGGCCGCTGACCACTTCTCCTGGACTGCCGCACTGCGACAGGATCACTGGCCTCTTTTATGGGCGTGAATTTCACGCATGGAAGGCGACGGTATTCCTGAAGGAATTCCTGGAGGATCGGCTGACCCAGGGTGTAGGCGTTGCCACCGTCGCTCAGATAGATGGCGTCGCCTTCGGCAACTGCTATCGCCCATCGTTCAAGGGCATGGCGTCCTGCGGGATTCACCACCCCGCTCATCCAGGTCCGCTTGCTGTTGGCCGGCAATCCAATAGCGTCAGGCGGTACGACAGTCTCAATAGCCTCGAAATAACCTGCACCGAACAGATAGCCGTTCAGATCTGCCGGATTGCTGACCGCATTGAGGGACGAAGGGCTCATGAGGGCATCCCGCGCCTCCTGGGTTTCCATCTCAGAATGCTGGCGCCTTCCATAGCCGTGCAGGGAGTTCACCAGGCGCACTCCTCCGATCGTCGACAACAGCCTGGTGTCGACACCGGCCTCGCGCAGATCATCTGGAAAGCCGCCGAAGATGTCTGAATAGACCAGCAGATCGGGACGAGCTTTTTGTACCCGCTCGCTTATGCGCCGGTACAGGTCTGCTATTTTCGCACAGCGCCAGGTGATCCACTTTTCCCTGGCGTTTGCGATGAGCCAGTCATAACGCGCCTTGAACCGTTCATGTCCGGCAGCCTTCAATGGAATCTTGACACCGGCCTCCTTTTCAAAAAGGCCGATTGTGTAGTCGTCATAACCCCAGTCCAGCGAATGGAAGTTGTTCAAGGCCGGGTTCACCCAGGTCATCATGCGGAGGCTCACGCCCTGGAGGGACGGCGAGTCCTTGTAGCGGTCTACGAACTCACCGATCATCCCCAGATACCATTCGCTGTTCTTTGGATGGATCGGGTTGAACTTGGGTCCGTTGCCTCCGGTTTTGCCGTCCTTAGATATCAGATAGGTGCATTCGATTCCGCCATAGGCGGGGCTGCCCCATGCAAGTTCGCGCGCCTCCGGATGGAATTCGCCGATGAACTTCATGCCGTACTTCTCGCACTTCATGAGGATGATGCGGACGGTGTCGGTCGCGGACGGATCTGTGAAACTGATGTTGAACCGTGAAGGGAAGAGGTTCATCTGGTAGACAGAGACGGTTGGTACCAGGGTGTCGCCGCCCATCCACGCGATTGAGCGTGCCCAACGGTCGGCACCAAGCATAATTCCTTTTACGTTGGCGGACTGGATGCCATAAAAGCCGAGGAAATTCGTGCCTTCCTCATACCAGTTTGCGAACTGACGGGCACCGGCGGAAGGCAGTGAGGGAAGCGGGAATCCGCCTTCAACCTTGAACAGGCGGATCCTGTTTGCAGCTGCGCGGCGGCCGGTCTGCGGGGTGATCAGAAGAATGCGCAGGTCAGCGGTCAGAGGCCAGAAGACAATGCTGTGCGTCAGCATGGAATTTGATAATGAGAACTCTCCACCGCAGTCCACGCCTCCCACTATCGGATATGAGGCGACTGCACTCTCCTTGATCGCGACGCAGAATGTGCGAAACGCGTCATCAGGATAATCGACTTCGAGGATATAGGGCTGCTGCGCTTCCGGCACCGTCATCTTGTAGGCGAACCAGCTGCAGTCGGTGGCATTCTGGTTCTGGATCCAGCCAACAGCGCCTGACTCGCGGTAGCTGCCGAACGGCTTTTTGACAATCTGGGAACCGCCGGCTCCGGAATAGTCTGGAGAAGTCGTCACGCAGTCGATTTCCTGGACGAGGGATTTCTTTATTTCTCCGCCTGTCCGCTGTTCCGGTGCGGTATCGATGACTGTGAACCTGACTGGAGGCAGATCGCGGTCCATTGCCTTTCCATCGATCTCGAATGTGATTGTGAAGACACCTTCCTTCTGGCACGGTATTGACATCTTGCTGGTGGCAGGTTTCTCACTTGCAGAAAGTTTCAACGGGTAACGTCCGACCGCAGTTTTTGAGTCGGTATCGGTGACACATGCGGTAATTGTTCCTGCGGCGGTAGAAGCCAACTCCAGCTCAAAAGTTTCTCCTTTGCGGAGGACATTGCGGTCGCTCGACTGTTTGATACGGATGTTACGGCACAATTCAGTACCGCTCTTCTGGATGGTGAAACCGGTGATCGGTGAGAATCCGGTCCAGATGTACCGCTGCACCCGCATAGTGTGCTTGCCGGCCGCCAGCCAGTAGTTGCCGATCTTGTCTCCGCCCCAGGTAACTATTGCTGAATCCTTGCCGTCGATGCTGAACTCATGGCTTCCTGCAGAGGAGGCCGGCTGGACCAGCATTTCGTACCATCCGTCGGCAGGAGCGGAAAAGTCGTATTCAAAGTTTCCGGCGATGGCGAACCAGTCCTTGGGCTGGATTTTCCCGGCAAGATTTCCGGCAGCTTTCACCTTCTCGACATTTGACGGGTTGACCAGATTGGCGCGGTCGAACTCAACTGCATTAAACTGCTTCTTCCAGGCGTCTTCGGCGTGAAGGGAAGACTGGATGCCTGTGATGAGGCAGATGAGGGCGATCAGACAGGGATAAATCAATCTTGACATAAAAAGACCTCCATTCTATTTCGAGACGAGGCAATTTAAAATCTGCCTCTTTTTCATTTGTATGCTGAGGTTGGTGTTCACAACTTTAGTGTGCCTTAGTATTCAACAATTTAGACACGCTAAAGCCGTGAACACCAACAAGAGATATGTCCGCAATAGTATGTTCTTATATTTTTCAATCAGCTCACGTTTCCTTATTTTGAACTCTGCGAAAACCGCAGATCGCCGGGATCGCTTACCTCCATCCAGAATCCGCTGCCGAGACTGCCTGCGGCCACTTTCACCAGCAGTTCGTTCGCACCGGCCTTGAGCGGGACATCGACCTGGAACTGCCCCTTGAACGGCGCGCCTCCATGCGTCTCGACATCCTTGACCAGTTCGCCGTTGATCCAGATCTTCATCCAGTAGTCCATGCCGTAGAGAAGGCGGACATGTGTCTCCGATGACGAATGTATGTAGGTGATGCCATAGCTGATCGTTCCGAAGTACCGGTCGAACAGGCGTCCGAGATTGATGAAGTCGCTGGTGCCGTCCAGTTTTACCCAGCCGCGCTTTACGCCGTCTGCAACTTCGTACACTGCGGCGGGATCCCGGTTGACTTCCGGGGGCCGCCAGTTCTTCTCACGCATCGCGGCATCGACTTTCGCACCAGAGTCTTTGTCTCCGGCATCACCGACGATGAACGGCCCTGCAGCCATCCAGTTGCCCGAGACGATGTCGGTGAAGACAGGAGAAATGGCTACGAAACGGATCGCCGTCTGATCGCCGGAAAGACGCTTCAGCGAAAGTCGCACTTTTCCCTGACGCATTTTGACGACGCCGTCAAGACGGGCGAGTGCCGGACGAGGAGAGGCTGCTTCCGCAGTGCTTTTCAAGATACCGGCGGATTTCCCGTCGATGGAAAGTTCGAGCGGACCGAATCCTCCGCCTGCGACAATCGCAAGCTCGATGCCTGTCATCGCGTCGAAAGGTATGTCCAGTTCGAACTCCAATTCCGGATCCTTCGAGGTCAATAACGTTTCACCTGGCCAGATTTCATCAGGCTTTCCGAGTTCGGCCCTGCCTTTGACGAGTCGTTTGAGAAGTTCGTCGGGCGCGAAGGCGCCTACGGACGGGACAGGCGCGCCTGTCTCGCGGAGCTTGGGTGGCTGCTGTTTGCACCGGTTGTAGATAAGCCGCAGCGAACGATGCTCAGCCATTGTCCTGACCCGCCAGAAATGTCCTTTGTCAAATTCCGTCTTCGCGCAGGTGGCGCTGGCTTCAAGCAGTTTCAATTCGTCCGGACGTAACGCCACACCAAGTTTTCCCGCCTTGGCGTCGGTCGCGAGTTTTCCGAGGAATGACACGAGATTTTCCGCATGCCTGCGGTCTGTCTCGGGAACTTCGACCTTGACCGATGCAATCTCCGCACCGATCGCAGCCTTGAACGTCACAAGCTCGTACGGCTTGAGATCAAAAGAGAGGATTCCGTCCTTCAGAGGAACAAGCTCCTTCGTAGCCAGACGTTCGACCTTATCCGTGTTCTTGACTGCGATCTGAACCTTTACCGGATAGCGTTCGCGGTTGACAGCATAGAAGAGGAAGTATTTTTTTGACTGATCGGACAGATCCGACTGATCCGGTCGATCCGACTGATTTGACTTCGCTCCGCCCGAAAACCACACGGCGACGGGATCCGTGGCGCCTGCGAATTTAGAAAATGCGGCATCAGGCAGGGCGCGGTATTCGCGCAGGAACTCGCGGAGCACGGGCTGTCCGACCGTGTATGCGTTGCCGCCGTCGGCGATGAATGCGGTGTCGGTCTCGGCGAGTTGGACGGCCCAGCGCTCGTTGGCATGTCGTCCGGCGGGATTGACAACGCCGCTCATCCAGGTGCGCTTGGTGTCCTTCGGGAAACCCAGAGCCTCCGGAGTCGCCACTACTTCAGTCGCCTCGAAATAGCTAGCGCCGTCGAGAAAGGAACCGCGTCCGTCCGGAGCGGCGAAACGTTTCATCGCGGTGGGATCTAGAAGTTCGTCGCGGCCTTTCTGGACGGCCATCTCATCGCCCTGCCTGCGTCCGTAGCCTGCGCCACTGACGAGTACGACACCAGGGATCATCTGGAGTTTTATCGGATCTATGCCTGCTTCGCGCGGGTCTTCCATCTCATCTGAAAGACTGTAGTTGGAGAGCACGAGAAGATCTGGCTTGGCCTGGCGCACACGGGCTGCGATCTTCGCATAGAGCTCGGTAATCTTGGCGCAGCGCCAGTCGATCCATTCCGCCTTTGCGTTGGCCATGAGCCAGTCGTAGCGTTTGCGGAAGCGGTTCGTGTCACCGGCGTCGACAGGAATTTTCCTGCCGGTCTCCTTTTCGAAGAGGCCGATGGTGTAGTCGTCGTAGCCCCAGTCGAGACTGTGGAAATTGTTGAGTCCGGGGTTGCACCAGCTCATCAGGCGCAGGCAGACGCCCTTGAGCGCCGGAGAGTCCTTGTAGCGGTCCACGAATTCGCCGATCATCCCCAGGTACCACTCCTGGTTCTTCGGCCAGAGAGGGTTGTAGATGGGCTCGGTGGCGTTTGACTTTATCGATCCGTTCCTGTTCGTGGCGAGATGCAGCTTGGCGGGATCTGCGTTCACCGGCCATGCGAGCTCGCGCGCCTCGGGATGGAATTCACCGATGAAGCCCATACCGTATTTCTCGCAGTTCATGATGACGGCGCGGACAAGATCGGGGCTGTATGGTCCTCCAAAATTTACATTGTATTTGGTCGGGTATAGACCGAACTGGTAGACTACCATGGTCATCCACAGGGTGTCGCCGCCCATGTAGCGGATGGTGCGCGCCCAGCGGTCGGCGGCGGTGAGCATCCCGCTCATCGAACGGTCGGGAGGTCCGTACATGGAGACGAAGTTGCTGCCTTCCTCATACCAGTTGCCGAAATGACGGCCGCCAGCGGCTGGTGTCTCAAGCAGCGGCAGATCGTCGTCAACCTGGTAGACTCTGATCTTGGCCGCAGCCGCGCGGCGCCTGTCGAGCGCCGGGATGACAAGGATCCGCAGGTCTGTGGTGCGCGCCCAGTGCATGATTGAGTGTGTGAGCATCTGGTTCGAGAGCGCGAACTCGCCGCCGCAGTCGACTCCTCCGGCTGTCGGATAGGCGTCGGCGGAGGCTTCACGGACGGCGATCACATAGGTGCGCAGTGCATCGTCTGGATAGTCCACCTCGATCTGGTAGAGCTTCTGCTTCTCGGGGACCTCCACCTTGTAGGCAAACCACGTCGGCTCGGTCGAGTTCATGTGCGCGAGATAGCCCTTGTCCCCCGACTCGCGGTAGGCGCCGGATGCGCCGCGGACTACGCGGGTTTCGCCGCACGTGAATTCAGGTTCGGCTGCCGCACAGTCGATCTCCCTGATCAGCTTCCTCTTGATCTCGCCGCCTAAAGATTGCTGGCGTGCCGTGTCGATTACGTTGAACGAAACCGGGCGGAGATCCTTCTTGTCGACAGGTTTTCCATTCAGCGTGAACGATACGGTGAATGCTCCTTCCTTTCCGCATGGCAGTTCGAGCGAGATCTGAGTCAATCCCGGAAAATTTGGAAGGACGACCTTCTTTTCCTCGAGCGGTTTCTGATTCTCCATGACGGTGACGCCAAGTTCGGCAGGAGCCGCAAGCGAGGCGGTCTCGATCATCAGACGCAGAGGTTCCCCTTTACGGATAATCGTCCGGTCTTCGGCAACTGTGGCGCGGATCTGTCCCGCGAGATTGTCCGGTGCTACCGCCTTGACGGTGAACCCTTCGACGGCCGGCATTCCCGTCCAATGGTACCGCTGGAGACGGATCGTGTGGCGCAGTCCCTGCTCGAGCCAGAATGTGCCGACCTTGTCACCTTCCGTGTTGAAAACATTTGTCCTGTCGATGAAGTATTCGACACCGTGCCCGCCAGGAACGAGCAGTTCGTACCATCCGTTGCGCGGAACCCACAGTTCGTACTGGTACCAGCCGGTTGCGTAGCCGCCCTTCTCATCCTTGGCGAGACCGCGGAGATTTCCGGATTTGCGGACCTTGTCGGCCATTGCGGGATTCGCAAGTTCGCACGTCTTGAAATCAGCGGCCTTGAACTTCTGTTCCCAGGGCTCAAAAACGGCGAGGCCGCGCCATTGCGGGTAGTCGGGCAGTTCGACGGTGTCCGAGGAGTCCTTTACGCCGCCTTCGTCTTCGGCCATGGCGTAGGCGACAACCTGTTCATCCGCCGCAGGGGAGGGGATCTCGGCAGTCCATGCGGAGCCTTTTGCGGCGGCGGGAACCTCGATCCATTTCACCTGCGTCTCAGGTTTGTCCTTCCGGCCCGGCCCGAAATCGAAGATGGCCTTGGGCATGCGCTTCACCCAGAAGGATCCCTTGGCGATTTTTGTCGGGCCGGTGACTTCCACGGATAGCACGGCCTTGGATCCATCGATCTTCGCCGTTGGCCGGGCCACGGTAGGCCATGCCGGCGACATGCCCAGAACAGACTTGAAATAGGAAAGAGGGATCGGCACGTTTCCGACTTGGCTGTGGTTGTCGTTCGGCAGCATCAACAGTCTTTTGTCAGCAGGGATCGCGCGATAGGTGGCAAGCACGCCAGGCATCCAGAAGAATATGTCGTCCGTGCCTGACAGAATAAGGACACTCGCCTTGTACTTTCCGATATTGTGCTTCGGATCAAGAACGGCAAGCCAGGCATCCTGCTCCTCCCTGCTGCACATCACCATCGGACCGAAGTAGCCACCAAAATACAAGTCGCGGATGAAAGCCCGCCCATACTTCACCGCCCCCGCCTTGAACGACGGCTCGACACCAAGGATGAGAAGTGCCAGGTGTGCGCCTGCCGACATGCCCGCAACGCAGAGCCGGTCGGCGTCGACCTCGGGCTTGCTTTTGAGAAGCATCGCAGCACGACGGGCGAACATGACGCCGTTGCGGATACCGTCCACTTCCGGACCGAACGACTTCCAGCCGTGCGGCGGCGCCTTGCTTTTCTCCGCTTCCGGCAGCGGACGGGCCATGTTTCCGACAGCCTCGAACTTGGAGTGCTGTACCCCGGCCTCCACCCGTTTTGGGGCAGGTCCAGCCCAGTCCATGACGAAGCAGCAGAAACCGTTCCTGGCGTATTCGATCCCTGATTCCGGACCGAGTTTCTGGAGCCCTGCGCCGTGGATCTCCAGGACGCCAGGATACTTCCCGTCCTTCTCCGGACGGCAGTAGAATCCGTAGATCTTCGTAGGTTTTCCGTTGAATGGGGCACCTGCGAAATACATTTCAGTCACCTTCACGCCAGCATCGGTTTTTTCCGATACGACCTGTATGTCGGGAGGAAGTTCCTTGAAATCAGGAACTGGGAAAAAATCATCTCCGGCATGGCAAAAAGATTCCAATCCAAATAATCCCGATATCATCAGCATGGCGGCGGTTTTCTTCATTATGATTCCCTTTTTTTATGCAATCAGCTCATTAATTATATAGTATAGGAATTTGTATTTATTGCCCCCCTGCGGGCTTGTCCCGCAGGAGGCAAAGATTGGGAGGCTAAGGGACATCCCCTTAGCTCTCCAATCTCCCTTTCCTGCCAGGCAAGCTGGCAGGGGAAGGTTAAACTGAAAAATCCCGGCGAAGCCGATTAAGTTCAAAATTCATTTCACTGCTCCGAAGAACAGATCATCCATCCAGATATTGTCTTCGGGACCGGATCCGCTTCCCAGGATGAGAAGGGCGTTCGCGGCATCAGGAGGGGCCGTGACCTCCATTTCAAACTTCCCGTATTCAGTCAGAAGAGAAGGGTTCTTCATATCATACTTGATGAACTTTCCATCCTGTTTGCTCCAGTTGATCTGCATGCGGCCTTTGAGTCCGTCGCGCACGGCGCGGTAGTGGACGACGAGACTGTATTTTTTCCCGCCTGCCACCGGCCTGCCTGCGGCCAGGTACTGCTTGTCGCCTCCAAGCACGATGACGGACGTCGTCCCTGTGTTTGCATTTTCCTTGGCATCGTCCCAGTGGGGGCCGTTGACGTAATTAAAGTTCATCTTGTGTTCCTCGAACGAGGGATCTGCAATCAGGTTTTCTCCTTCAACCGGAGCTTTGACATCGGCTGATTTTGCAGCACTTTCAGGAGAGGCTGCGGCCGGCTTGAGACCTCGCCACTTTGGATATTCGGGGATTTCAACCGTGTCAGATGCGGATTTCGCAGCGGTATCGTCCTCCACCATTCCGTATGCCACCATCTGCTCGCCCTCCTTGGGTACTGGAACCGTCAGTTCCCAGATCCCGTCCTTTTCCACGGCCGGCTGGACAGTCCACGCAACAGACACCTTGGGATCGTTTGATTTCCCGAACCAGAAGGTCTTTTCCGGCATCGTCTTGAACGCATATTCCACCTTGGTCAGCTTGGAAGGAGCGGTGACTTTCATGGTAAGAAGAACCTTGTCTCCATCTTTTTTGGCGTTCAGACCGGTGATTTCCGGAAATGCCGGAGCTGTCCCCAGGACTGACTTGAAATATCGCAGCGGGATTTCCTCGTTCCCCACCTGGCTGTGGTTGTCGTTGGGCAGCATGATCAGGCTCTTTGGCGTGGGGATTGCACGGTATGTGTACAGGACGATCGGCATCCAGAAAAAAATGTCGTCAGTGCCGGAAAGCATAAGCACGTTCGCCTTGCAGTCCTTGATGTTGTGTTTTGGATCTAGGACGGCGAGCCAGGCATCCTGGTCTTCCTTCGAAGTCATGACTATAGGACCGAAATAGCCGCCGAAATAACCCGGCATGTCCCTTATGAAACCGCAGCCGTATTTGACTGCGGCGCCTTTGACTGCCGGTTCGACGCCAATGACCAATAACGAAAGATGCGCGCCCGCAGACATTCCCGACAGGAAGAGTTTGCCTGGATCAACTTCCGGACGGCCCTGTAAAAACATGAATGCACGGCGTACGAAAAGAACTCCGTTGGTGATGCCGTCAACCTCGGCTCCGTAGGTTTTCCAGCCGTGCGGAGGCGTCTTGTCCTTCTCGGCCTCGGGCAGGGTTCGGGCAAGATTTCCAGGACTGTTGAATTCTGAATAGGGGGGCTTGCGGGGCTCCTTGCGGTTCTTGGCGGGTCCGCACCAGTCGATGGATATGCACGCGAACCCGTTTTTCGCATAGAAGATCGCGGCGTTAGGTCCGAGCACACCCAGACCGGCGCCATGGAGCTGGACGACACCGGGATATTTCCCCTCGGCTTCCGGCCTAGCGTAGAACGCATAGATCTTTGTCGGTTGGCCGTTGAACGGAGCCCCCGTCATATAAAACTCGGTGACCTTGACTCCTTCCTCGGTTTTCTCGGAGATGATATTGATCTCGGGGGGCAGTTCCTTGAAGCTTGGAACGTCGAACAGCTTGTTTCCTGCACTGCAAAGGCATCCAAGCCCGAATAATCCCGTCATCATCACCGTCAGAACACCAGTCTTCTTCATAGAGATCTCCTTTTTGCACTTTATTTATTGATTCTTTTTGAATTCAAACCCGTTCATCCGGCAGTCCAATCATCCATGGGACGGAAGTGAATCAGAAGTATGGATTGAAATTATTGCTGAATGAAAAAGGCTCCTGTGTCCTGTCGCCGGACTGGAACAAATTGTTCAGGGTAGTAAAGGATTTGGGATACAAGGCTGCATGTCCATCGACATAAAGGAGGTTGTCTCCGCCTTGATGCCTTCCAAGAAATCCAGAACCAAGCCATCCGCGCCAGACACATGACCACCCCCGCATATAGTTTGAACTGGATG
>JBAQUG010000418.1:0-5860 GCA_049297395.1 Victivallales bacterium | reverse complement strand
CTCTTGACAAGAAAGGCAACTTCCGCGCCGAAATCGAAATCATCAGGGGTCGCGGATATATTCCAGCTGAGAAGAACAAAAAGGCCGACCAGCCTCTCGGAACGATTCCAATCGACTCTCTTTTCAGCCCCATCACACATGTCCGCTACAGCGTCGGTACCGCCCGTCTTGGCGAAGAGACTGAAATGGACAGCCTCATACTTGAAATCTGGACTGATGGCAGGATCACCCCGAGGGATGCCCTTGAGAAGTCAGCCAAAATCCTTCAGGATCATCTCAGACCCTTCCTCGGCTCACTTGCCGGCGAAGAAGGCTCGCTTGCCGCTATCAGTGAAGAGGAACAGAAGGTATACAAAACACTTGTTCAGCCTGTTGACAATATCGAACTCTCCGTCAGAGCCCAGAACTGCTTGAACAACGCAAACATCAAGCTCATCGGTGAACTCTGCCTCAAATCAGAGTCGAAGATGCTCAAATTCAGGAACTTCGGCAGGAAATCGCTCGATGAAATCAAACAGAAACTCACATCCCTTAACCTTTCCCTCGGCATGGCTTTCAGCGAGGAAATGGTTACCCTGCTCCAGGCTGAAGCTGAAAAGCTTAAAGTTAAGACACAGGAGGAAGAATAATGCGCCATCGTAAGTTTACTTTTAAAATAGGGCGCTCAAGCGCCCACCGTTCAGCGATGCTTGCCAACCAGGTGAGTTCGCTTATCCTGCACGGTGAAATCCGTACGACAATTGTCAAGGCCAAGCAGTCACGCCGTCTCGCTGAAAAAATGATCACCTATGCAAAGAAGGGCGATATTCATCACAGGCAGCTCGCACTTGCAAAACTCCGCGACAAGGATGCCGTGAAAAAGCTCTTTGACGAACTCGTAAAGAAATATGCCGACCGTCAGGGCGGATATACCAGGATAATGCGTCTCGGACAGAGACTCGGCGATGCCGCTGAGATGTGCATTCTCCAGTTCGTAGGAGAAGAAGATACAGCCAAGCCGGCCAAGAAGAAGAAGTCTCCGGCAAAGAATGCCGAGAAAAAGGCTGAAGGCAAGAAGTCTGCCGTCAAGAAAACTGAAGCCAAGACTGAGGCAAAAGCCGAAGAAAAGAAATAATTGCATGCCAATAGCATGATTAAAACCCCGGAAAATCTCCGGGGTTTTTTATTTTAAAATTGGTTTTTGATGATAAATTTTATCCTTAGGAGAAAATTTAATAATGACGCATGACTTCAATGGCTTCAATGTAATTGTCACAGGCGGCACCCGCGGCATCGGAAAGGCCGTTTCCGAGGCTTTCCTAAAAGCCGGAGCCTCCGTCACCTCCACCTATCATGGAAACCAGGCTGCTGCCGACCAGATGAAGCAGTCATGGGCCAACCACCCTCTTGAAATCGTAAAGTTCGACATTTCCGACTATTCCCAAGTCGAAGCCTTCTACAAGGAATACGATGTCTATCATAAGTCCCTTGAAGTCCTTGTGAACAACGCCGGAATCCGCAAGGACAGTGTACTGGGAATGATGCCCCCCCAGGACTGGAACGCCGTGATATCCACGAACCTCACCGGCACTTTCAACATGAGCAAGTTCGCCATCCAGAAAATGATGCAGAACAAGTTCGGCAGGATCATCAACATCACCTCTCCTTCCGGAAAATTCGGTTTTGCCGGACAGGCCAACTATGCTGCCGCAAAGGCCGGACAGGTCGCGCTCACGATGTCCGCAGCAAAAGAAACGGCCCGTCGCGGAATAACCGTAAACGCTGTTTCCCCGGGATTCATCGACACGGAATTCATAGGAGATCTGCCTGAAGACATGAAGAAGGCTTATATACAGCAGATACCTCTGAAACGCTTCGGCCGGCCAGAAGAAGTCGCCAACGCAATTCTTTTCCTGGCCTCGAAGGAGGCGTCATACATCACAGGTTCCGTGCTTGAAATCACCGGCGGCCTGTAAATAAAATTAATTTTATAACCTTTCTTGATTTTCCTACTTCTTACATTACATTTCTTACATACCTCAGGAGGCGTGCAATGGATAGAGTTTTTTCAACAAGAATGGATGCGTCAGTCATAAATATGATCGACGCCCTCTCGTGCTCCTTGCATAAATCAAAAAAAAGCATAGTTGAGGACTCTCTAAGGCTTTACGCCAACAGAAAGGCCGTTTCCCCTGAAACTGATATTTTAAAGACTTCACACGGGTGCTGGAAAAGGAAGGAATCTCCCGGAGAGATCTGCTTGAAATCCCGTAAAAGACTTAATACGTCGTTTTCGAGGCTTGTAACATGAAAGTTTTCATTGATTCCGATGTCATCATATGGTTTTTAAGAGGAGATATGAAGGCAAATGATTTCTTCAAGGCCATTTGCGCGTCAAAGCAGCATGAACTTTGGACAGGGGCTCTTCAGAGGATTGAAATAGTTTTTTACATGAGAAAATCAGAAGAGAAGGAAACCATGAAGTTCCTTTCTCTATTCAAAACCCATCCGCTTGATGAGAAACTTATTGATTCTGCAGGAGAAATCTACAGGAAATGGAACCCTTCACACGGAACAGACATTCCTGATGCCGTCCTTGCCGCAGCAGCCCTGCATTCGGGAGGGAAGATTCTTACTCTTAACACACGGCATTACCCTATCCCCGATCTGGCAGTGGAAAAAGCCTGGAAAGCTGACTGAGCCGCTGATAGGAATTTTGATTTCATGATGCGCGCAGGACAGTCTGGGAACGGTGCGGAATCAAGGGCGGCGGGCTGAATTCAGGCCTCTTTCCAGTTCCAGAGGCGCCCTCTCCTCTAGCTCCACCCTGAGCCAGCAGTGTTTCAGCATCTTCTCGATTATGTCCGTATTTTTTCAGCGGCTGAGAAAATAAATATTTTACTGCATTTAAAACGGAAATCACAAATAGCATTTAAAAGAGAGAATAGATTGTCATTTATTTACCTCTTCATTCTGGACTCTCATTACTGCCAGACGGGTTCTTGTTTGTTTCCTGAAGGCTCCGGTAAAGTCTTCAGGGTGCATGGCTCCGGTCTCGATGGCTCCCCTCACCTTCTCGCGATCTGGCGAACCAATCTTCTCAATTACCGGCGCAAGAATTTCCTCGAGTCCGGGGAGATTTGAACGGATTTTCCTCATGTCGGGACTGAGTATCTGCCTGTATTTCTCCCCTAGCCTGGAACGCAGGACATTCTCATCGTATTCTATTTCTGTCTCGCGGAAATATCTGATTTTCAAGGGAATCCCCTTCACCACCGGGAACCAGAATCCGCCCGGCTTGGTCGAAAGGTGTCCGGTAATCTTTTCCTGGAGTGAAGCCTTCTCGTCCTCAAGTTCCTTTGTTATCCTCTGAATTTCAAGATATCTAAGGAGCACGTTCTCCACGTCGGCGGTAAGCTCCGCCTCTATCTTGTCGTATTCTCTCCTCTGATTCTGCTGGTTCGCATTGAACGCCGTTTCCATTATCGCCAACCTCCATCCTATTTTAGCGTATATATTAGACAGGATAACTGGATTGACAAGATACTCAGGAATAAAAACTGCAAAACTGGATATAATTCATACAGATATTATCTTATCACCTAAATCCGACAACGCGTGGACATGCGTAACGGATTTAGGTTTCTGTATAAATGGAGTCTCCATGAGTTTTCTCGGACTTGAAGGAAAGAAGATATTGATTTTCGGGCTGGCGAACCGCAAGAGCGTCGCATTCCACATCGCGGAAGTTCTGAAGAAATCCGGAGCAGATCTTGTCTTTTCCGTTCTCGGACAGGAACAGGCCGACCTCGTAAATAAATTTTTCCCTGAAAACACCGTCCACGTATGCGATGTAAGCGATGAAAAGCAGATTCAGGCGCTGGCAGTTAAAATCAGCGGCCAGGGAAAAATTTACGGAATCGTCCATTCAATCGCGTTCGCGAGCTACACCGACGGATTTAAGCCCTTTCATCAGACCAGGAAGGATGATTTTCTCAAGACAATGGATGTCTCCTGCTTCTCTTTCATCCAGATAGCCGGTCTTTTCAAGCCATATATGGATCCCGGCGGATCAATAGTCACTATTTCCATTTCAACAACCAGGATGGCCGCAGAAAACTATGGATATATGGCCCCTGTCAAAGCCGCTCTCGACTCAAGCATCTGCTTCCTCGCGAAATCCCTCAGCGAAGACACGAAAATCAGGGTTAACGGCGTCGGAGCCTCCCTTCTCAAGACTTCGTCGTCAGCCGGAATACCCGGCTATGTGGAACCCTATCTCTTTGCAGAAAAGGCCACATTGAGGAAGTCCGCCCTGAAAACCGAGGAAGTTGCGAATGTCGCAGCCTTCCTGCTGAGCCCTAGATCCAGCGGAATAAACGCACAGACTGTCATAGTAGACGCAGGAATGTCCGTGAACTATTTCGACAAGGAAATCGTCAGAGCCGCTGTGGCAAATAAATGACAAAACTTTCAAAAATAATCTCAAAGATTGGGAAGGGGGAAATTGATCCTCTGTCCGCCCTTCACGAACTCGGTGCCATCCACAGTCCTGAAAAACTTGATTTTGCAAAACTGGATCATTCCAGGAAAAACCGCTGCGGTTTTCCTGAATTCATTTATGGCGAAGGAAAAACTCCGGATCAGATCGTCAGGATAATCCACGAGATCAGAAAACGCAAACATCCGTGTCTTGTAACACGTCTTCCTGAATCTTCAGCAAAAATAATCCTTGGAAAATATCCAAATGCGTTTTATGATGGAGAAGCAAAAGTCCTTAGTATTTTTTCCGGTTCCCGGAAAAAATTAAAAGGGAACATCCTGATAGTTACCGCAGGAACCGTTGACATCCCAGTCGCACTCGAAGCAAAATATACTGCCCAGGCCTGCGGCTGCAATGCCGAGATCGTCACGGATGTCGGTGTCGCAGGCATCCACAGGCTTCTCTCCAGGCTCAGGACTCTCCATGGCGCCGACGTGCTGATCGTTGTCGCCGGAATGGAAGGAGCCCTCCCCAGCGTCGTCGCCGGACTCGTCTCCTGCCCGGTCATAGCCGTGCCCACCAGCGCCGGATACGGCGCCTCCCTCCACGGACTCACTGCGCTTTTCGCAATGCTGAACAGCTGTGCGAACGGAGTTGTGGTCACGAACATCAACAATGGGTTCGGGGCCGCCTGCGCCGCCGCCAGGATAATGAAGTAACACAGGCCCCGGTCGCCTTAGGCGCCGCCGAAGGAGTTTGTCGGACTTGGAAAATTTGTTCGTAGTAGCTCGTGTTCGAGCGTTCTTTATGGAACCTGAAAACCAAGAATAACGCGCAAACATGCGCTACTACCAGCAAAATCACGCTCAGCTGAGCTCATTTGTAAGTCCGACAGGCTCCGAAGGCGGGCAAACTTTGAGCCTGTAGTTAATTATAAGAAAAAGAGAATTGCAGGCTAAAAGCCCGCATTACTTATGAAAAAACTATTAGACTTCCTCGGACTCAAGAAAAGCATAGCCGCAATGCTGTGCATGGTAATCCTGATCGGGCTCGGCGAAAAGATGGCCGAAAGGTTCCTTCCTCTCTATCTGATAGCCCTCGGAGGCGGCGCATTTTCAATCGGACTCCTAAACGGCCTCAACAACCTGCTGAACGCCCTGTATTCCTTCCCCGGCGGCTATGCCAGCGACAAGCTTGGATTCAAACGCGCCCTCATGCTGTTCAACATCATCGCCATCATCGGCTACATCATTGTGATCGCCTTTCCCTATTGGCAGGCGGTCATCATAGGCTCGATCTTTTTCCTGGCTTGGACGGCAGTATCCCTCCCCGCTACTATGGACATGGTGTCAAAAGTCCTTCCGAAAAACAAGAGGACGATGGGTGTCACCATGCATT
>JBAQUG010000417.1:0-2315 GCA_049297395.1 Victivallales bacterium | reverse complement strand
CATCAGGATTCCAGCCGGCAAGGCAAGGGAAGTCACTATAGGAAAGCATAGCCTTGTGGAAATAACATCGGAATGGGCGGATGCCCGGGAATGGAATGCGGGTGCGCCGTTTTTATATAAGGTGGAGATATCCGTAATACGCGATGATCGGAACATATGCCGGAAAGACATTTCCCGTTTCGGGTTCAGGGAGATATGGAGGGATGGCAAAAACCTGTATCTCAACGGCAGAATCCTTCGACTCAATCCAATGATATATTTTGACTTTGAAGACAGGCAGACGCTGCGGTTCTTCCAGGGAATGGGGTTTAACTGCATAGAATTCCAGCCCCATTTGAAACATTGGTTCAGGGAAATCCCGAATCCGTATTTAATGTTCAAGGAGAGGTTCGATCTGGCAGACGAGGAAGGCGTGCTCGGTCTTGCTGCCGCATGCCATACTTTTTTCGTCACCAGCAATCTTCTTGAGAATGAAGTCCAGGATCAGCTGTTTGAATACACATATAAATACATCGCCAGGCTGAACAGCCATCCGGGCATTGTTTTCTGGTGCGGCGGGATGAACCAGAACCTGGACAAGGGGCAGTGGGATTCCGATCATCTTGTCGGCAGCCAGACTGAGGAAAATGCCGTGGCTGTGAAATATTTCGACGTGGCGGAGCGCATGATAAAGGAGATTGATCCGTCCCGGCTGGTATATTTCCATGCCTGCGGGAACGTGGCCGACATGCCGGCGCATAATTTCCATCTGGGCATGAGCTCCCCGCAGGAAAGGGCCGAATGGGTGCTCAACTGGTCAAGAAAAGGACTCAAGCCTGTGAGCATGATTGAGTATATCCAGGATATCTATGCCCCGGACATGGGCTATAAGATTATTGCGACGCCGGAAGGTAATATCGGACTTGGCGACGATTTCCATGGGCACAGGCACAACTCCCTGTTCCTGACGGAAATAATCGGCCAGTATTTTGGGGATGCCGCCTATGCCGCAGAAAAAAAGGATTATGTAAATCATCTGGACAGGACAGAAAGTGTCGGATCCAAAAGCGGCGATTCCCTGAACGGGTTGTTCTGGGAGTTCCGTAAAATGTTCATTGAAGAGGTGTATCGGAGCTGGAGGGCGATGGGGCTCAATGGCGGAGCAGTACCCTGGATATGGGGCGGCAAAGTCTGGGGGAGCGAGAATATGGAAGGCTTGAGTAGCCTTGCGACACCATACTCCGCGCCGTCCTGGGCCTCGCCGGAATATAAGGCGATGCGGAATTCGCTGGCTCCGCTCATCATGATCATTTCCGGCAAGAGCGACAATCCGGCTGACAAATCGGCTTCGTATTATAAGGAGGAGAAAATAACGCAGTATCTCCACATTGTATTTGACGGTCCTGGCAGCATAGACGGAACTGTCAAAGTTTCGATAAGCGGCGTGTCCGGTAAAGATATTGCGGGTGAATTTTCATTTCCAGTCAGGATGGACAGCGGCGATATAAAAGTCATCGAAATCCCTTTGAACAGGAAGCCGCTGCCTCCCGGTGAATATATGATAAGCGCGGATCTGGAGATCTCGCCTATGGATAAAACGGAAAGATCAGAAATAATTCCAGAGAAGATCCAAGTTGACAAGCGCCTGTTCATAGTTGAAAAAGAGCATCTGGGGAATTTTAAGAAGCAGATATTCCTTTATGATCCCGGAAGATCACTCTGTGACTGGGCAGATAAACGGAAATTGAAATATGACAAGTGGGAAAAGGGCCAGGATATTCCGGGCGGCAGCATATTGGTCATCGGAACTAATGCATTGAGAAATGAAAAGACATTTCCCGTGCCGGAAAAATGTCTGAAAGACGGGCTGGATATTATTGTCCTTGAGCAGGATCCCCGGGATCTCATGAGGATGGGGTTCAGGATAACCGATATCGGTCCGCAGTACTCTTTCAGCAGAATGGGACAGCAGTTTTTGGGAGCACAGTATTCACTTGAAAACTGGAGAGGGAGCGCCTCAAGGACGGCTTTGCCTGACAATGAACATTTGTCCTATTGCCAGCATCAGGTCTATGTCAACTCCCACCACAGTATCGCCCAGAACATCATTGAAATTCCGCACAAGGGCGGGTTCAGGGCGCTTGCGGTCAGCGGATTCGATCTGAAATATTCCCCGCTCATGGAGATCGGTGCCGGAAAGGGACGGATCCTGTTTTCACAGTACGCCCTTCTCAACAGGGGCGAGGAATCGCCACGCGCCGACAATATGCTCTCCAGGATATTGAAGTACTGCGACACGCCTGCTGAACGGCGCAGGACTTTGAAGATATATGCGG
>JBAQUG010000416.1:0-3662 GCA_049297395.1 Victivallales bacterium | reverse complement strand
TTGTCCCTGAACTCATAATATTAAGTCCGTTTTTGATGTTTTTTTATTACACTTTTCCCTTGGATACATTCTTTCCGCTCTCAGTTACGAGTATTATGGCCGTAAACATGTTCTTCAGTTACATGGTCTGGCAGAAGGCGTTAGTGAAAGGCTTGAACCCCTGGAAAATTTTCCTGAAGCTCTGCATTATTGTTTCCATTGCGGCTGTCCTGTTTCAGGCATTAATGTGTCTGATATTTACGGTTAAATTGAATATTGTCGAAGATAAGGCATGTAAGGCTAATGTGTATTTTGACGTCAGGAAGAAATTGTTTCAACAAGTTCCGAAAAATGAAAACTCATATTTTGTTTATGAAAATGCCTTTTTAAAGCTTCAAAAGTATTTTTATGATCTACGGGATAATGAGAGCATGGTAAAGCTCCTCGATGATAAGAGATGGATGATTCAGACCGTATTTTATGATTATGAAGAGGAATATTTGCGTAATACAATGACTGTGGAACAAGTGAATAAGGTTGGAGACATTCTTGCAGACGGCCAGGAAATGAAAAGTATTGCAGACATGTTGGAATCCGCAAATACCATGAAATATTTCAAGATAAATGCTGCGGATGTATTCACGGATGTAAAAAATATAGAAAGAACCTTTTTCTATTTACGCTTGCTTGGCAAAGTTAACATATCAAGAATTAGGGCTCTTGCAGAAAGAGGAAGATCTGATGAGTGCTATAAGTCGATTGAAACTGGCTTCAAGATATATGAACGCATGAGATATGCCATGCCGGATTATCAGGGAAGTCAGTATTTAAGCAGATGTAAGTGCCGGTCAGTTTTACAGATAATATATTTGCCTCCGGATAAATCAATTCTTCAGAGAATAGAACATTACATATCATATCTTGACAACTTCGATAGCCCTGAAAATCTAAAGGAACCCATGCCATATGCATTATCCTTGAGGTATGAGAACACTTTCAGCGAACTTGAAAGAGGATCCCCGATCAGGATAAATATCTTGAGAGACCCATATATAAAAAACATGAAGGCGTTTTATCTTTCAAATATTTTAGAGATTATTAATAGACTCAAGATTTGTCATATCCCTACCACATATTCCAATTATCCATGGGAATATAATTTTATTGAACATAAGCTCCAAAATTATAACATTAACCCTTTCCGTGAAGACTGGCTTTACTCAAGCATGACAAAATTAACCTTGTCAATAAAGGCATATCAGATTGAAAACGGAGAATATCCTCAGAAACTAGAAATGCTGCCGGGAGATGTGATTAGAAAAATCCCCGACAGTTTCAAAAACAAATTCGAGTATTTAAAAGATAAAAATGGTTTTGTCATTTATTTAACGAATGACAATATCGATAATGGAATTACTGAAAAAAAGATATTCATAAAAGTTGATAAATGATGGAGGCGCGTATGAACAACTTTGCTATTTCCACTCAGGGTTTGAAGAAGAAATACGGATGGAAGAAGGAGGCGGTGAAGGGGATTGACCTTCAGGTGCCGAAGGGATCCGTGTATGTCTTTCTCGGAAGGAATGGAGCTGGAAAGACCACGACAATAAAGATGCTCATGGGGCTGCTCGCCAGGGATTCCGGTCAGACCGAAGTCCTTGGGTTTGATCCGGAGAAGGATCCGGTGTCTGTCAGGAGCCGTGTCGGATTCGTCGCCGAAAACCAGAAGATGTACGACTGGATGACAATCGGCGAACTCATATGGTTCAACAAGTCGTTCTACCAGACATGGGATGACAAGCTTGTTGACAGCCTGCTCTCGCGGTTCAAGCTGACGAAAGATCTGAAACTCAAGAACCTGTCACGCGGAATGTATGCGCAGGTCGCGCTCATCCTTGCGTTGTGCCAGGATCCCGAGCTTGTGATTCTCGATGACCCTATTTCCGGGCTCGACCCGGTGGTCAGGAGGGAGTTCATGGAAAGCATAATCGAGATTATTCACGAGAAGGAGCGGACAGTGTTCTTTTCCACCCATATCGTCAACGAGGTCGAGAAACTGGCCGATTACGTAGGCATCATGCACGAGGGGAATCTTCTTGTTTCAATGCCAGTCGAGGAACTGAAAAACAATGTGAAAAAGATCAGGATGATCTTCGGTGACAAGGTTCCTGAGGACTTTGACGTTCCCGGTCTTCTGAAAAAGGAAAGTTCCGGGCACGAAGTGTCGGTGATAGTGAAGGATTTCAAGAAGGAGATCCTGGAAGACATATCGAACAAGTACAAGCCGAAATCAAGCGAAATCCAGACCTTGACAATCGAGGATATCTTTGTGGCGATGGTTGGATAAATTTTCGGTAGCCGAAAATTTTATAAATGAGATAATAGCAAGCAGGTTTGGAAAGGGTTGGGGTGCGGGGAAGGGAAGAACCTTTCCTTAAAAGGTTTTTACTTTCCCGCATTCAGGCTATTCAAAAGCCGTGCTCTACTTCTTATACCCTTCCGGATTTTTCTTTGTCCAGTCCCAGGCGGACTGTATGACGGCCTCGACGTTTTCGAACTGTGGCTTCCATCCGAGTTCTTTTTTGGCGAGGGTTGAGCATCCGATGAGGCGCGGCGGATCTCCGGGGCGGCGTTCGACAATGTCCGCAGGAATCTTATGTCCAGTGACTTTCCTTGATACGTCGATGATTTCCTTGACGCTGTACCCGTTGCCGGTTCCGAGGTTGTAGTGGCCGCTGCGTCGTGCGTTGAGGGCGAGTTCGTGGGCCTGCGCAAGATCAAGGATATGGATATAGTCCCTGATGCATGTACCATCGGGCGTCGGATAATCTTCGCCGAAAATTTTAATGCTCTTCATCTTGCCGAGTGCGACTTTCAGGACGAGCGGGACAAGATGTGTTTCCGGGCTGTGGTCTTCGCCGAACTGCTTGCACGCACCTGCGGCGTTGAAGTAGCGGAGCGCGGCATATTTCAACCCGAAAATCTGGTTGTACCATTTGAGGGCCTTCTCGAACATGAGCTTGGATTCGCCGTATGGGTTTATCGGGGACTGTTTCTCCGTTTCCGGAATTGGGATCTGTGTCGGTTCGCCATAGGTCGCGCAGGTGCTCGAGAAGACAAAGGATTTCACCTTTCCGACGACAGCACCATCGAGAAGATTTATTCCTGCACCCAGATTGTTCTGGAAATATTTTCCGGGGTTGGTCATGGATTCGCCGACGAGCGAGTACGCGGCGAAATGCATGATGCCGTCGAATCCGCCATTTTTAAGGACTGAGATTATGAGGTCGCGGTCGGCGAGATCCCCTTTTATGAATTCGGCGCGTTTGTCGACGGCATCACGGTGTCCGGTTACAAGCGAGTCGAAGACGGTGACCTTGTAGCCTTTGTCGAGCAGATATTCTGTGCAGGCGCTGCCGATGTAGCCTGCGCCTCCGGCGACGAGTATTTTCATAAATTTCCTTCATGATTATAATTATGAAATTAATGGAACCCGGAGAAATTAGCATATTGTGGGTAAAAAGTAAATTAAGGGGGATGTTTTTGAGTTCAATAAATATGATGTCATCCGCAGGAGCTTGTCAGAATTAGCATAGGTGTATATCTGAAGGAGGTTTTGTTGGTAGTAACGCATGCTTGCGCGTTAAGTTACGGCGTCCCGAGCGCCTAAAACAGCCTCGGGA
>JBAQUG010000415.1:0-9455 GCA_049297395.1 Victivallales bacterium | reverse complement strand
CTTGTTGTCTTTCCTGAGGTTGACTGCGAGTTTCGCACAAGTGGTGGTCTTGCCGCCGCCGTGGAGGCCTACGACCATGATTACAGCTGGATATGCGCCGCCTGTATCGAGGAGGGAAGCCTCCGTGCCCATGAGTTCGATCAGCTTGTCATTGACTATCTTTACGAGCTGCTGTCCGGGGGTGACAGTCTTCACGACTTCGATGCCGAGGCAGTCCTTCCTGACCTCCTCGATGAAGTCCTTTGCAATATTGTAATTGACATCGGCGTCGAGGAGCGCATCGCGGATCTGGTCCATCGCCTCCGAGATATTCGATTCGGTCAGGATGCCCTGCCCGCTGATCTTCCTGAACACCTGCTGCAGCTTGTCTGTCAGATTTTCAAACATAAAAAATAAAGCTCCTGAAATTACAATTTGCGAATATACATATCTGTGCTAATATGAAAGCCCGTAAAAAGCTGAACAGAATAATATGATTTCAGTATAAAATCAACTGGTCAAGGAGAAAAAAATGAGAAGTGATATCATCAAGAAAGGATTTGAACGGGCCCCTCACCGCGCCCTCATGCACGCCACGGGAGTAAAAAGCGCAGACATCGGCAAACCTTTCATAGCCGTATGCAACTCATATACGAACATCGTGCCCGGACACTGCCATCTCGACAAGGTGGGCAAGCTCATCTGCAAGGAGATCCAAAAGGCCGGCGGCGTTGCGTTCGAATTCAACACAATCGCCATATGCGACGGCATCGCCATGGGGCACGAGGGCATGAAATATTCCCTCGCGAGCCGTGAACTCATAGCCGACTGCGTAGAGTCGATGCTCAATGCTCATCCGTTCGACGGGATGATCTGCATCCCGAACTGCGATAAGATCGTCCCCGGAATGCTCATGGCTTCAATGCGCCTCAACATCCCGACAATCTTCGCGTCCGGCGGTCCGATGGCCGCAGGCAAGATGGATGATGGAGCTGCATGCGATCTCATTTCCATTTTCGAAGGCGTTGGAAAACTCAAGGTCGGAAAACTTGACGAACAAGGTCTCTCCGTCCTAGAGGAAAAAGGTTGTCCGGGCTGCGGATCGTGCTCTGGAATGTTCACCGCCAACAGCATGAACTGCCTTACAGAAGCGCTCGGGTTCGGCCTTCCCGGAAACGGCACCGTCCTGGCAGTCGACCCCAAACGCAAGAAACTCTGGAAGCAGGCTGCCAGACTGATCGTCAAAATGGCCCTTGAAGGCGGACCTCTCCCGAAGAATATCGCAAATGAGCAGGCATTCCTGAACGCGCTCGTACTAGACATGGCAATGGGCGGAAGCACCAACACCGTCCTCCACACGCTCGCGATCGCAAACGAGGCTGGAATCAAACTCGACCTTAAGAAGATCGACGAGATCAGCAGGAAGACTCCCAACATCTGCAAGGTATCGCCGTCAAGCAAATTCCATATGGAGGACGTCGACGCAGTCGGCGGCATAAGCACCATCATCAGGGAAATCTCAAGGATGCCCGGGCTCATCAACAAGGATTCATTGACAGTCACCGGCAAGACGATCGGCAAGTCTGTCGCAAAGTCCCCTGCTCCGGATGGAACAGTTATCAGGACAATTGAAACCCCCTACAGCAAGGATGGCGGACTCGCCATCCTCTATGGAAATATTGCTGAAAAAGGATGTGTAGTGAAAACTGCAGGCGTCGCACCTGAGATGCACAAGCACCGCGGACCCGCCGTAATATTTGAAAGCCAGGAAGATGCATGTGAAGGAATTCTCGCTGGCAAGGTCAAAGCCGGCGATGTCGTCGTGATCAGATATGAAGGCCCCAGAGGCGGTCCTGGAATGCAGGAAATGCTTGCTCCGACCAGCTACATCATGGGACAGGGACTAGGCGAGAAAGTCGCGCTCATAACCGACGGACGATTCAGCGGCGGGACACGTGGCGCATGCATCGGGCACATCAGCCCTGAGGCCGCCGCAGGCGGCACGATAGCTTTTGTGAAGACCGGCGACATGATCTCAATCGATATTCCCGGCAGATCGATAAATCTTGAAGTACCGGCAGAAGAACTGGCAAAGAGGAAGGCCGAATGGAAGGCGCCTGACCCCAGATACAAGACCGGCTGGCTTTCAAGATACGCGGCAATGGCGACAAGCGCAGACACCGGAGCCGTCCTGAAAGTAAATATTCACTAAATCTTCTCCTGTGAATATTTACAATATGAAACCATTTTCACTGCTCATAAAACCTGCATCGGCGGACTGCAATCTCAATTGCAGCTATTGCTTCTATCTCGAGAAGAAATCCCTGTATCCTGAAACAAAGATCCACAGGATGCCGGACGAAGTCCTGGACAAGATGATTTCATCATATCTGCAGACACCCCAGCCCCAGTATTCGTTCGGCTGGCAGGGCGGCGAACCGACCCTGATGGGAACGGAGTTCTTCAAGAAGGTCGTCGGTCTTCAGCAGAAACATGGCAGGCCTGGAACAGTAGTCGGGAATGGATTGCAGACAAATGCAACGCTGATCGAAGACGAGCTGGCTGCGCATTTCGCAAGGTACAATTATCTCCTAGGCGTGAGTCTTGACGGTCCGCCAGAAATCCACGATCACTACCGTAAAAACCATCTCGGAGCCGGAAGCCATGCCGAAGTCATCAAGGCGATTGAAATCCTGAAGAACAACAAAGTCGAATTCAACATCCTGACGCTTGTCAGCAAATCCAATGTTGGAAAATCGAAACAGGTCTACAAGTATCTTCTGGACAATGGATTTCTTTTCCATCAGTACATCCCCTGTGTTGAATTTGACGCGGACGGAAATCCTTTTGAATGGTCTATCACCGGCAGGGAATGGGGCGAGTTCATGTGCGGCGTATTCGACTGCTGGGCGGCAACTGACACGCGGAAAGTTTCTATCCGTCTGTTTGATTCAATCCTATGGTATCTCGTGGAAGGGCAGAGGAACATCTGCCATCTCGGCAGGAACTGCTGCCAGTATTTCGTAGTCGAATACAATGGCGATGTCTATCCGTGTGATTTCTTCGTTGACCCGAAACTGAAGCTCGGGAACATTATGGATAATTCCTGGGAGGAGCTCCAGGATTCAGTAAAGTACAAGGACTTCGGAGCCCTCAAATCTAAATGGAACAGCGAATGCGAGAAATGCCAGTGTTTTGAGCTTTGCGCAGGCGACTGCCTGAAGCACAGGCTTCCGCAGAGCATGAACAATCCTAGGACGGTCAGCTGGCTATGCGAAGGCTGGGAAATATTCTATGCGCATTCCATGAAGAAATTCAAGAAACTAGCCGAACAGATCAGGAAGGAACGGGTGGCGCAGAACAACAGATCAGCCTCATTTACGCAATTAAGTATGGCTCTTTCGCCGAAAGAGCCTCGTGCCGGTTTCGGCGAAACCGGCATACTTTAACAAAATACGTCCAATCACATACGGTCTCAAAAGCAGCTTAACGCTTACCATGAGCTACAGGATTACCGAGGCATTTGATGTTTTTGGAAACATGCATAGAGTAAGCGATTGGGAAATCACACAGGTAGCACAGGCATTCCTGCCTGTGTCAAAATTCTGCTGCAGGCAGGAATGTCTGCGCTACTAAAGAGGCAATCATGATCTACAATGAATACGGGAAGACTGGGATAAAGGTTTCGGCGATCGGGATGGGAGGAATGCGTTTTGAAAACCAGGAGGATCCTGAAGCATGCGCATCGCTCATAAAGGCCGCATATGATTCCGGAATAAATTATTTTGATACGGCACCCGGATACGGCAAGTCCGAGGATCTTTACGGACTCGCGCTTAAGGAAATGCAGAAGACCCGCAGGGAAAAACCTTTCTATGTAGCTACAAAGACCTTCGGCGGCAATCCATCAGACGTCAGGAAGGATCTTGAGAATTCGTTGAAGCGAATGGGGCTCGACTATATCGACTTCTACCATGTCTGGTGCATAATGTCGCTGGACAACTACCGGCAGCGCGTGAACAACGGCACGTTGAAGGAGTTTGAAAAACTGAAGGAAGAAGGGCTCATCAGGCATATCTGTGTTTCAACGCACATGGCAGGTGCGGATATAAGGCCGATGCTTGCGGATTATCCTTTCGCTGGCATACTGCTCGGTTATTCGATCATGAATTTCGCCTACCGCACCGATGGAATTGAAGCGGCGGCCGAATCCAGGATGGGCGTTACCGTCATGAACCCGCTCGGCGGAGGAATCATACCGCAGAATCCCAGCAGGTTTTCATTTGTAAAGACAAGTCCGGAAGAGACTGTCGTCGAGGGCTCATTGAGATTCCTCATGAATGACAGGAGGATCAGCACTATGCTGGTCGGTTTTGCAAACAAGCCGCAGCTTGCCGATGCGATAAGGGCGGCTGAAGGCTTCTACAAACTGAAGGACAGCGACGTGTCAAGGATAAAGGAGAACCTCAACTCGAGCTTCAATGAACTTTGCACCACGTGCTCCTACTGCAATGCCTGTGCTGAAAAGATACCCGTGCCCAAACTGATGGATGCCTACAACCACTATCTCCTTGCCAATGAAAATCCCGACAATCTCATCGGGCGTTTGAAATGGCACTGGGGGATCGAGATAGAGGATGAGATGTTTGGAAGGTGCACACGGTGCGGCATCTGTGAGAAGAAATGCACGCAGCACCTGCCGATACGCAAGCGCCTGGAGTCGATCAAGGCTGAAGTGGAAAAGGCACGGGAGAAAAAGGAAAAATCAAAACCAGCCAATTGAACAACACGCACTGCGGCGTTGGCTGCCGGCAAATTCAATTCGTGGAATCCAGCATATGTTCGTAGTTAGGGCCCGCAAGGGCTGTGAAGTGAGCGTTCAGGACTTGGACGGCGGCCTGACCGTTGGCGCGTCCTTGGGCTTGGATGCAGATGCCTTCGGCCTCCCGACTATTTCCGACATTATGGTGTCGAACCCCTTGCCAGCCTTCATCTGCTTGAGGACGTCGTTCATTGCATTTTTAGCGACATCCTGTTTCACGATACTGTCCCGGAAGAAGAATTCCTGTTTGCCGGCGACGATCTTGTCTCCGGCCCTGAGAGGGATTATGGAATTAGCTTCAAGCCTGCTGCCGTTGAGGTAGGTTCCGTTGGATGCCCCGAGTTCGATTATCACAAAGCGTCCGCGTTCGTCCTTTTCAATGCTGAAATGCTCTCTGCTTACAAGGGAGTCATTGCGGATCTGGAAATCCACATGCTCTTCCCTGCCGAAGACGGACATCCTGTCATCCAAAAGCTTGAAATACTTCTGAACACCTTTATCCATGTAGCTTATGTAAGGCATATCACGGACCTCAGGCCATTCAAAATCAGGCTTTCTGGATTCTTTCCGACCTGATGCAGTTGGTACAGACTTTCATTGACTTGACGGTTCCGCCGACCTTGACGCGGATCTTCTGAAGGTTGGGATTGAATACACGCTTGTTGTTCTTGACGACGTGTGTACCGATTCCGCCTTTTTTCTTTGCAAGACCTCTGCGTATGATTGTACCGCCGACTACTCTGGTCTTCCCGCATATTTCGCAAACTCTGCTCATGATGAATTCTCCTATTTGTTTTCTTAAATAAATCAATATCCGAGACCAGCTAAAAACACCTGAAAAGACCGACTCTGCCACCCGGCTGCAAAATCAACAAGTCACCCAATCGCCAGCTCGATAAATATACATGGTAGGATGGCCGGGATTTGAACCCGGGACCAATACCTTAAAAGGGTACTGCTCTACCGCTGAGCTACCATCCCAAATTTCTTTCATATTTTTGAAAAGGACTGATAAGAATATCCGAAAGCCATGATAAATCAAGCAGCAAATGCAATTTCCAGAGGAATTTATCACATCAGACGCAGTAGAAAACGCCCCTTTCCATTTTTTTAACTTTTATCCTGCCGGCTCCAAGCAGTCCATCAAGTACGGATTTGACTTCATCCTCGCCTGCAGACACTGCGGAAGCTATTTCAGCCAGTGTGCACGGGCGCCGCCTGACAAGCTCCAGCACATTCTTCCCAATATCCTGAACCGTCGGTCCCTCAGATTTTCCGGCTGCTGCCGAAACATAAGGCTTGCCGATGATCTCAACCTTCACAAAAGGTTCAAGGGCTTTTACGAACGGACGCAGCTCATCTTCCGTCGCCTTTTCAACCCATTTCTCAGTTCCAGGCCTGTCAAGGCTGTTCAACTGGACCTTGTCGGGCCTGATCCTGGCAACGGCCTTTCTGATCGCTTCGACGGACTCCCGTCCGTCGTTTATTCCAGGAACCACAAATATCTCAAGCCATAAATTCGCCTTGTAGATTTTCCGGAAATCTACCAGCGAATTTATAAAGTCATGGCAGTTCAGGAGAGGTGACGGACGATTGATCTTCCTGAAAGTCTCCTCGTCGGCAGCGTCCAATGATGGTATGACCAGGTCAACCGCCGCCAGCTCTTTTGCGAGCTTCGCATTTCCGAGCAGGGATCCATTAGTGATCAGGCATATTTTGTATTGGGGGTATTTATCCTTGATGAAGCCAGCGATCTCACCTATTCCTGAATGAAGAGTCGGTTCGCCAGCGCCGGAAAAGGTTATGTAGTCCAGCTTAGGGGCCGATGAAAGGAATTCTCCGAGTTCGCCCAGGATCTCGGACGTCGGATAATATTCACGTCTTTCAAGAGTGAGACAGGTGGTCCGGCCAGCCTCGCAGTAGATGCAGTCCATGGAGCAGGTCTTCGAGGGGACGAGATCAACGCCAAGCGAGATGCCAAGGCGTCTGGAAGACACAGGGCCAAAGAGATATTTGAGCATATGACATTTCCAGTTTTAAATTTTTCAATATATAGCACCTTTCCAAACCAAATACATGCAGATCGGCTAAAAACATGTTCGAATTCGTGATAAAAGCGTGGAAGAAAGGGGCTATTCTGCTATAATATACGCGGTTATCAAAAACTGTCGAGATGGATTAATGGATTACTGGATGATTGGCTTTATACCGATTTGCATTCATTGGGAAAGGAACGCGTCAGCAGAGTGACGCGGCTACAGTTTGGATTTGTTGTAGCCACGTCACTCTGCTGACGTGCTCTTTGATTGCAACTTAGTTTTAATTCCTGTCCCATCAATCCAGTTATCCAAAGCCGAAGGTTCAAATGGTCTGGTGGAACTTATATTTTCTTGTGTTCGTCGTGGCGCTTACGCTCGCCCTGATACTTACGCCTGCGTTCAGGAAACTTGCATTGATGACGGAGTTCTATGACAAGCCGAAGGAACAGATGCACAAGAGCCATTCCATCCCTACTCCGCTGCTTGGAGGGCTCGCCATCTGCTGCGCCTGGCTTCTGACAATAATCATCGGCTTCATCGCTTCGAAATCGATCCGGGGCCATATCCTTGACAAGGAAGTCATTTCAAATCTGCCAGGCATCTCAAAGATATCCTCGGAACTTATATTCATATGTCTCAGCGGTGTGATGGCCACGCTGCTTGGCCTGTACGACGACAAATACAACATGAGCGCCAAGGCAAAACTTGGTGGACAGATAACAATAGCCGTAATTGCCGTCACATGGGGTGGCGTGAGGATAAACTTCCTCGACCAGCTGCCTATCCCCGGCCTGGCGTGGGGGGTCACTGTATTCTGGATCATCCTGGTGATGAATGCTATAAACTTCTTCGACAACATGGACGGGCTTGCTGTTGGCACTGCGGCAATCGCCTTCTCGTTCTTTGCGATAATTTCCATATCCAATTCGCAGCATTTCGTTCCAATACTGGCGGCAACTACGGCGGGAGCCGCATTCGGATTCTGGTTCTACAATCATTCTCCTGCGACAATATTCATGGGCGATTCCGGAAGCCATTTCCTAGGATACAACATGGCGATACTGGGCATCATGTCAACCTATTACAACGCCTCGCAGTCATTCACTCATCTTCCCGTACTCATACCAATATTCATAATGGCGATACCGCTGTTCGACCTCTGCGCTGTCGTAGTCATCAGGCTCCGTGCGGGAAAACCAATCTACATCGGCGACAACAACCACATATCGCACCGTTTCCTGAACATGGGAATGACCCGGAAAGAGGCGGTAATGATGGTACACCTGCTTGAGATCGCCATCGGACTCAGCGTTCTGCCCCTCGTCTGGGGGGACATAAGAACTTCGATAATTTCCCTGTTGCAGGCCTGCACTATCCTGCTTCTGGTTACATTATTGCAAAATCATGGCAAAAAGTCAAAAGATAATCCCAATGAAAAGTCTGCCGCCGTTGAAAAATAACATGCATTGTCCAAGCCGACGCAGTGTGCTATTTTGACTCCATTGGAATGACGTCTTTTCCCCGGGATTCCGGAGTAACCTTAATCTTCACAATTTTCCCATTCTTAAAGACACCTTCAATCACGGTCTGGTCTGGGGCGTGCAGCTTGAAATCCACATTCCAGTTTTTGGGCCACGCCGGCAGAAGCAAAATCTTACCGGAGTCGGCCTGAATCAACATGGTCTCCAAGGCCATCATCAGGTTGCCCCCGTGATCCTGATCCGGGATCCAATCGAAGTTCGGACCCCAGAAAGCCGGAAAGCGGCTGTCCGAGTGTTTGTTCTTTGCGCGACCGATGACGTAATCGGCGGCGGTTTCTGTCAGCCCAAGGAATGCCGCCTGGGTATCATCCTGCTGCCAGCCACTATTGCCTTTGGTGGTTCGACGGGCAAAGGTAAGGCGTCCAATATCGAGGTCGTTCTTGCCTATGCCGTAGAGCCGGAACGGAAATACTGCGTACAGTTCAGGATTTTCGGAATTACCGTGTCCGCCATGAATTTTCCCGGCGCCAAGGACATACTTCTTGCCATCTGTTTCGCCCATTGGAAGTGGCGGAACTTTTTTGGACAGACGGATCCAGAGCTCGCGACGTTCGGCTCCGACCTGCTTTTCGGGAAGTGCCAGCAACCTGCCGAGAACCCACTGAAGGCCGGCGACATCGGGTGTTGGATTCTCCGCATCCTGAAGTGTTTCCAATGCCTGGGCAGGGTACATCTTCATCTGCCCATTTTCGTCGGTCTTGTAGTGCTTGTCCCAGAACTCCAACAGTGAGTCACTCATTGGCAGAAGCGTCTCGCGCAGGAATTTCTCGTCGCCCTTATAGGCAAAATAATCCAACATCATCGCCATCAGCTCGGGTGAAGCCGTGTACTCGCGACGGATATACGGGTTCATCAGCTTGTCAATGGGGAGATTCCCGTCCCGTTTCCACCCATAGTTATCGCCATTGTACATGCCCCAGAAATAAACCGTTTCGCCGAAAAATGCGCCGCCGTGCTTGAACCACGTTTTCGTCCGGTGCTCTGCCAGCGGAAGCATCTCCTGATACATGCGGAACAGAGGAGTCATCATGTCGAAGTCGCCGGAGGCAAGCATCGGCCAGTATGGCAATCGCG
>JBAQUG010000414.1:0-9322 GCA_049297395.1 Victivallales bacterium | reverse complement strand
AACCATGTTCGTTCAGTGAATCTTTACATCTAATAAAACGCGAAATAAACAGTTTGTACGGATTTAGTAAACGACATAGTTTACTGAATACGTACGGGCTGGCGTTCTTCCGGCCGCTTATCACGTTGCTCAATCGTCAAATATCTTCAGATATTGGCCAGCAAATGACCAAGTTGTTTTTTAGCGAACCCTTATATTATGGATTGAGTCTTGTAATTACAGGGGGTCAGTCTATCCTAACATTTTACCCGTAAAAAAGCCTTCAACCAGGAATAGCATGAGAAACAAGAAGATCCTTTATCTGTTTTCAGAAACCGGCGGTGGGCATCGAAGTGCGGCTAATGCTTTAGTTGAAACTATAAAAGAGATAATGGGCGATAACGCACCGAAACAGGAGCTGGCAGATGTTTTCGCCTCCTCAAACAAATTAATAAGCCTTATGGCAAACATGTATGCTCCAATTACAAAGCATTTCCCTCTCCTGTGGGGTGGCTTGTATCATGCTACCAACAGCAACTTGTCCATCGCAATCATGGCTAAAGTCTCCGCCCCCTTTGTAGGGAAAAAGCTTCAGGCGCTTATAAAGGAAAGGAAGCCGGACATAATTGTTTCGGTGCATCCCATGACAAACCATATTGCCGTGATGGCAATGAGGGAGATTAATCATAACGTCCCGATTATAACCGTCGTGACCGATCCTGTTACCTTTCACCGTGTCTGGATATCACCGCTGGTCGACAAGATCGTACTGGCAACGGAAGATGCAAAAGCACTTTGCGGGAAGTATGGATATGCCGTTGACAATATTGAAGTACTGGGATTTCCAATAGAACCTAAATTCTTCAAGGATTCAGCTTCCAAGAAAGAGCTGCGCCGGTCCATGGGAATTGCCACTGACAGGTTCACTTTATTATTCATGGGCGGGGGAGAAGGCGGGGGCAATATCTATGAATACATTGTCGCGCTAAGCAAAGGCAACCTGGACATACAGGTCGTAGTGGTGACCGGAAGAAACAAGTCTCTCAAAAAGAGACTTGAGGATAATAGCTCCAAATTCAGTTTCCCCATGAAAGTGTATGGTTTTACTGACAAGATATCAGATATCATGGGTGCTTCTGATCTTATCATTACAAAGGCAGGGCCAGGAACAATCAGGGAAGCCGTTTCGAAAAGCCTGCCGATAATTCTTACAAGCTTTTTGCCCGGACAGGAAAAAGGCAATGTCGATCATGTCCTTAAAATGCAGCTCGGCGTTGTGGTGTCAGACTACAAAAGGATAGTGCCAGCCGTGCGTAATATCATGCAACCGGAGACATATAGCCGCCATGTGTCGGCACTGCAAAAGGAAAACAACCCGGAAGCAGTATACAATATTGCAAAGCTCATACTTGGCTACAAGTAAATATTCACTGGAATATGTTCGTTCAGTGAATATTTACCTGCCTCGTTTCTTCGGACTTGACGGCGGCTATTTTCTGTCCGGCGACATCGGGTGAGTTTGCTTTTTTTATCAACTCGCCAGCCAATACGGCCAGTCTATCTTGAGATCCGGCAAAATAAAGTTCTCCCAGATGTCCTCCGCCATTATATAAAAAGCATCTGTCGCCCATTGTTTTCTTAAGCCATTGGTGGTCTGTGTGAGTATCCAGAAAATCGTTCGACGAACTAATGACAGAAACATCCTGCTCGTTCCGCATAAAATCCTCAATCGACATGAGTCTGGATTTTTTTTCGATTTCATCTTGAGAGACTGCACGTTTTTCCTTATCCGAAAGGTATCTGACCAGTAATACTTTATTATAGTCGTCAAAGGACAATTGACTTATTTCGCGATAGAACTCGGTCCTGTTTCCCCAGGAGCACTTGTTTTTAAAACAGTTCGGCGCACCGCTGTTTCTGACTATGCTGACAATCATTTCCTCCAAAGTAATCTTGTAATTGAAGGAAATCAGCACCTGTGCTTCAAGGTCGTTAAATGGAAGAGGATCGCACTTTGCCGGCTCCTTGTCCTTTCCCGGCTGCGCTGTTTCACCTGCTGCAGGTGCAGGCGGGGGTACACTTTTGCCGATGACTGACCCTATTCCGTTTTTCTCCTTTGCCGGCTCCGGCTCTCCGTAAGGCTTATATTGTTTCCTAATGATAGAAAGCATTTTTCCTGCTGCAAAAACCCCACGGTCGAAAATCTGTTCACGCGGCCATTTTTTCCACGCGAGCGACGTTTTGTCAACAGCCGAAACCGATTTCGCCGTATCAATAAGCGGATTGATTGCGATGAAGCGGTCAATTTCCAGCTTCGGATCTGCCTTCTCCTTTGCTCCAATGAACAGCGCATGAGTTCCCCCAAGCGAATAGCCGACCATTATTTTCTTCTGAAAGTGGAGTCCCTTGCCCTCCAGATGCTTGATTACTGCGGCAGCGGCCACCCTTACATCCTCGGCATCCGAAGGAACATAGCCGGGCACGGGAGCAGATCCCGCAGTGGTCATGAACTCCCAGTTGAACGCGCTGTTCAATATAACTACCGTGTAACCCTGGTTGAAAAGGATTTCAGAAATCCTGGAGGCGTGCGTACTTGTGAAATGCGTGCCGAACCCGGGAATCACCACGGCAAGCGGTGCGTCATCCTGTTTCTGATACCATACCTTGTACGGCATTTCGGGCTTGCCCTTGATCACTTCAACGGAACGGATGGAGCCCTGGTTGAAGAAATCGGTGTTCCAGAGGGATAAATCAACCCACATGCTCTTGTTGTCGTTCTGGATATCCACCATGCTGACCCTCGGCGTGTCGATATATGTTCCCTGCGATTTGAAGCCTTGGACTACGATCCCGTTAAGCAGAGGATCCGGTTCGGGCAATATAATTTCAGGATTATCTGCAAGGAATTTATCCTGATATTCCTTTATTCTCTCCTTCCGGTCATAATCGTTGATCTTGAGATGGCGTTCCGCAGCATACATTCTTTTCAGAAGCTCGTATGGATCGTAGTTCGCCCGGAAGAATGTGTCCATATCCCGGTAACTGTGTGCGCTATCATTAAGCATCGTGAAGCCGAACACACCGGGATAGGGAATATAAGTCTTAGGATCAAACGCATAGTCGAAAATCTTGCCGACTCCGTCACGGATATTGGAAGGCCCCAGAACCGGAAGATGAAGCACGCATCCGGGTCCGATGCCCCATACGGCAAAAGCCTGTCCAAAATCCTCGTCCTGCTCCTCCATGTCGAACCAGTCAAGGGCAGGATCATAAAAACCGGCGATGCCAAGGGTCACATTGATGAGGAATCGGGATGTGTCAATACCTGCATATTTCAATTTTGCCTGGCAAAGCGAACTGACCGTGCGTCTGGGGAAGGCGATATTATCGGCGAGGCGCCTGAAACCTTGTATGCCGTGCCTTGGAACCAGCGAACCCCAGAAAATGACAACCGGCTGCACCATATATTTCAATCCGAACTTGTTTACTGCAAACATCGAACGGTTAAATCCTTCTATGGGATCGCTTCCTCCATATTCCTCTGTCAAGTCAGGGAAACTTTGTTCCGTGCCAGACAGATTTTCATTCTGCCCGGCAACAGGAGTGGCTGCAGGGACGTTGACGACATTTTCGTTGGCAGCGTCGACAGGCGCGGCAATTTTACTTCCTGAAGTGCTGCCGCATCCGGCGAGAGCCAGCATGACAAGCAGCAGAATGGCATTACTGATAGGAGTTTTGATTTTCATATCATGTTATGATAGCCAGCAAGGGTGGAAAATCAAACCAAACATTGAAGGAAACAGCTTCATATTTCCAGTATTATGACAAGAATATTCATTCATTCTCCTCCTTCGCAGGTTCCTCGTTCCATTTTCCCTTTGGAACCCAGACTTTTTCCTGAGGCTGTCCTTCGAAATGCGGCGACATGATCTGGACGCCGTACTTGTTGAACTCATCCTGGATGTTGGCATGGAGCTCCGTCATTACCTTCATAATTCCTTCCGGCTTCTCCATGAACGCATTGATCTCGTATTCGACGTAGAAGTCGCTGAGGCTTTTCTGGAGGACGAATGGTTCCGGCTTCTTCTGCAACCCATCAGTTTTCCCGGCTGCATTCAACAGCATGGCATGCACCTGGCGCCAGGGGGCGTCATATCCGATGGTAACCGTTGAATGGGCTATGAGGCCGTCGTTCTTTGAAAGGCGGGTGAAGTTCTTGGTCGTGGCACCCATCATCACGGAATTCGGTATGTTTATCTCCTCGTTCTTCAATGTGCGGAGCTTGGTGGAGAAGAATCCTATTTCCATGACCTTTCCATAGTATTCGCCTATTTGGACGATCTCTCCGACCTTCATGGCGCGGGAGTACATTAGCACCATCCCTCCGATGACCTGTCCGACCATGCTGCTAGCACCAAGGGAGATGAGCAGGCCCAGGAAAACACCAATTCCTTTAAAGGCGTCGGTATTACTTCCGGGAATATAAGGATACGCCATGACGACTCCAAAGACCCAGATGATCCCGGTGAAGATCTTCGAAGTCGGAAGCGCCGCCTCCGGATCAAGCCAGCTGAGCTGAATATCCCCCTTTGCGACTTGATTGAAGAAAGTCTTTGAAATTTTGACAATCCAATGGGTGATTATGAAAATTATGAGGACGACAAACAGGTTGGGCATGGCATTCACGGCCTTGGTTGACAAGCCTGCAATGATGTCAATGATGTAACTGCCGAGTTTCCTTCCCCACGGTTCGGTATATGGGAACTGCTGCAGGGCAAACGTGACAAGCGTATATGTGCAGAAAATAACAATCGCCCAGTAAATCAACCTGTTGATGAGACCGAAAACGTGGAGATGGATGGAATAGGAGGAAATGCCAATTTCCTTCAGCCTCTTGTCAAGATTCTCTTCCATTACGTCTATTTTCGGCTTGATCCATCTTTGAATGCGGCGCAGGAGAATTATAAGAAACACATAAATCAGGAGTCCCGCCAAAGTAAGCCCGGCCCCTATGAGATTAGTTTTCGGATCCTTCTGTTTCCGTATCAGCTCAAGGACTTTCTCTATTCTGCCTACGGCCACCTTGACACTTGAATCAAGGGTTTCTTTGGAAAATGGATCCAGATCGTTATTGCTGAAAAGCATAAGAAGTTCGCCGTCCATCATGATCACCGTGCCTTCAGTGCTTGGTTGGCTGGATACAGTATCTATCTTCCCGGCCTTGACATTCTCCGAGAATCTTTCCTCTACCGTCTTGATCCTGTCATCTGGAGAATGTCCAAAAACCGAAGATCTAAGGACTACGATAGGTCTGTTGAATAATTTAAGCAGGGCCGGCTCCACGTTGATCTGGGCCTCCAAGGTTTTTTCGATTGCCTTCTCTTTGTCCGTAATTTCCTGGGAAAAAGAGAGCGTCGCCGCCAGCATCATGGTAAAGGCAGGAAGCATGGATTTAAAAAAAAATGGCTTCATTGAGATTTTCCCTTGTTTAAACCAGTACTCTACCTTTTAATGAGAAACTGTCAATTCATAAATTTTACGCAGGCGTTAAGCTGGGTGTGGATACCTGCTGCTGATTGTCTTCCGGGAGATATTCAATGCAGGATTCATTTCCATTCATTCCGGCAGATCCCAAAAGCAGGAATAAAACCCGATTTCAGAAAATAGATACAACTTGGCATGAGCATTGGAATGCTACGGCTTCTTATCGGCTTCCGTACGGATTGCTGCGGCAATGTCGCCGCTCACCTTCCCCAGTGCGAGGCTGTGCGCTGCGGCCAGCGCCTCGAAACTTCCGTCTGTCACTTTCTCTGTCACGGACGTGCGCCCGGAAACAGGCAGGCCGCCAGCCGACTTGCGGACCACCCACACCGCTTCAATCTGAACCGACTTGCCGGGAAGCGACTCGAACTTCTGGATGTCGATCGTCACACGGCAGTCGGGATCAAAATTCGCCAGAGGCACCGCGACCACGCGCGGAGTACCGAGCAGCACGGCGAGATCGCCGGCGACTACGCGGGCGATGTTGCTGTTCAGAGGTTCAGCCCAGCGGTTGAATTCGTCAATGGACACGCGGTTCGGCGCGATCTGGACGGTGAACTGCGGCCGGTCAACTTCCGCAGGAATGGAAACTGGCCCGACCGCTACGGCGTAGTTCGCTCCGGATTTGCCGTCTCCTTTCGCCGTTGAGTTGAGAGTGTAGAACTTCGATGGTGCCGAGGCACAAGCGGCCAGGAATACCGCGCCGAATGCGACTACAACGAGACGACTGATGTGATTTCTCATTATTTTCATTCTCCTTTTTTACCGCGGATAAGTGATTCGGGATGACGTTCGAGATAGTCGGCCAGCACGCGCAGCGCCCGTGCCGCGCCGCTGCCCTGCTGGAGCATGTTGTTCAGCTCCGAGTTCATGACGGAGTTTGGTTCGATGAGCTGGTTGGCGCTGTCAATCAGCTTGTCGGCATTGGTGATCGTGCCTTGCGCGCCAGCAACTGTATGGTTGAGATTCTTGAGCAGTTTGGAGACACTGTCTTCAATCGAATCAAGTTTGTCACCCGCGGTAGGCAGATGGAGCGGATCCTGGGACCAGTCCAGTACCATTGCCGGAGCATCGGGAGAGAAAGCAAACGACACCAGCAATGATCCGGTAAGCAGGTTTCCCGTATTCAGCTGAGCCCGCAGACCGCGGGAGACCAGGGTTTCCGCCATTTTCCTGTGGGCGGCCTTGGGATCATCTTCATCGGTCGGGACATCCATGAAGTTGACTCCATACCGCTTCGGATCCAGGCATATGGTCACGTTCACGTAGCCTTCCATTGTCTTCACATCCACTTCAGGGGTTATTTTCGTTACTTCTCCGATGTTTATGCCATAGAAATCCACCGGTGCACCTACTGTCAGGCCACGGACAGACTGCTGCTTGAAGACAAGCAGATATGTATGTGGATTGCAGACTGGCGGCTTGAAGGCTTCAGTGCGGTCGCTGAACAGATTGAACGTTGTTTCAGCTTCGGCCGGCGGCATAGGATGGCTGTCCGCAGGCGTTTCAAACGCCACACCTCCAGCCAGGATAGACATCATTGATTCAGTTTTGACATGGATGCCGCTTGCGGTGAGTGAAATGTCAATCCCGCTGGCCTGCCAGAATCTAGTATCCGAATTGACGTATTTATCGTAAGGAGCCTGTACGAATATCTTCACGTTAAGGAACTCACCACCCTTGTCCAGTTCGTAGGATACGATCTGGCCTGCCTGCAATTGCCGGAAAAATATTGGTACGCCTACATCCAGAGAACCAAGCTCCTGAGTCTTAAGAGTGAAGACACGCCCGGGAACATCGCCCGTCAGAGGCGGCGTTTCTAGCGCGACGAAACTTGTCTCCCTTTCATCCGACTGGCCAAGCTGCATGCCTATGTAGCTTCCCGAAATCAAGGTGCTAAGCCCTGAGATATTCAGGCCGTTGATACGTGGCCTTACCACCCAGAACTTGGTATCCTTGACGATAAGGTCCTTAGCATTGGGGCTCAACCGCGCGGTGGCGATCATGCTCTTATGATCCTCCGACAGTTTGATTGTGTTGAGGACGCCGATGTCCAGTCCATTGTAATTGACCTTGGTCTTGCGGGCTTCAAGTCCATCGGCGGATTTGAATACAATTGTGATCTCGGGCCCCTTGCTTAAAATGTGCGTCACGGCAACCCAGACCCCGGCGGCGGCTGCCACAATGGGGATGACCCAGACCAGCGAGAGCCGCGTGCGTTTTTTAACGACGATTTTTGATTCGGGAACTTTTGGAAATGATTTGTGTTTGTCAGGCATGTTGAACCTCTTTCTCAGTTTCTGTTGAACTTGCAGAATCCCATATGAGCCGCGGATCGAAAGACTCGACCGCCATCATGGTGAACACCACAACCGCTGCAAAGAAGAATAATCCCGGCCCCGGCTCCACGGACATGAGAGGCTGCAGCTGGATGAGCGCCACGGTAAATGTGTCCACGAACACATCCACCATGGACCAGCGTCCAATGATATCGATTGTCCGGTAAAGCCTGTTCCGCTGGATATTGTTCTTGATTGAGCCGCGTTTCACGGAGATTACCAGGTAGAGCAGTCCCACGATCTTCGCGCTCGGAATCATGATGCTGGCAAACAACACGATGAGCGAAAGCGGCCATCCGGTCGGCGACCACAGCAGTACAACCCCCTGCATTATGGTGTCGGATTCCCTGCCGGCGCTCGTGATGGTCGTCATCACTGGCAGGAGGTTGGCCGGAATATAGCAGACTGCCGCCGCGGTCAGGTAGGCGATAGTGCGCTGGAGGCTGGCTTTCTTACGAAAAACAATCTCCTCGTCGCAGCGCGGACAACGTCCTTCATCCGTGCCGGATACGGGACGTGAAAGCAAGCCGCAATCGGGGCAGCTCTGCAAACCTTCCTGCATTGCAGTAGGTGTTGTTGAACTCATGTACCACCACCGTAGACAATAATTATGAATATCCAATGCCCAACAAGGAATTTCCAATATCCAACGAAATTAACTCCAGTTGATGTCAAGTCCTGATTTAAATTTGTCACCTTGCGTATCTGCTTGCCACGGCGAAGCCAGTATGCCAGTTTCGCCGAAACTGGCTCGGAGGCGTCCCGAGAGTGCTTTGGGCGCTCGGGACGCCATACTTACTGTACTTCGTCATTGGACATTCCTTGTTCGATATTGGATATTCCGCACTTCCTCCTCCGCCCACTCGACACGGTTCCAGACTTCGCGCGGATCAAAACACGACTGCATCGCAGCCAGCAGGAAAACCAGCGCGAACAGGCAGAACAGCGCTATCCCGGGAATGACCGTCGCGTAATCGGCAATCTTCGTAAGCGCCACCAGCACTCCGAGCAGCATGACCTCTATCATGCTCCAGGTGCGGGTCAAGTTGATGTGGCGCAGCAGCATTCCGACCCAGAACGGCGTACGTTCTCCTAGGCAGCCGATTAGAATCAGAAGGATAAAACCAATCTGCAGCGCAGGTGAAATGACTGCCACGAATAGAACCAGCGCGGCGACGATCTGCTGTCCGTCCTTCCAGAGCTGCTGCGCACCGCCGACCACGGTTGTGGACGCCTCGTGCCCTACGGCGGAGAGTCCGAGCATGGGAACCGTGTTCGCTACGATGTAAAGGACCAGTGCCGCGAGTGCCAGCGCAAACGTACGGTTGAACGAATCTTCACGGTGGCGCCACAGTTCCTTGTCACAGCGCGGGCAGCGCACCGACGCACCCGGTCCAACTTCCGGAATGCGCTGCAGCATATCGCAGTGCGGACAGGCAATGAGCGATGCGTCGGCCAATGGC
>JBAQUG010000413.1:0-9174 GCA_049297395.1 Victivallales bacterium | reverse complement strand
CTTATATCATTATTCGTTCGTCATCCCGACTCCCTGCGGGGTCGGGACTCCTCTTTCGCACCATGATAATCAATCCGAAATCTTCGCCAGCAAATACCCAAGTTATTTTTTAGCGAGCCCTAAGTAGGGTTTTACCCCATAGCTGAAAGACGATGATGATGCTTTAGTGTCTTTGTTTCACAGTTCTATGTCTTAAGCGTATGTAAAATCCGAAATTCGAAGCACGAAATCCGAAACAAGCTTGGGAAAAAAAGGATGGCAGAAATGAATAAAGACAGCAAGTGTCCGGTAATGGGCGGAAAAGACAAAACCACTTCCAACAGAGGAAAATCGAACCTGGACTGGTGGCCGAATCAGTTGAACCTCAAGGTTCTTCATCAGAACTCCCACATGAGCAACCCCATGGGCGAGAAGTTCAACTACGCTGGGGAATTCAAGAAACTCGACCTGGAGGCCGTGAAAAAGGATCTCTATGCGCTGATGACCGACTCGCAGGACTGGTGGCCGTCCGATTACGGACACTACGGGCCGCTCTTCATCCGGATGGCGTGGCACAGCGCAGGTACCTACCGCATGGGCGACGGCCGCGGAGGCGCGGGGCGCGGCACTCAGCGCTTTGCCCCCCTCAACAGCTGGCCGGACAACGTGCTCCTCGACAGGGCGCGCAGGCTGCTCTGGCCTATCAAGCAGAAATACGGCAGGAGAATTTCCTGGGCCGACCTCATGATCTTCGCCGGCAACTGCGCGCTTGAGTCGATGGGGTTTAAGACCTTCGGTTTCGGCGGCGGACGCGAGGATGTCTGGGAGCCGCAGGAGGACATCTACTGGGGTGGCGAAGAGGAATGGCTGGCTACGAGCGACAAGCCCAAGAGCCGTTACAAAGGTGACCGCGATCTCGAAAACCCCCTTGCCGCCGTGCAGATGGGGCTGATCTACGTGAACCCGGAAGGCCCGGACGGCAACCCGGATCCGGTAGCCTCAGGCCGTGACGTCCGCGAGACCTTCGCGCGCATGGCCATGAACGACGAGGAGACCGTCGCGCTCGTCGCCGGCGGACATACCTTTGGCAAGTGCCATGGAGCCGCCCCTGCAACTCATGTCGGGCCGGCGCCGGAGGCAGCTCCCATCGAGGAGATGGGGCTCGGCTGGAAGAGCAGCTTCGGCAGCGGCAAAGGCGGCGATGCGATCGGCTCCGGCATCGAGGGCGCCTGGAAGCCGAACCCGACCAAATGGGACATGGGCTATCTGAACACGCTGTTCAAATACGAGTGGGAGCTGACAAAGAGCCCGGCCGGCGCGAATCAGTGGCTGGCCAAGGATGTGGCTGAAAAGGACATGGTGGTTGATGCACACGATCCGTCAAAGAAGCACCCGCCGATGATGACAACGGCGGATCTCTCCCTCCGCTTCGACCCAATCTACGAGCCGATCGCGCGGCGCTACCAGCAGAACCCCGGAGAATTCGCCGATGCCTTCGCACGGGCGTGGTTCAAGCTGACCCACCGCGACATGGGCCCCCGTTCGCGCTATCTCGGCGCGGAGGTTCCGGCAGAAGAACTGATCTGGCAGGACCCGGTGCCCGCAGCCGATTATAAACTGATCGACGCGAAGGACATCGCCGCCCTCAAGGGCAGGATACTCTCCTCGGGGCTGTCTGTCTCCCAGCTGGTCTCGACCGCATGGGCGTCGGCGTCCACGTTCCGTGGCTCCGACAAACGCGGCGGGGCTAACGGGGCGCGCATCCGTCTCGCCCCGCAGATGGATTGGAAAGTCAACGAACCGGCCCGACTGAAGCCTGTGCTGCAGAAACTCGAGGGGATCCAAAAGGAGTTCAACAGCGCGCAGTCCGGCGGCAAGAAGATATCACTGGCTGACCTGATCGTCCTGGGCGGATGCGCAGGTGTGGAGCAGGCCGCGAAGAATGCCGGTCACGATGTGGCCGTGCCTTTCACTCCGGGACGAACGGATGCGTTGCAGGAACAAACCGATGTGGCGTCATTCGCCGTACTCGAACCGGCTGCAGACGGGTTCCGCAACTACCTCAAAACAAAATACTCCGTATCGGCGGAGGAGCTGCTGGTCGACAAGGCGCAGCAGCTGACGCTGACCGCTCCTGAGATGACGGTTCTCGTCGGCGGCATGCGCGTCTTGAATGCCAACTTCGGCCAGTCCCAGCACGGCGTCTTCACCAGGCGACCCGAGACACTAACGAACGACTTCTTCGTGAACCTGCTCGACATGCGCACGGAGTGGAAGGCAATCCCGGAGGACGAAGGCGTGTTCGAGGGTTGTGATCGCGCAACGGGCGGACGCAAGTGGACCGGCACCCGTGTCGATCTCATCTTCGGTTCGAACTCCCAGCTCCGGGCCCTGGCGGAAGTCTATGCAAGCGATGACTCCCAGGAGAAGTTCCTGCGCGACTTTGCAGAGGTGTGGAACAAGGCAATGAACCTTGACCGCTTCGACCTCGCCTGACTGAGGCGTAAACGTATTCGAGGCCTTCTGGAAGGGCGGCAAAAAAAGATGAATCTCATAAATAAACAGACACGATCTAATATTATCCAGATAAGTATAGGTAGATTTTTTCACAGTTAGCCTTGCCATTGGGTGAATTTGATGTAAATTTCTCCCCCTTTTGTAGATATATACATTACTTAAAATACAAGTCAGGAGAGTTTTATGGAAGGCCAGAGCGGAGACGGGCTTAAACAGATGATATTTGGAATAGGCCCTATTATAATCATTATGGTGATGATATTCCTTCTTTTCCGTTCCCAGCAGAAGGAGACCAAGAAAAGACAGGAAATGATTTCAAAGGTCAAGACCGGAGACAAGGTGGTTACCGCCGGAGGAATCCACGGGATCGTTTCAAATGTCAAGGAAAACACTTTCATAGTCAAGATCGCCGACAATGTCAAAATCGAGGTAAACAAGACCGGTGTCAGCGCAGTCACAGAATATTCAAAGGATGAAAAGGTAAGCAAATGAACAAACAGCCGATTTTTTTCAGGAGCATGTTCGCGGTACTGGTGACCGTCGTCTTCATATGGTCCATGTACCCCCTTCAGCAGCAGGACATATTCAAGGTGTTCGAGCAGAAGGTCAAGAACAAGGATGCGAAAATAGAGAAGGTCCTCCAGATCGCCAAGGAGAAGAAGGATAAGGGCATGTACGCCATATCGGCCCTTGACGAGGCAGCCGCCGAGGTCGGAGTCGACCTTGGAGATTATATAAATGTAAAGAATGCGGTCAACAACCGCGACGTCATCAACTACCTCCGCGAACAGGCCAGCGGGTCGATCAGGCGGGGAATCGACATCAACGGTGGTGTTGAATTCTATCTCAAGCTTCTTCCAAAGGAGGACGACAGCGGAAATACCGTCAAGGTAAGCGACGTGAAATTCACGCAGTACAGGGATGCCGCGATTGAAATCATAAGGAACCGTCTTGAAACCCAGAAGATATATGAGACCGAGATATCCCCGGCCGGCGCCGATTACATCTCCCTTAAGGCACCGATCGTGAGCAGGGACGAAAAACTCAAGCTCCTCAATCTCATCAAGATGTCCGCAAAACTCGAGTTCTGTCTTGTCCATCCGACCAATGCGGAACTTGTTTCCAAGTACAGTTCACTTCCCGAGGAGGAGAGGGCGAAGTTCGCTCCGCCGAACGGATACAAGATAATGAAGATGCTGGAGATGAACCGCGGCAAGAAACCCCAGACAATGGTTTATTTCATCAAGGCCAGGCCGGAGATGACAGGCAAGAACGTTACAAGCGCGGGGCCTTCCATGGATCAGTTCGGACAGCGTCTGATACATCTTGGATTCAATGGTGACGGCGCCAGGGAGTTCGGAAAGGTCACCAGGGAGAACGTGAACAGGCAGCTCGCCATCATCCTCGATGGCACGCTTTATTCAGCGCCCAACATCCAGGGCGCCATCGAAGGCGGCCAGGCGCAGATCACCGGACAGTTCTCCAAGGAGGAGGCTGAAAACATTTCAAACGCCCTGATAAGCGGAAGTCTTCCCGTGAGGATTGATGTCCAGGGAGTGTTCGACACGGATCCTACGCTCGGAGAATCTGCGTTGAAGAACAGCATGCTCACTGGATTGGTCTCATTCATAATGGTCTGTCTTTTCATGTTGTTCTATTACAGGAGAGCCGGACTTGTCGCGAACGTGGCCCTGGTTCTGAACATAGTATTGCTCCTCGGTGGTTTTGCAGCATTCAACTGCACGCTGACCCTCGCAGGTATCGCAGGCATAATCCTGACCATAGGTATGGCTGTCGACGCGAACGTGCTTATATATGAGCGTATACGAGAGGAGCTGGAAAACAACAAGACCCTGGCGAATGCCGTATCGGCAGGATTTGACAGGGCTTTCCTGACAATCCTCGACTCCAACCTTACGACAATCCTTACCGGTGTCATCCTCATGTGGCAGGGAACAGGTGCGATAAAGGGGTTTGCCATAGCTCTTACAATCGGTATTGCCTTGAATCTCTTTACTTCCCTGTTCGTTACAAGGTTGATGTTCGACATCATGGCGAAATATACTGATTTCAGGACATTGCCGATGCTTAAGTTCTTCTCTCGTCCTAATATTGATTTCCTCAAGCTGAGCAAGATTCTCCTGCCGACGACAGTCATCATTACACTTGTTTTCTTTGGAATGTGCTGCTACAAGGGCAAGGCCATTTTCGGCATTGATTTCACCGGTGGTACTCTTCTGACATACGAATACAAGGAAAGAATAAACGAGATGACTGTCAGCGATGAACTTGTCAAGGCCGGATATCCTGCCCCGAAGGTGACATACAAGACCAACATAGTACAGAACAGCAAAATCATTGAAATAGTCATCCCTCCTGCAAAGGGAGGGACTGATGCGAAAGCCAAGGATATAAGCTACCATGAGCAGGTAATGACCCTTCTCAACAAGACGTTCCCCAAGTCGGAATTCAGGGGGGGGGAGGAAGTCACCCTGGGCGGTCTAATCGGCTGGGAATTCTCGAAGAAGGCCATACTGGCATTCATATTGGCGATAATTGGAATGATAATCTATTTGTCTCTCAGGTTCGAGTTCGCATACGGATGCGCCGCGATGATTTCCCTTATTCATGACATCATCATAGCCGTCGGATTCTATGTCGTATTCTGCAATGGAGAGATATCAATGCAGGTCGTGGCCGCCGCGCTGACCATCCTCGGATATTCCGTCAATGACACCATCATCGTGTTCGACCGGATCAGGGAGGATGTCGGACTTGTCAAGAACAAGACATACCATGATATCATAAATCTGAGTATCAACCAGACACTGAGCCGAACCATAATCACCTCTTTCACTGTTTTCCTTGTAACCCTCATCATGTATATAATGGGCGGAAACAACCTAAAGGATTTCGTGATCGTGATGCTCGTCGGCGTAGTCGTCGGAACATATTCTTCCGCGTTCATTGCAGCACCTATCATCTCCATCTGGCACAAGCGTCTCGGACTCAATCTCGTCGCTGACCAGAAGGAAGACAACAAGGTCGCCGTCACTGTAAAATCATGATGCTTGCAAAGTAGGTACGGGCTTTCCTGTCCTGACCTGTACTGAGCTTAGTCGAAGTAGCTTGTCGAAGGAAGCCTGTACCATCTTAACCTAGATATTGCATTTGATTGTCGAGTTCAGCAATATCTACCTTTGCAGCATAGAATTATGCCGCAAAGGCCGAGAGCACAAAAGTGCCTCGGGGTTAATCCTCCCGAGCGCCTTTCGGACTCGGGACAAGCTGGTTTTTCGAGGCGTCCGCCTCGAAACACCGACCTCCCGGTAAATTCTGCTGACTCAAAAGCAAAAATTAGGTTAGTCTATAAGAATGGGACAGGCTTAGCTAGGCGGTTTGGAAGGGTAACGCGGACATTCCTGTCTGCGATGTAAAATGAAATTTGAACCCACAGACAAGAATGTCTGCGCTACTTTTTAGACAAATTTCATTTAATCCTGGGATTGACCATGGTTGAAACGATACTCATAATTGCGGGATTTATCCTCCTGTATTACGGCGCCGAATGGCTAGTTGCCGGAGGTGCGAGCTTCGCAGTGAAGGCAGGAGTAACTCCTCTTGTCGTCGGACTCACCGTTGTTGCCTTCGGAACAAGCTGTCCGGAACTTGTCGTCAGCATCGATGCCGCAATCGGGCACCACGGCGAAATCTCCATCGGCAACGTCATCGGTTCCAACATCTTCAACATCGCATTGATACTCGGAATATCCGCACTTGTCCGTCCGCTGAAAGTCCAGATGCAGCTCATCAGATTCGATGTTCCTGTAATGATAGCCGCAACAATTCTTTTCGTCATATTCTTCTGGGACAGGACTTTCAGCCGGACTGAAGCCTTTGTGTTTTTTGTCGGTCTGATAGTTTATATGGTTACCGTTGTCAGGATGGCCAGGAAGGAAGTTAAGAAAAACATTGAAGATGGGATTTCAGCCGAAATCCATTCGGAATACGGCACGGTGGTCTGCATTTTCTTCATTGTCGCCGGACTTGTGGCGCTTGTCGCCGGGGCCAGGGTCTTTGTGGAAGGTTCCGTGATGATAGCGCATAGGTTTGGAATAAGCGAAGCTGTCATAGGCCTTACGATTGTAGCCGCCGGAACAAGCCTTCCGGAATTGGCAACATCTGTCATGGCCGCCATCAAGAAGCAGTCCGACATATCGATCGGCAACATTGTCGGTTCAAATATCTTCAACATCCTGTGCATCGTCGGTATAGCTGGAATGATAGAGCCGATATATGCGCCGGGGATAAGCAATTCCGATATCGGCATGATGGTCTTTGCCGCCATGCTACTTTTCCCTTTGATGAAGACCGGATTCACGATCAGCAGGATCGAAGGAGCCATCCTGGTCATCATATACATAGGATATATCTGCTACCTCTGGCCGAAATGAGACTTCCTCTTTTTTGCGAATTATGAATTCGCATATGGAGTGCGGCAATTCATTGCCGCCTTTAAAGACGGAATTTATTCCGTCCAAAATAAATGCCACGAAATGAATTTCGCGAAACAAGGCGGTAATGAATTACCGCACTTCTCCACGGAGCGTTTCCACGCTCATAAATCAAAGATCTTCGCCGAGACGGCGAACACTACATCCATATCACCAGTCACTGATTGCCACTTCCCAGCAGGATATCCTTTGCTTTCCGGCGCTCCTCCTCGTTGCCGACAACCAGAAGAATGTCGTTAGGCAAAAGAGAGGTGTCCGGCGATGGGTTGGGGATGTGCTCGCCGTCACGGTAGATGGCGACAACGCTTACTCCTGTCTGTTCGCGAAGGTGGAGGGAGCGGAGGCTCTTCTGGATGGATGGTGAGTCCTCCGACAGTGCGATTGGTTCGCTGATGCCGTGAAGGAATGAAGTCTTCTCAACCGTCAGGATTGCCTGCCGAGTTGGCTCGCTCGTAGCCAGTCCCAGCACTTCATCCAGCAACCCCTCCATGGCCTCGGTGGCGGAGGATATTTTCCTGCGGCCGAGAAGTCCGCAGAGGATGACCAGTGTGACAAGGCTACACGAGTACAGCCACGAAAACAGGAAGGAATTGACGCAGAGGAGGTAGACCGTCCCAAGCATGGAGAAAAGACTGGTGAGTGTGACGTTGTAGAAATAACGCACATTCATTATCCTTAGCATTGTAGGGCTCATAGTCACCAGCAGCAGCAGGACATGGTTTCCATATTTTGCTGTGGCCATGAACAACGGCAGCGTGACAAAGGCGCAGACCGCCAATATGATGAACTGGAGCGGACGTGGATCAGCGGATGGAACGGCATATGGGACAATGCGTGCAACCCCCTGGGTCAACATTAAGACGCCTATGAGGACGGCTACATACACCAGCATCCTGACAAGGTATCTTGAAAAGACGCGAGTTGCAGAAAGCTTTCCGCCGGATCCGGACGGCTTCAGGAGCCATGCCTGATAACTGTTCAATGTCTTCAGCACTGGAACGGGAGTCGCCTTCATGAAGATGTCAACTATGCCGTCGGCGTTGCGGATCAGATATGGAGTGCAGAGCGTTGTCAGCGAGGACACCGCCACAGCCAGCGGGAAAAAGAAGTCGCTTGTCAACTTGAGGGAAGCCCCCAGACTGGCGATTACAAAGGAGAACTCTCCGATCTGCCCCAGGCTGACACCGATCTTGAAGGAGGTCTTGAGGTTTAGCCCTGCCAGGAACGCCCCTGCGGAGTCCGTTATGATCTTACCCACCAGTGTTGCAATGGAGATGATGAGTATGGGCCATTTGTATTCCCATAGGATCTGCGGCTCGATCAGCATGCCTGCGGAAACAAAGAAGATGGCGCTGAACATGTCCCGCACTGGATGCATCCACTCCGTAATCTGGACAATCTCCTTTGATGCGGCGATGACCGCGCCGATCAGAAAGGCCCCCAGGGCGACTGAAAATCCGAATGACGCCGCAAGCAGCGCCCCTCCGAGGCACAGGGCCAGCGCGAGTATCCCCATCATTTCCCTAACCTGGAAGCGCGCCACCCATTTCAGGACCCGCGGTACTATCAGCAGTCCGAAAACCAGGAAGAGGATAATGAAAAAACCGATTTTAAACATGGATCTTACCAGGAGTTCCACCTTGGCGTCTCCTCCGTCACCAAGACCTGACAGGACGGAGAGGATCAGGACAGCCACAATGTCCTCAAGGATCAGTATCCCGAATACGACCTGCGCGAAGTCCTCCTTGAGCAGCTTCATGTCCATGAAGACTTTGACGATGATGGTCGTACTGCTCATGGAAAGGATGGCTCCGAGGAAGATGCTGTTGCCCTGGCTCCATCCGAAAAGACGGCCAAGCAGATAGCCTATCCCGAGCATCCCCAGCACTTCGAAGCTTGCCGCAAGGGTCGCGGCATATCCAACCCGGCGCAGTTTCGGCAGGCTGAATTCCAGTCCCAGCGCGAACATCAGGAACACCAGCCCGAGTTCCGCCATGGTATGGATGCTGTGGATGTCCTTCACCAGGGAGAAGGGTGGTGTGTAGGGCCCGATTATGAATCCGGCCAGCAGGTAGCCGATGACGACGGGCTGCCTGAACCAGTGGCATAGGAAAGTCGCGGCCGCGGCAATCCCCATCACAATCGCCAGATCCCTGAGTAATAC
>JBAQUG010000412.1:0-5368 GCA_049297395.1 Victivallales bacterium | reverse complement strand
CATCCAGTTCAAACTATATGCGGGGGTGGTCATGTGTCTGGCGCGGATGGCTTGGTTCTGGATTTCTTGGAAGGCATCAAGGCGGAGACAACCTCCTTTATGTCGATGGACATGCAGCCTTGTATCCTAAATCCTTTACTACCCTGAACAATTTGTTCCAGTCCGGCGACAGGACGCAGGAGCCTTTTTCATTCACTAATAATTTCAATCCATACTTCTGATTTGGCAATATTGCATTTCCATAAAGCTCACAAGCTACTTCAATTCAAAAACAAAGGAGGACGAAAAACAATGAATAATATTTCAAAAAATCAGCTTTTAACTGAACTGTTGCTGGCAGCCCTGCTCTGTTCGTCGCTGGCGGCGTCTGGGGCAGGCAAGGCGGAAAAAGGGAGTATTGATCCTATGGACACATGTAACGTGGTTTGGACAACCCCGAGCAAGGATCACAACGGATCAATGCCGATCGGCAACGGGGACATAGGGATAAATGTCTGGGTGGAACAAAACGGGGATCTGCTGTTGCTGCTCAGCAAGACAGATGCCTGGAGCGAGAACTGCCGACTGCTGAAGCTCGGACGCATACGCATAAAGCTTTCACCCAACCCATTTGGAGATGGAGCACCATTCGAACAGTCCCTCCGTCTGCGCCAGGGGGAAATCACAATTTCAGCGGGCCAAGCCGAAAAGGCTGTTACTCTCAGGATTTGGATTGACGCCAACCGCCCCGTGGTTCGCGTTGAGGCGAACTCTTCATCCCCCTTCCAGGTGCAGGCTATGCTGGAAGTCTGGCGAACAAAGCAGCGTCAGCTTACCGGCGGGGAGCTTGACAGCGCATATGGTCTGGAAAAAGCTCCTTTCCCCGTCTATGAATATGCCGATACCGTGGCCGGCGACCGGAAGAACCGCATTGTCTGGTATCACCGCAACGAAAAGTCAATCTGGGAGGACAACCTCAAACAGCAGGGCATGTCAGACCTTATCAACAGTTCGAACGATCCCCTCCTGTATCGCACGTTTGGTGCTTGTATCGAAGGATCAGGATTGGTGAGCGGGAGTCCAACCTCGCTGAAGTCGGCGGCACCTCAGAAGAGTGTCGTCCTCTCGATCTATCCACTCTGTTCGCAGACCAGGACGTCCGACGAATGGTTGAAGCAACTGGATCAGAACATGTCCCTCAACCCTGCGCTCAATATGGAGAATGATCGCACAGCCCACAGCGCATGGTGGAACGAGTTCTGGAATCGCAGTTGGATTCGAATCACGGGAAATCCTGAAGTTGAAACGCTGACACGCGCTTACGCTCTACAGCGCTGGGTCAGCGCCTGCGCTGGACGAGGCGCATATCCGATCAAATTCAATGGCTCGATTTTCAATGTCGATGGAGCCGGATTCGATCCTGATTACCGGCAGTGGGGAGGTCCCTACTGGTGGCAGAACACGCGATTGTCCTACTGGCCGATGCTGGCCGCCGGTGACTTCGACATGATGAGTCCTCTGTTTCGCATGTATCAGGACATGCTTCCGCTGGCAGAACACCGAACGAAGACATGGTTTAACCATGGCGGAGCCTTTACTGGCGAAACGGTTTACTTTTGGGGCATGTATAACAACGATAACTATGGTTGGAAGAGTCAGCGGAACAAGGATTTGCCGATCGGTGTAACGGTAAACCCCTACGTCCGCCGCTATTACCTGTCTTCGCTTGAGTTGATGGCGATGATGCTCGATTACTACGCCTATACCGACGACGAGAGTTTTTTACTAGGAAAGCTTCTGCCGATGTGCGACTCACTGTTGGAGTTTTGGGACAAGCACTACCAGTCCGACGAAAATGGGCACATGAAGATGTACCCTGCACAGTCGTTGGAGACATGGCACGATGCGGAGAATCCAACACCCGATATCGCCGGTCTCAAATGGGTGCTCGGCAGATTGCTGGCGTTTCCCGAGACGAAGGTCGGAGCCGAGAGACACGAGTTCTGGAGACATTTGTCCAAGAAAGTTCCGTCACTTCCGATGGGCGAAGCGGAGGGAAAGAAGTGTGTCATCGCCGCCGGCAAAGTGTTCGGCGGACGCGCTAATTCCGAAAATCCCGAACTATACGCCGTATTTCCGTTCCGGCTCTACGGCATAGGCAAGGACGACCTCGATATCGGACGCTCTACTTTTGCCCGTCGAACCGCCAAAGGCAATAATTGCTGGCAGCAGGATGATACCCAGGCGGCATTTCTTGGGCTGACAGAAACCGCCGCTGATTACGTCATCCGTCGTGCAAAAAACAAGCATGCAGACAGCCGCTTCCCGGCATTCTGGGGTCCGAATTTCGATTGGATCCCTGACCAGGATCACGGAGGCAACCTGATGATGGCCCTGCAGGCCATGTTGATTCAGGCCGATGCCGGCAAAATTCTGCTTCTGCCGGCGTGGCCCAAAAACTGGAATGTGGATTTCAAACTGCACGCACCGAATCAAACCGTGATTGAAGGCATCTTTGAGAATGGGAAAATTGTGAAGATGAAAGCCTCTCCAGAATCCCGGGTGAAAGATGTCATCCCAATGGAACCAAAATAGCAGCCGGTAAAGGAAAGAAAAACAACTACTTCCGCTAATTTCAAGATTTGCATAAAATTATATGCTTGTTGCATAAAATTTACTGCCCTTTGGTCTATGATAATACCATAAGGCAGATTATTATGAATTTCGACATTACCAAATCAATGGAAGATGAACTGGTCCGCCGCAAGGCGATGTACCGCGACCTTTTTGCCGGCAAGCCACTGGATCGGCTGCCTGTGGATGTCCGTGTGTCCGTGCCGTCACCTTACTCCGTCCAGGAACAATTCCGTGATGGAGAAAAACAGTTGGAGGCCGCATTGGCAAATGCCATGGCCACATGGGAACATGCGCCATCCAGCGACTGCATTCCCGCCATGCGCCCGGACGTGGGTTGTTCATGTCTCGCCAGCGCTTTTGGAGCCGAGTATTTCTGGGGTGATAATCCCAACCAGACACCGGGGATCAAGGACAAAATCCTGACACTCGACGGACTCGCCGATCAGGTCGCGGCATTGCCGTCACCTGATCCTCAGCGCGATGGTTTCCTGCCTGAGGGAATGCGCCGAATCAAACGCTTTTCCGAAGCAGGTCAAGGAGTTATTCCTGTTTCTTTGCTTGATGCCGCAGGTGCCTTGAATGTGGCATCAGATCTCCTGGGCATGACTGAACTGATGATGGCTTTCTACGACCAGCCGGAGGCTGTTCACGCACTACTCGACAAAATACAACTCCTCTACGCCGCAACCATCCGTGCCGGAATCGCAGCGGCAGGTGGTGAACAGAGCATCACCACTACCGACTTCGAGGATGTCTGGTATCCCGAAGGTTGGAAGGGGCACGTCAGCGATGACATTTCCGCCGGGTTCGGCCCTGACATGTACGCTGAGTTTTCCGCTCCGTACCATGCCCGCATTTTCAAGGAGTTCGGTGCTGGGGGTCTGCACAACTGCGGACCTAATCCGTGTCATGAGGCTTATGTGACGCACCCGCTCTCGCCGCGCAGCCTTGATCTTTCGGATCAGTACAGTCATGGAGACTTGCCGAAGTTCAAGCAGTCGCTGCGCCGCAAGGCGTTCATCTACCTCTTCTACTGCGGCCCCTTGACTAGGCTCCCGCCTTCGCCAAGGCTACGGCGGGCAGGCGGGACAGGTGGCCCTGTGCAGTGGTATCGGGAGATCATGGAGCTGATGGCACCGGATGTGATAGTGGTGCCGGTGTTCCACATTGCACCGCAGGATGATCCCGAAAAGCTATGTTGCGAACTCCGCAAAGTCGCCACAGAATATGCCCGGCGTATGGACTGGGGATGGGAAAGTTAAAGAGGTAAGTGGCAAGGGATAAGTTAGAAGTTGGAGTTCTACGCCCCAGGCCGTCGGACATGCTCCGGAAAAGGCTGCCGCCATGTACGCGGCATTTCGCGAATACGGCACGTATGAGAGGAAGAAGCGGGGTGGACGCAATCAGTAGCTGACGGTAAAAAAAATCCCATCCAGGGCATTTTCTTTTGCCCTGGATGGGAAATTCATATGATGATGAAGCCGTCCCCGGACTTTATGCCAGGTATTCGAAATTCTGCTTCATCCCCTTGTCCCAGCCTTTCCAAAGGAAATCCTGTTCCCTCTCATCGGCTATAAGCCTGAAGGCATAGCGGACCTGCTCCTCATAAAACTCGCAGAAAGCACCACGGTTCGTAATGTCCTTGTCGTTCATGGTGTAGGCCTCGGCAGGACACGGTGCGCCGCAGAAATGCTGGATTGCGCAGTTCATGCATGGGTTTATCTGCTCGGTCTGGCGTTCCGATACCTTGCGGAAGACTTCCGTCTCAAGCACTTTCGGAATATTGTCCTTGAAGAGATTTCCGCCTTTGAACTCCTTGACTCCGACGAACTCACTGCATGGGAACATGTCGCCGTTGGCGGATACAGCGAAGAAGCAACGGCCTCCTCCGCACGGGGAAATATCGCACATGAGCCTGCGGGCCGAAGGAGCGACAATTCCAAGGATGATGTTTGCGAAGTTCGCAACAATGATCTTGCGTCCGGTCTCCTTATACAGCTCCCAGCTCCGTTCAAGAGCCTTGATGTAGTGTTTTGCGGCATCGGCATCGTCAGGCTTGACGGTACGTGATTTCTCCTCTGTACAGCGGATGATGTTCAGCATGCAGACTTTCACTCCGGCCTTATGGAAAAACTCTACCGTTTCAGAAAGCCTGCTCATATTCTCGGTCGTAATGGTGCAGATCACGTTGAAGCCTGGATGATCCTTCAGCCGGTCTATAACTTTGACGATCTGGTTGAAATATCCCTCCCCTTTCCAGTCGCGGCGGAGCTTGTCGGCAGTTTTAGCATCCGGGCCGTCGATGGAAATTCCAATTCCGACCTTGTGTTTCAGGACGAAATCAATGGCTTCGTCGTCGAGCAGGGTGGCATTGGTCTGGATTCCAAAATCAAAATCTCCCGAGAACTTTTCAATTCCTGCAAAAACAGCTTCCTTGTTGGTGAGTGGTTCGGCGCCATGGAAGATGATCTGGGGATTACGTCCTTTCGGGACCGTAGTCTTGAAATATTTCTTCAGAATTGAAAGACCTTCGATGAGTTTTTCCTTCGACATGTTTGCGCCATGTTTCCTCATCTTTTCAGGTATATAGCAGTAAGTGCAATTGAAATTGCAGCGGTCTGTCGGGTTGAAATAGACGGCCGAGGGCTTGAGCCCGAAGCGGAGGGTTTCCATCTCCTTGACGAATTCGTCTTCCTTCTTCTTGAACGATGAGATGAACTTGCCGTCGGAAATTATCTGGCCGAGATGATCC
>JBAQUG010000411.1:0-12712 GCA_049297395.1 Victivallales bacterium | reverse complement strand
CGTCACCACCGCATGGAGAATAAAAAAAAGGGAGGCCTTTGGGGCCTCCCTTCAGAAAACAGGTCAAATTGTTATTTGACTGCGTTTACAGAAACCTGAACTTGTTTGATATTGAACAGGAAAGCGCCAGGGGTTACCATTGAGGTCATGTCAACAGCCTTCGTTGCTCCCATTTCCTTTGCTTTCTTGGTTGCAACACCAACAACATCTTCAAGCGTTACTGTGTTTTTGAACCATGCAACTGAACCGATATTTTCATTGTCACCGGTTATGAGGGGAATCCAAAGAAGGTAGAGTCCCCAGTTGGTTACGTTGATGTTGCCAAAGCTCTGCTCAGTGCCCACTGTCAGTTTCTGATCGTTGAGTTTCTGTGCAGTCTGGACACTGGTGCAGCCGACAAATACGAAGAGAGTTGCAAGAAGGCAAAGTGCTGATATTTTCTTAATCATTTTAAAACCTTTCATTTAATGTTTTCTGTAGTACGTAAACTATAAAAAGAAACAAAAACCTCTCCTTTCCCTGCCCTCCTTTCCCTGTATCTTAATTAAGACCCGATATATTTACCCTGCAAGAATATTAAGTTTTAGTTTATTGAATGTATATTGTCTTTGTCAAATATCAAACGGCAAGCAGGAAATTTTCCATAAGCTCAAGTATTTCTGAAGAAGCATGTGGTTTTGCAAGCTGTGCCCCTTTAGAGCCTTTTTCCGCGAAGTTCGCAGGATTCTCCATGTAGCATGCAACCGTGCTTGCAAGCTTGTTGACGCTCAGCTCCTTTTCCAATATCTTTATCCCTGCGCCAGACGAACAGTAGAAGTCAGCGTTGTCGCTCTGGTGATTGTCCGTCGCGTGGGGGTAGGGGACCAGGATTGCGAACTTCGCAAAAACAGCAAGCTCAGCAACTGTACTGCCTCCGGAACGGCATATCACCAGATCTGATGCTGAATAGAAAACCTCCATCTCTCCGCTGCTTTCAATGATCCTGTACTTGAACGGCACACCGGAATATGCCTTTTCGAGATCAGCCATGTTTCCCGCTCCGCATATGTGGACTACCTGGAATGATTCATTCCCCTGCATCTTGAATGCCTCCGGAACCTTATGGTTGATTCCTTCGGCCCCCTGGCTTCCACCGAACACCAGTATTATCGGAAATTCATGGGAGAACGCCGTGCCGAGCTTGGAATTAAGGAGATTGACAGCCGCCTGCCTGTCCAGCCTGCATTCGGTGATCTGCCTCCTGACAGGCATTCCAGTGACAGTCCATCCGCATTTTATCTTCCTGCTGTTCACCGGTGGAAATGAAAGTGCGAGTTGTTTCGCAAAGCGTGAGAGGAGAAGATTGGCCTTGCCGATGCGGGCATTCCCATCATGCGCGAAGAGCGGAATTCCCAGAGTCCTTGATGCGATCGCCGGGGCGAAGGAATGGAAGCTCCCCATGACGAGAACGGCTTCAGGCGCAAACAGCTTGATTTTCTTTCTCGCCTCAAGCATGGATTTCAGCAGGTTTACGACGAATGAGAATTTCCCCTTCAGCCCTTTCGGGAGAGGAGCCGAAGAAAGAACTTCATAGTCGATTCCTGCTTCGGAGGCGGAACGCCCCTGATGTTCTGTCTGGCGACCGGTTATGAATAGTTTTGGATGGCCGCCGTTCTTCTTGAGCTCTGCGGCGATTGAAAGGCCCGGATAGAAATGTCCTCCGGTTCCTCCGCATACGATTAAAAGCCTGTCAATCATTCTATGTCCTGTTTTGAACCTGATATCTTAGATGGATGTATTTCAGAAGGCGAAGGCTCATTGCCGGTTCCGGAATCCATCGCTATGCTCAAAAGCAGTCCGACGCATACAATGCTCATCATCAGATTGCTTCCGCCATAGCTTATGAAAGGGGCGGGAATCCCCTTGGTAGGGAAAGAGCCTGAAATAACCCCGATATTGATGACAGCCTGCATGGTCAGCATGACACTGATTCCGAAACCGAGGAGCATACCCTGCCTGTCCTTTGACATGATGCTTATATATACTGATGACAACAGGATCGTGATATATCCGAATATTACCAGGAGAATTGCAATGAAACCCAGTTCTTCCCCGACGATTGAAAGAATGAAGTCGGTATGCGCCTCTGGAAGATAGTTCCATTTGAGTCTGCTCTGGGTGAAACCCAGTCCTCCCCAGAATCCTGAACCGAGCGCCATCAGGGAGTTCCATAGCTGGTATCCGCTGTCCTTCGCCACGAGTTCGGGATCCATGAACGAAGTTATCCGCGACCATCGTTCGGCGTCCATGAATTTCACATAGAAGAAGACGAACGGAACGAGCATCGGGCCCAGGAGGAGATATGCAAGCCTTACGCCAACAGCAAACATCATGGCCCATATGGTCACCAGCAGGAGAAATGTAGTCCCGAGATCTTTGCCGACTAGAACTAGTCCGCAGATGAGTCCGCAGACAAGTCCTGCGGGAAGAAGTCCGTGCATGAATGAATTCATGAAGCGCTGCCTGACAGAGCAGAAGCTTGCCAGGAATAGGATGAGTGAGATCTTTGCGAGCTCAGAGGGCTGTATGCTCAGCCCATGGAACTGTATCCAGCGGTATGCGCCATTTATCGGCCTGTTCAACCTGGCAAGTATCAGCAGCAGGGCGCTGAATACTATCAGGACGATGGAAAGCTTGACAATATTCCTGTAGCCTGCAAGATATACGCACATGGCTCCAATTATCCCCACGCTTGCCCAGATCATCTGTTTCCTGAATAGCGTGGCGCCTGCGATCCCTGATGAAGTCGAATAAAGCATCGCAAGTCCGAACAGCACCATTGAGAGGACAGTGATGGCAAGAATCAATGCAGCATGTTTCGGGTGCGGCCAGCGGCTGGTTTCATCTTCATTCAAAATTATCTGACTTGCGAAACGTATTTGAGCCATGATCTTTTTCAGTTTTTATTTTCAGGTGTTTCCATTTTTCCGGATGCCAACGCCAACAGGCTTTCAGGGGGTCTTACAGGCCGGCGCGACTTTAAATTGACGCATGCATGGACAGTATATCCTTCCGCAAGAAGCTCCCCGCTCCTGCGGACTTCGCAGCATATCTTGAGTTTCGCCCCCTTGATCTCGTCCACCCACCCGGTGATTGCCAGCATGTCGTCGTAGCGCGCTGGATTCCTGTATCTGCAGACTGCCTCAATCACTGGGAGCATTATTCCCTGCTTTTCAATTTCATAGTAGGGGAATCCCGCATCACGGAGAAGCTCATTCCTGAGCCTTTCAAAAAAAACAAGATAGTGCGCATAATAAACTACGCCCATCTGGTCGGTGTCTGCATAAGGAACACGATATTGAATCTCTGTTTTTTTCATTTCCCCCCCACTTGGGATATTATAAAGTCGACAACATCTTTCACGGTCATGTCGCTGCTGTCTATAAATATAGCATCATCCGCCTTTTTCAAAGGGGCTATTCTGCGTTTGCTGTCCATTTCATCACGCGCGGCAATTTCTTTAGCAACAGAAGCAACCGTGGCGCCCGCTGACGTCTCTCCTGACTGTGCGAGCCGCCTCCGCGCACGGACTTCCGGAGAGGCTGTCAGGAAAAACTTGTATTTTGCATCCGGAAAAATGACTGTTCCAATGTCGCGTCCTTCCATGATGACCAGTCCAAGCGATGTAAGATCCCGTTGCTTGTCTATCATCCACGCCCTGACATTCTCCATGGCGGCGACCTTGCTTACATATTTCGCCACCTCGGGTGAACGGATTTCTGAATCAGCGGTCTTGCCGTTCATAATCAGGTTTAATTTTCCTTCGGGATTTTTCCGGTAGGTGAGAGCGAGCTCTCCGAGAACCTCGTCCATGCGGCCCGGATCTATTTCCGATACGAGAGGAATCTCATTCTGCATTGCAAAGAGGGTGATTGCCCGGTACATGTTTCCGGTGCTTATGTAGAAACCACCCAGCCTTTCGGCGACGTTCTGGGCTATAGTGCTCTTGCCGGAAGCCGCCGGTCCGTCAATTGCTATTACATTTTTCTGTGGCATTGTCGCTTTCCTGGGAACCCGGTGATTTCATGATTAGCAGATAATGAATGAAGATGATGCCGATGCAAATTAAGTCTAATGTTATTAGAGGATGCATTTTCATAATAGTAAAATACACGCTAACGCTGTGAACTCCAACAATAGAAGCAATCTTGATGTTTCTGTACCTGGTGGCTGAGAATAGAGCTTGATCCGGTCGTCAGCGCGTCCGGCGGCTGCGGAGTCTTCCGCGCTTCAGGAAACCGTCGTAGTTGCGCATTACAAGATGGGATTCCATCTGGCTGAGCGTGTCGAGCATGACACCGACTATGATCAGCAGGCTTGTACCGCCGAAGAATGAGGCGATCATGTAGGGAATGTTCATTTGTGCGTTCAGAACCGTCGGGAAAAGCGCAAGTGCCGTTAGGAAGATTGCGCCGGCCAGCGTAATCCTCGTCATGGTGTGATCGAGAAACTCGGCAGTGGGTTTTCCTGGGCGTATACCTGGTATATATGCGCCTTCCTTCTTAAGATTTTCCGATATCTGGATAGGGTTGAATTGGTTTGCAACCCAGAAATAGGAGAATATCAGGATCATGAAACCATAGATGCACATGTAGGGTAGGCTGGATTGTTTGACGAAAAGACCAGCAAGTGTTGAACGCGTGAAATCTGTTGGTATCCACGCGAGAATCATCGGAGGGAACATAAGGATGGCGCTGGCGAAGATGATGGGCATGACACCGGAAAAATTGACCTTGAGGGGCATGTAGGTGGTTCCACCTTTCATCTTGTTGAATCCGACAATGCGTTTGGCCATCTGGATCGGAATCCTGCGCTGTCCCTGCGTGATGAGGATTGTCGCCGCAGTGACAAGGGCGAAGATTATGAACAGGATCAGCAACTGCACAGGCTTGAACTTCTCACCGGATTCAGACTGTCCGCTAGTTGCCATGTCGAAGAGATGGAAGCATGAGGCAGGCATTCTTGAGATGATACTGACCATGATGATCATTGATGCACCGTTTCCGATTCCATAATGAGTGATCTGTTCACCCAGCCACATGAGGAACATCGTACCGCATGTCAGGATGATGACTGTCATGAATACAAACAGGGGACCCGGATGAAGGACTAGATCCTGGGAGGGAGTAGGGAGGCCAAGCCTTGAAGGGCTGATCATCGCCATCGCGGCCATTGCGCCCTGGACTATGCATATGATGACGGTCAGGTAACGCGTGTACTGGTGGATCTTCTGCCTGCCGGAATCGCCTTCACGGGCCATCTTCTCGAGGTTCGGTATGACCGGTATGAGAAGCTGCATTATGATGGATGCGGAGATGTACGGCATGATTCCCAAAGTAGCTATGGCGAAATGTCCGAGCGCACCACCGCTGAAGAGATCGAAGAGGCTCATGAAGGAAGCGGAGTCAAGCTGCTTGTTCGTATCGAAATATGCCCTGAGGGCTGCCGGATCAATACCGGGGCAGGGGATATTTGCGGCAAGACGGCTGAGGGCGATTATACCGAGCACTATGAGAATTTTATTTCTCAGTTCTTTGATTTTGAAGCTGTTTGTAAATGCCGAAAACATGATTGAATCCTGATATTAAATTTCAAGGGATCGGAGGCAGCGAAAAATGGAACATCATACCTGTTCGCACTTGCCGCCAGCTGCTTCTATCTTAGACTTGGCGGAAGCTGAAAACTTATTGGCCTTGATCGTAAGGGCCTTCGTGATTTCTCCATTGCCGAGAATCTTGAGCCCTTTCTGCGATTTGGCGATGAGTCCTTTCTTGTGGAGAATTGTCTCGTCAACAACATCACCGGCTGCAAAAGCCTCTTCAAGCTGCAAAAGGTTTATAATGTGGAATTCCTTGCGGGACTGATTTGTGAATCCTCTTTTAGGAAGACGCCTGAAGAAAGGTATCTGGCCGCCTTCGAAGAAAGGACGGATTGTCACGCCGGATCTGGCTTTCTGCCCCTTGTGTCCTTTGCCTGATGTTCCGCCGCTTCCTGAACCGTCGCCGCGGCCGAGCAGTCTGCGTCTTTTTTTCGAGGGGCTGGTATGTAAATCATGAAGTTTCATTATTTGGATAGTCCTATGTTTAGTTGTTCCCGAGCATGTTTCTTCTGGTAAGTATCTCATCCCTTGTACGGAGCATTTTTATTGCTTCCATAGTGGCCTTTACAACGGTCACGGGGTTGGCGGAACCAAGTGATTTCGCAAGCACATCCTTGACCCCGGAGAGCTCAAGTACTGCACGCATTCCACCGCCCGCAATCAGTCCTGTTCCCTTGGAGGCAGGCTTGATCATGACTTTTCCCGCTCTGAACTTGGCTTCGACAGAATGGGTGATTGTAGAACCGTTCATCGGCACGGTGATAAGGTTTTTCTTGGCGATTTCTCCGCCTTTGCGGATCGCGTCGGATACTTCATTGGACTTGCCTAGGCCGGCCCCAACGTGACCCTTCTTGTCCCCGACGACCACGAGCGCGCTGAAACTGAAGTTCTTACCGCCCTTCACGACCTTGGAGACACGGTTGACGCTTATTACCTTTTCATCGAAGCCCGATGACTTTTCCGATGATTTTGAATCCTGATTCCTGTTCTTAGCCATAATTAATTATATCCTCTAAAATTGTAGACCGCCGCTTCTTGCGGCATCGGCGAGGGCTTTGACCCTGCCATGGTATTTATATCCGCCCCGATCAAAAACGATGGTTTTGATCCCTGCGGCAACGGCTTTCTCGGCGGCAATCTGTCCAAGCTGCTTCGCACCATCCATATTGGGCTTGGCCTTGAGATCGCGAAACTCCTTGGAAAGAGTTGAGACTGATGCGATTGTCTTTCCGGAATCATCATCAATGAACTGCGCATAGATATGCTTTGATGTGAGATTGAGTGCAAGACGTGGTTTCTGTGCTGTTCCGGACAGAGTCTTGCGGAGGCGCATATGCCTCCGGATACGTTGTTCTTTTTTTGTTTTGTAAGTAGACATTCTATTCTCCAGGAAGTTTAGGCAACAGTCTTGCCTTCCTTAATTGTTATATGTTCATTGGCGTAGCGGACCCCTTTGCCCTTGTAAGGCTCCGGCTTCTTGAAACGCCTGAGTGTTGCTGCAACTTCTCCGACAAGCTGCTTGTCTATGCCGGAAACGTTTATCTTCGTATTGTCGGCGACCACAACTTTTATACCCTCTGGGACAGTATACACTATGGGGTGCGAATAACCGAGGTTGAGAGTGATCTTCTGTCCTGTCAGCTGGGCCTTGTACCCGACTCCGACTATCTCAAGGTCCTTCTTGTAGCCTTCGGTAACTCCGACAATCATTCCTGCGATGAGGCTTCTGGCCAGACCATGCATGGTTCTCGCAGTACGTGATTCATCGGCCCTGCTCACCTGGAGTACTCCGTCTTCGACTTTGACGCTTGTCATGGGCGGCAGGGAGATTGTAAGCTTTCCCTTCGGGCCTTCGATGGTGATGTCCTTGGCGCTCGGAGAAGCCTTGACCCCCTTCGGAAGCGGCAGTGGTTTTTTACCTATACGAGACATTAAATTATCCTCACGTTTTTATTGTTTACCAAACATAGCAGAGAATTTCACCGCCGACTTTGTCTGCGGCGGCTTTCTTCCCGCTTATAATTCCATCGGGTGTTGAAAGTATCACAGTCCCGAGCCCATTGCGGATTTTCGGTATCTCGGTGCTTCCGCAGTAGATCCTGCATGAAGGCCTGCTTACGCGCTTGATTCCGTCGATGACAGGCTTCTTGTTGTAATACTTGAGTTTGATGTTGAGTTTCTTCACAACACCCTTCTTGGCTTCAACGCTGAAATCAGCGATATAGCCTTCGTCCTTGAGAACCTGTGCAATCGATGCTTTCATATTTGAATTCGGAATGGAGATCTCCTTTATGGAGGCCATACCGGCGTTCTTCAACTGTGTAAGCATATCTGAAATACTGTCCTGCATGCTCATTGTTTGTTTATTCCTTTGTTACCAGCTGGCCTTTATTACACCAGGAATCTGGCCTGTGGATGCCAGTTCCCTGAAACAGATACGGCAAAGCCTGAATTTCCCTATGAACGAACGCCTTCTTCCGCAGCGTTCACAACGATGATAAGCTCTGGTGCTGAATTTTGGTTTTCTCTTTGACTCGGCTATTTGACTTTTCTTGGCCATTATTAGAATCTCTCCCGTTATTTATATTATGAGGCGAAAGGCATTTCGAGCATCTGCAGAAGGTCGAAAGCTTCCTCATTTGATTTCGCTGATGTCACTAATGTTATATTAAGACCGATCTGCCTTTTAACCTTGTCGAGATCCACTTCGGGGAAAACTGTGATGTCCGGCAGGCCGAAATTATAGTTCCCGGAACCGTCGAATCCGGTCTTGGGTATTCCTCTGAAGTCCCTTACCCGTGGAAGGACATGGTGTACAAGCCTGTCAAGGAAATCATACATCCGCTGTCCACGCATCGTGACCATCACTCCGACCGGGGTATTCTTGCGGAGCTTGAAATTCGCGACGTCCTTTTTTGACTTTGTGACCATGCACTGCTGTCCGCTGATTGCCGCAAAATGATCCTTCGCTTCGGTGAAGGCGTCCTTTTCCATCTTGGTTCCAATTCCGGAAGTGATTACGATTTTACGGAGTTTAGGCACCTGCAGGTCGTTCTTGTATCCACGCTTCTGTTTAAGAGCGGCAACAACCACTTTCTTGTATGTTTCTCGCATGTTAGGCATTATAGTAACCCTTATGGATTCTTTTCTTCATTTTTGATTTTAGTTTCCTTTTCGCCCTTCGCCTTCAGCTTCACATTTGAGATATGAACTGAAACTGCCCTCTCGATGAGCCCGCCCTTGGGGTTGTCGGGAGTCTTCTTGACCGTCTTGCGTCCGATTTCCTGCTGTTTTTCAGGAGATAGGCCGATCATCTCAAGGACGACTCTCTCGTTTTTCTTTATCACTGCAATGATTTTCCCCTGTTCGCCTTTCCATTTTCCAGAAATGACTGCAACGGTATCACCCTTTTTAACTGAATGCTTAATCATATGACCTCCGGAGCGAGGGAGATGATTTTCATGTACTTGTCACGTAGTTCACGTGCCACAGGACCGAAAATTCGTGTTCCACGCGGATTGTTTTGATCATCTATTATCACGGCTGCGTTCCTGTCGAACCTGAGGTATGAACCGTCTTCCCTGCGTATCTTGGCAGAGGTCCTGACAATCACGGCCTTGACGACCTCCGCCTTCTTGACAGTGCCGTCCGGTATTGCTTCCTTAACGGTGGCGGTGACGATGTCGCCGAGATGGGCGAAAGTCTTCCTCTGACCTAGCACAGTGATCACCATCAGGCTTTTCGCGCCGGAATTATCAGCCACTTCCAATCTTGTCTGCATCTGAATCATATGACTAAAGTCTCCAAAAATTATTATTCGGCCTTCTCTATTATTTCCAGGAGGCGCCATCTCTTAGTCTTGCTCAAAGGCCTGGTCTCAACGATTCTGACCGTATCACCCGTCTTCGCCTCTTCCTTCTCGTCATGGGCGACATAGCACTTACTGGATTTGACAACTTTCTTATAAAGAGGATGCGGAACACGTCTTTCAACTTCTACGACTATGGTTTTAGTCATGGCATCGCTTTTGACTGTTCCAACTCTCTGTTTCCTCTGTCCGCGTTTTTCAGTTTCCTGACTCATTTTTTCTTCTCAATTTAAAGGTATTTTATTTTTTACCGGTCTTGTTCAGTTCCCGGCTTCTCAATTCGGTTTTGATCCTTGCAATGTCGCGTCTGATCTGGCTGATCCTCGCGCTGTTCTGCAGCTGTCCGGTCTTAGCCTGCACGCGCAGGTTCAGCCTCTCGCGGAAAAGCTCTCCAAGCTGGTGGTCGAGCTCCTCTTTTGTCATCTGTTTTATTTCTTTAGCTTTCATAATATAGTGTTAACCGCCTTTTAATTAATGGATAGCGCGTGTCAGGAACTTGCAACGCACTTGCAGTTTCGTCGATGCGAGGTAGAGGGCTTCCCTTGCGAGAGTCTCGCCGCATCCGCTTATTTCAAAGAGAATTCTTCCGGGCTTGACCCTGGCAACCCAGCCTTCGGGATTACCTTTGCCCTTGCCCATTCGGGTCTCAGGCGGCTTCTTTGTGATAGGCCTGTCAGGGAACATCCTGATCCAGACTTTACCGCGACGGTTCAGGTGGCGGTTGATGGCGACACGTGCCGCCTCTATCTCGTTGTTGGACAAATATGCGCGACCTAGCGCCTGGAGTCCATATTCTCCGAAATCAAGCTTATTGCACTTCCTGGCAAGTCCCGCGTTACTCCCGCGCTGGACTTTTCTGTGCTTTACTCTTTTTGGCATCAACGGCATTGTTTGTCTCCTCTACTGCCTCTTTATGACAAATCCAGACTTTCACTCCGATTTTTCCGGACGTGGTGTGCGCCTCGGCAAATCCGTAATCAATATTCGCGCGAAGGGTATGCAGGGGCACTTTGCCTTCCTTGTACTGTTCAGTACGCGCCAGTTCAGCTCCGCCAAGACGGCCAGCACACTGTACCTTAACTCCAAGACCGCCGAGGGCCATACCCGTCTGAATAGCTTTCTTCATGGCTCTTTTGAATCCGATTCGGCGTTCCAGCTGGGCGCATATGCTTTCAGCTACAAGCTGTGCGTTAAGCTCAGCCTGCTGAATTTCCTTGACATCTACTATGATATCCCTTGAAACAACAAATTTAGATACTGCTGATTTGAGGTTCTCAAGATCGGCTCCCTTCGGGCCGATGAGAAGTCCGGGACGTGCTGTGTAGATGATGATGCGTACCCTGTTCGCAGATCTTTCAATCATTATCTTCGCTATGGCCGCGCTGTAATACTTCTGCTTTATGAAATCTCTTATCTTGAGATCTTCGTGCAGCCAGTTCCAGAAATTGGCTTTCTTAGTAAACCAGCGTGAATCCCAGTTCTTGTTTACTGTTACTCTGAATCCTATAGGATTTACTTTTTGACCCACCTTGCTCTTCCTTTCCTTAACCTTGCTTCTTTTCGTCAGTAAGCACTATTGTAAAATGACTTGTGCGTTTGCGGATTCTACCGGCCATTCCTCTGGCCTTGGCACGGAATCTTCTGAACATCGGGCCAGGGCAGGCTGTGGCGGTCTTTATGATTAGATTTTCTCTCTTGAGATCGAGATTGTTTTCCGCGTTTGCGATGGCGGAACGGAGGGTTTGGGCAAAAAGCGCAGCTGATTTTTTCCGGATTAGATCCAGCTCTGTAAGAGCTTTGACTGCAGGCTTGCCTCTGAGAAGATGCGCGACATCGCTTGCCTTCTGTGGTGATACCCTCGCATATTTTGTTACTGCATGTATTTCCATTTTGCGATCGTAGCTTTCCTGTTTTTATTTATTTCAACTATGACTCTGAATCCAAATTCTATTTTTCGCCTATTGCCGCCGACATTCCCGGAGCCAGCGAACTGAAGTTCCCTTCAATTACGACTGCCGCGCTTATGAATGGCCTTGCGGTAATCACTTTCAGCTTGACTGATTTCCCGTCCTTAAGCGAAACTTTCCATAGGAGCCCGGTATTGACCCCGTTTGCAGTACCAGCATCAAGCAGTATCGCCTGAAGCCTGTCGTTCACAGAAAGTATCCTGCATTTGTCCGTCTTTTCCTTCGCTTCCGGCGGCGAGAGCATTGCATTCAGCCTCTCAGCTTCGGTCTTCAGATCCTCGGTCTTGCGCTTCAGTCTGACCCTGTCTGTATCTGTCAGCTCGTTATTATCAAGCACTGTCCCGCTGAACTGCGAAAGTTCAAGAGTCTTTGCGACCAGCGCCTTCAACTCCTGACGGACATCTAAAAATGATTCGAGAGATTTCAGCTCCTCTTCGCCGACATTTTTCTTTTCTGAATTTGCCACTGTCGCGGCAACGCTCAGCTGCAGCCGGCGATAGGTGTCGAAAATCTCATCGCTTTTTAAAAGAACATCGGCGAGTTCCTTGCGCAGCATCTCGTTCTCTTTGCGTACTGCCTCAAGTTCCGCCGCTGGACCGGCCTCTTCGGCTTCGGTCTCCCTTTTCACTTCCGTTTTACGTCCGCTTCCAGTTTTTTCCAACTCGGTTTTCACCTCGTCGGCAAGTAGCAGAGAAAACAGGGCAGAAAAGATAACCAGTGAAAAGCAAACTGACAAGCCCATGTTTGCAAATTTATTGAAAATATTTAATATCCGCACTGGTTTCATGCCTGTGCCGCCCGTGTTCACGCTGACGTAACAACTTGATATCTAAATAGAAGCGTGAAATATAAATCGCTAACATTAAAAAGCAAATTATTATGATTTAATTCTGTTCTTTTATATATTTCCCAGCCATTTTATTCAGCGCCGCGACTTGTTTTGCGGATAGATTCTTCTTCGCGTTGAACTGTTTTTCCAGCGATTGGAAGAATGACTTGTCGTTGAATGTCCGGAACCCTTTTTTGACAGGCTGTTCCCAAGCTGTTACCGCTGACAGCGATGTCAGGATCCTCTGGATTTCCTCAACGTTGACATTGCTCGGAACCTCTGTTTTTCCGCCGGCGCCGGCAGCGCTTTCATTCAAGGATAGCTTCGCGGAAATGTCTTCGAAATTGGGTATCTGGTCCTTGTATTTTGTTGTCAGCTTCTTGACTGCATTGATTTGCTTCGGAGAAAGG
>JBAQUG010000410.1:0-4213 GCA_049297395.1 Victivallales bacterium | reverse complement strand
CTGGCAGGAGCGGGAGATTTTCCAGGCTATAAGTGGAGAACAACTCTGACGCCCCGCCTTCGCAGCCGGCGGTGCAACCGCCGGACGCGAAGGCGGGGCATGGTGTTTGTGCAGTCGAATGCAATATAGCTGGCAATCTTTATTTCCTGCCAGTCAAGCTGGCAGGGGATTGTAAACCCTCTGTTGACGGTGGATGTCGATTGTACAGACAAACTGACGTTTGTGCTAAAACGAATAAGAGTTTTTAACTGACGGATGCAGGAAGATGAAGTTTTGGAATAAGAAGTCAACAGCGTTTCTGGCGGTACTTTCCCTTGCCGCAGCCTTGCGATTGTCTGCTGGGGACAGGACACCGGACGAACTTGTCGGCGAGCTCGGTAATTCCGATTATGATTTGAGGCAGAACGCAGCGCTGGAACTGCTAAGCATGGGATATCATGCCCGCGAGGATGTGAGGAGGGCGCTGGATTCGAAGGATCCGGAAGTAAAGGAGCGTGCAAGGGAGCTTTGGAAGTCGCTCAGATGGATGGTGTTCCCAAAGGCCGGCAAGGATATTTCCGCGTCGCTCCTGAAGCTTGAAAACAAGAATGCCGACCGGAAGATCTGGGAGGAACTCTATTCTAAATACGGCTTTGACTTGATTTATCTCCTGGCGGAGATGCATGCGGACAGGAAGTATTCTGATTTTACTGCACGGGGTTTCGCTCTCTTCCTCGAAAAATCCGATCCCGGTGCGGTGTCCGACGGAATCAATGGATGCAGGGAAACGGAGGCGAAGGACATTCTTCTGAAATATATGAAGTCGATCAGTGCGGAGAATCTGAATACCGAGCTCTGTGTGAAAATGCTTGCAGTCTTCAAGAAGCTGCGCATGTATCAGGAAACTTTCATTTTCGGGAAAAATGCCGGGAAGACCTGGAAGAACGATGTTCTGGTGCATGAGACGGCAGATGTTGTCCGCCTCGGGAACCTGGACAAGAAAGTATGGGCTGACTGCGCCAGTGAGATACTCGACGAGAAGGATCAAACCTCCCGCGAGAATACGGCGGCCTTCTATGTTTCTCTCGCAGGGGAGCTGTCATGCCGGGAGCGCATGAGGGCGATTATTGATTCTATCGACGGCAAGTTCACGGACAAGGGCATCCGCATGAGGATATGCAGGCTCCTTCTACAGAACGGGATGAACGATGAACTGCTTGAGATAAGTGCATCGGGGAATGAACCGGTATTATTGTACATGAGATCCCTTGCGCTCGCAGGATTGGGCAGGAAGGATGAATCCGATGAGATATGGAGCAAGCTTCCTGCAGGACTCAACTCTGAAGAGGATTGTTACAGCATCGGTGAGTTCATGGACAGCATCGGCGACCGGAGAGCGGAGAGGATTTGGGAGCGCATCCTGGCGATTGACGGGGATGGCGGCAAGAAGACCATCTACGATATAAATGCATATGAGAAGCTGGCGCCCTACTATGAAGCGCGTGGCGAATACGGAAAGGCCGCCGACCTCTACGAAAAGACTCTCGCTGGAACGGCCGCACTGGGGGCGTTCATCCTCCTCACTGATTCTTCTGGCAAAACCATGGGGCATGACGAGGCGATGAAATATATCCAGGCAAAGATAGCTGATCTGCGCAAGAAAGAAAATGAGAAGAAATAGCCGCGGGTTTGAGTGATTTTGCTGACGCTCCATTTTTGCTCATTCCTAGCAGGGACGGGCTTTAGTGTCTTTATTTCACAGTTCTATGCCTTAAGCGTATATAAAATTCGAATTTCGATATTCGGATTTCGAGTTTGGGTTGCGGGCAGAGCCCGCCTTAGCTCTGTCTACTATGCGCATATTGGGATACGAGAAGTTGATGTGTGTTGCCTGTCCCGGCTGGGATAGGGGAATTGGGCGTATTTTGTTAAAGTACTTGATTGCATTAAATAAGGCTGATACGCCCAGCTTAACGCTTACAAAAATGCGTATAGTAGACAGGGCTTTAGCCTGTCCACATTCTTGAATTCGGATGGTACATGCTTCCTTCGACAGGTTCGACAAGCTCACCGCAGGCAAGCTCAGGACCGGGAAGCACGTACCTGCCTCCAGGGCATGCCTGCATAATCAATCGGCTTAACCCAGGTGATTTTGCGTTTAGCCAGGCTATATTAAGCGTGTCTGGTTTACAGCGTCCAACTGATAAAAAGGATTTACCCATGTTCAGGAAAATAATCGTTTTCATATTTTTATCGGCCCTGCCGTTTTCACTTTCCGCATTGAAGCCCGGTGACAAGGCTCCGGAACTGGACGTGTTGAAATGGCTCAAGGGGGATCCGGTCATGCTTGCCGCGCTGGAAGGGAGCAATATCGCTGTCCTGGACTTCTGGGCCTCCTGGCTGCCAATCTGCAGGGAGACAATTCCAGTTCTTTCGGAGCTCCAGAAGAAATATTCCGGAGACGGCGTTGTTGTTGTCGGCTTGTCGACCGAGGAAGAGAAAACTGTTTCGAAATTTATTGAAGGACATAAGTTCATTGGATACCGGATCGCCATCGACGACAACAAGAAGACCTACAGGAAATATATGGGCGCGGATCCCGGAATACCGGCTGTCTTCGTCATTGGCAAGGATGGAGTGCTCCTCTGGAAGGGACATCCCATGGAGCTTGATGCCGTCCTGGACAAGATACTGAAGGGTAAGTTCGATGTGAATGTCCAGAAGGCCGTAACGCTGCTGCATGAAGACTTGCGCAAGGCGATGGAGAAGGACAACCCCGGACTGGTTTCCAATATCGCCGACAGCATCCTTGAAAAGGATCCGTCCGACGACATAGCCCTCAGGTGCAAGCTCTACTTCTTTGAAAGCAGCAACCGGCCGAAGGATGCCCTGGAATTCCTGGAGAAGATCCAGAAACGGCTTCCGAGGCATTTCTCGTTTTACACGGTTGAACTTGGCATTCTCGACAGGACAGGCGCCTCTGCGGAGGAGAAACGAAAGATCTATGAGAAGATCATTCTTGAATTCAAGGATGATCCGGAGGTCCTCACCAGCCTCTCGTGGCTCATCTCCGATGGCATGAGCTTCGGCACAGGGTCGGCGAGATTGTCATTGGAGTCGGCGCGACGCGCCCTTGAGATTTTACCGGGGAGTGCGTCAGGACGGAAAAAGGGGTTATGCCTTAATGCCCTTGCGAGGGCATATCACAATTCCGGATGCCTTGACAAGGCGATTGAGGTTCAACAGGATGCCGTCACGAATCTTGTCGGATTCGACGAGGAGAGCCAGGCTAAATCCATCTTGAAATACTATCAGGAGGCGTATGAGGTGAACAAGGGGATTTCCGCCGCCGGTAAAAAAACTGAAAAGCCTTCCCCCGCAGATAATGAAGGAAAGGGCGAGTAGGCCCTCTTAACTGGAAACTGTCATTATGAATAAGAAAAACACACGGCGATTTGTGATACTGCTGTTGTCGTCAATGCTTGTTATTTCCATCGGGTATTTCGATTATTTCACCGGTGAACTTGGCTTTTTCATCTTTTATTTCATACCTATCATCCTTCTTTCCTGGTATCTTGGCAAATGGACCGGGGTGATAATGTCTGTAGCCTCTTCAATCTGCTGGTTCCTGGCTGATTACTATTGCGGAGTCCGCTACAGCAACCTTGCCGTAGCCGTATGGGATTCCCTTGTTGTCAGGGCAGGCGCCTTCATCATTGCCGCCATAGCCATTGCAAAGCTGCGCGAGGCCATGGAGAAGGAGAGGGCTTTGGGTGTTGAGCTCGGGACTGCAATAGGGCACTTGAAGAGGATTAAGGATATCCTGCCGATATGTGCTGTCTGCGGTAAGGAAAAAGAAGTGAACTGCTACCTGGGAAAAGTAGAGGCTTACATAAAAAGACATCCGGAATCCGGCCTTGACTGCGAAGCTTGTCCTGACTGCATCAAGAAGAACCATCCCGACATGTGGGAGAAGATACGGCAGGAGAACGGGAAGGTTTCCGTGAAGTAGGTACGTGCTTCAGCCTGTCTATTATACGCATATTGGGATACGAGAAGTTGATGTGTGTTGCCTGTCCCGGCTGGGATAGGGGAATTGGGCATGTTTTGTTAAAGTATGCCATCCCGATGCTAACGATTCGGGATGGCTCGAGGCTTCCCGAGGCTGTTTTAGGCGCTCGGGACGCCATACTTGATTGCATTAAATAAGGCTGATACGCCCAGCTTAACGCTT
>JBAQUG010000409.1:0-3791 GCA_049297395.1 Victivallales bacterium | reverse complement strand
CGGCCGCCCTGAATTCGCTTGGAATAAGCAAAGAAGCCCGCGCCGAAGAGCTGACAGTGAAACAGTTCATGGCGATGGGGAAAATGCTCGGGGAATCCACGCCACAGGCATTGTCAGACAAGGGCTTCTAAAAAAATTATTTTGACCGATTTAGACTAGGATAATTTATACATCTCCAGCCTTATACACTCATTAAATTCAAAAACTGCTTGACAATAATTTTACATGCGTTTAATGTGCCTTGGGTGTGTCGGTGTGCCGATGCAGGGTTTTGGATGGTCGGGCCGCCATCCGGTAAATTAAAAAATTACTGGAGGCGGTTATGAAAACCGATGTCGCGCCCACTTCTCAAAATCATTCCGGATGTCTTCTCAGGCTTTATTGGATGCTTTTCGGTAATGTCATCATCCTTGCAGCGGGGGCCATGCTGGCAAAGACAGGCAATTTCACCTTGTATGGTTCCATTTATCTAGCACTTCTGGCTTCATTGTTGACAGCCAGATACTTCGACATCACCCGTTGCAATGGCTACAAGTCCGATGACTCAGGTCCGGCAACGATGGATGACTTCCGTAAATATGCTGCAATCACCTTGGCTGCATACATCTTCGTACTTGTCGCAGCAGTCGCAATAAGTTCACAATTAATGCATGGGGTGCTGCCATGAGCAGGAATCTTCTCTCTCTCGGTGTTGGAGATCTTGCAGTTGAACTTCGCCGATCCTGCCCGGAGATCGTGCATATACTTGAGGAATCCACCTCAATGCAAGAGGCGCGTGACTCATTCTTCAAATACCTCAACGACTTGGAACGTCATTATTTCAACATATATTCAACGGAGCACTTCAAGGATGTGCATATAGCTGAAAAGCACATAGCCAAGGAATGCATAAGGGTGCTGAAGAACATTGTCAGAAGTGAAAATGACAAGCTTGCAGGATTTTCAGCGCTTTCCAAACTACGGGCGATTGCAAAAAGGAAAGCTGACGCATTCGACGGACTGAGCGAGGGATTTCTCCTGGAATTCATCCATCTTTTCAGGGGTATTCAAGGGAAGTCGAACATCCTTTCCAAATCTTCTTGCATGCTGTCATTGAAAGATGATGCCCATGCGGCCGCCACTCGTTCAAAGGAGTTGGACAAGTATTCCGCATCTCTTTTGGGATCATTCAAAAGATTCAAGACCGGCCTGGATGCGAATCTGATATCCAGGAGGGAGCAGAACAAGGAAGAGATACTTGCCTTTTTCAGGGCTTCGGAAGCGGATTGGGTGAATCCTGTCTGGCAACTTGGGAATGTAATAAATGACCACAGGATCATATCGCGGCTGACATCTCTGGACAAGGATGAAATGGATGGGCTTCTAGCCGCTGAAAAACACGGGATTCCGGTGCAGATTACCCCGTATTCACTGTCCTTGTTCAACCGTGGGGGGAAATGCAGTTATGACCGGGCCATCAGGGCGCAGGTATTGCCGACGGAATACTACTGCTGCTGCATTGCCTCAAAGAAGATCTCCGGTGAGAGTCTTGACTACATGGGGGAATCATCCACAAGCCCTGTCGCGTGTGTTACCCGCAGGTATCCGCAGGTCGCGATCCTTAAGCCCTTCAACTCATGTCCGCAGATCTGCGTCTACTGCCAGAGGAACTGGGAGATCAAAGATCTCGAGCACGGACAGGTGACGGGGAAAATGCTAAAGGAAGCACTGGCCTGGCTCAAGCACAACAGGAACATAACGGAAGTCCTAGTCACGGGCGGAGATCCGCTTACACTTTCAAGCGCAAACTTATTCTGGATCATTTCCCAGCTGTCGGAGATGAAGCATATAAAGAGGATAAGGATCGGAACAAGAACATTAGTAACCCTACCATTTAGGATCAATTATCCCTTCCTTGAAACGATGTCCCGTTTCCATGAATGGGGAAAGAGGGAAATATGCATAGTGACACACGTCGAGTCACCAACAGAGATAACCCCAGACGTGATGGCTGCCGTGAAGAAGATCAAATCACTTGGCATGAACATATACAACCAGCAGGTGTTCACATATTATAATAGCAGGAGATATGAGACCTGCCATTTGAGAAAGACTCTTAAGCTGTGCGGGATTGATCCTTATTACACCTTCAACACCAAGGGCAAGGAGGAAACGGCTGATTTCAGGGTTCCAATAGCGCGTATTGAACAGGAGAGGAAGGAGGAGGCGAGGTTACTTCCCGGAATTGAAAGGCTGGACGAGCCGGTATTCAATGTTCCAAAACTTGGCAAATCACACCTCAGGGCATGGCAGGACCATGAACCGCTGATGGTGCTTCCTGACGGGAAGCGAGTCTACAGGTTCTACCCATGGGAGGAGCGCCTGCGCATCGCCGACGATTACCTCTATACTGACGTTTCAATCTATGATTACCTGAAACGGCTTGAACGTGATGGCGAAGACATCCGGGATTATGAGTCCATCTGGTATTATTACTAAAAAAAAGGCATAAGGACAGGAGTATTGGTATGAATATGATAATGTGCAAGAGTAAGATACATCGTGCAAGAGTGACAGAGAGCATCCTTGACTACGAGGGAAGTCTGGAGATAGATACAGACATAATGAAGGAGGCCGGATTATATCCGTACGAGAAGATACTTGTAGTCAATGCCACAAATGGGCAGCGGTTTGAGACATATGCCATTCTCGGTAAGGCAGGAGGCAGGGACTTCAAGGTGAACGGTGCCGCCGCACACCGGGCAAGTCCGGGTGATATAATAACAATAATGTCTTTTGGAATATGTACCGAGGCGGATGCAAAAACAATAACTCCGAAGATATTGGTAATGGACAGCAAGAACCAGATAGCCTGCAGAAAAGGAAGGTCTCCTCTGGCGGATGCATGAATTTCGGCAGATATTGATTCTATCTTTGAGCAGAACAGGGAAAAAATGCTTTTATTATGTACAATCTTTTTTTTCGGTTACATGGCGATTGTTTTTGAAAACTCGCTTAAACTGAACAAGGCAGGCGCAGCTCTTCTAACTGGAACCACGCTTTGGGCACTGCTCAACCTATATCCAGGATATGAGACAGGTATACTGCACCATCATCTTTCCGAAAGCATGGGTGAAATAGCCGGCATTGTCTTTTTCATTCTTTCAGCGATGGTGATAGTCGAGATCATAGACACCCATCATGGATTCTCGGTGGTGTTCGATCTCATTAGGACGAAAAACACAAGGAGCTTCATCTGGATTGCCGGATGGGGCACTTTCTTCCTGTCAGCAATCCTTGACAACCTGACAACAACAATAGTTATGGTTTCCATGCTGAAGAAGACGAACATGAACACCCGACAGAAAATGTTCGCGGCGTCTGTTTTCATCATAGCCGCAAACGCAGGTGGAATATGGTCGCCAATCGGAGACATCACAACGACAATGCTCTGGGTCAATGAGAAAATAACGACTGGCACGATAATTTACAGGCTTTTCCTGCCAAGTGTTGTTTCCTTTCTGGTACCGCTTTTAATTGTCTCATTTCTTTACTTTAAAAAAGGAGAACCTTTTTCCGTAGAAAAAAACGAGGAACTGAAAAAGGGATATCCCTCGGTTATTTTCACCACTGGAATCTGCCTGCTGGCCGCAGTTCCCGTATTTAAGACACTTCTACACATCCCTCCATATCTGGCAATGATGCTTTCGCTGGGAATTTTCTGGATCATAATAGAGGTGTTCTTCAGGAAACGCAACTCGGCCGTATCAGACATAAATTCCATCCTTAAGAAACTGGACTACTCCACTGTT
>JBAQUG010000408.1:0-2921 GCA_049297395.1 Victivallales bacterium | reverse complement strand
CCCCGTAGGCTTTCAAGTCGACATCTTTCGCTTCAGCTTCGCCCTGGTGCCACGCGATCCCCTTCAATACTCCGACATTCTGTGCGAACTTCACTCTGTCAACAGCCTTCTTGTAGAGTTCGCCTTCCCTGGTCCAGTCCCTGATCTGTGAGTTTTCAGAGGCGCAGTTGATGATACCTACGCAAATATTGACATCCTTGTAGTTTTGAATCATGTCCTTTCCAAAGGCAACTGCCGGTCCGGCAATAGTCAGATCTTTTGTCTTGTCATGGAATTTCTGAACCTCGTCCGCAGCTTTCCATTCATTGTTTCCGCTGAGGATGAATATCCGTGGATCCGTCTTCTTGTCGATCTTTGGAAAAACGACTTTCCCTGTCATGTTGGAACCGCCTATGAAAAGGTATATGTGGAACTTGTCCTTCTCCTTTATGAGTGAAGGGCGTTTCGTGTCGGCGGCATCCTGGGCATAAAGCCCATGTGTGGAAAGGAGCACGGCGATAAGCGATGCAATCAGGGGGAAAAGCATTTTCTTCATGATTTTGTCCGAATTTAGAGTTTTGCGGTGTTTATTATAAATTGGCAATCGGAAATTGGCAATTGAAAATACTTCATTTCCCTGTATTATTTCTAAAGATGTCAAATAATCTGGAGATACGACATGAAGAAGAAAAAAGCCGAGGACCAACTCGTTTTGGATTTTAATAATGAAGTGAAGCCAGTTGAAGTTAGCAAGCCCTTGAAGACAACCCTCCAGCCGCTCGAACTCAAAAGAGCCGCCCTGGGTTGGATTGTCACGCAGAAGCCTGACGCCGTAGGCGTCAAAGTCCCGACCCGGATTTCAAAATACTGCGCCGATGTCGCAGCATTCTGGTCTGTGGGGAAAAGAGGGAAGCTCATTCCTAAAAAGACTTTGATAATCGAGACCAGGAACAACAGGAAGGAATGCTGGCCGGACTGCTCGAAGCATGAAGGACTCCTCGCCCAGCTCAAGGGGGCGAAGGAATTGAAGAGGGCGATAGAGGCGAAGATCAGGAAGGATGAACCGGCCCTCAAGGACACGGACAATCTTTTCAATGAATATGAAAGCTGGCGCTACAAGGAGTCCAGGAACAAGGAGTATCATAAGTGCCTGAAGGAAATTGACAAGCTGGAACGGGCGGTCTACAATGGCAGTTTTTTCGAGCAGCTCAGGCGCGCCGAAGTGGCGGATTATCTTTATCTCGCAGTTCCGGAGGGCACAGTGCACAGCGACGAGCTTGCCGACAGCTGGGGTCTCATTTATATAAAGCCGGATCTCAGCGCGGAACTGATCAAGTCCGCCGAATTCTGGGACTGTCCAATTGAAAAGAAGATCCATCTCGCGCAGAATATCGCGATAACCTGCCGTAAAAGCCTTCTTTTCAGCCTTGGAATAAGGGAGAACGCCGGTGGCAAGCCTGTCTTCACGCCAATACCACACAGGAGAAGAGGATCGGTCAAATAATTGAGGAAAATTGCAGGACTCGTCCGTTGCGGCGGACAGGAATTCAGCGGCCTGCTGAGGTGGCTGTAGTTTTATCAAAATGAAACTGCCAAGAAGAACACGCTAAAGCCGTGAACACCAACGGCACTTTCAAAGGAATACAGAATGAAATTCAAACTCAAATCCAAATTTATTCTGACTCCTGCGTGCCTCGGAGTAGCCCAGAATTTGCTGAAGGTCGAAGACTGGTCTCCTGAATTCTGACTACTTTTGAAATCACCTCTCGTACTTAAAACCTTAAACTTAAAACCAAGGCGTTATGCGATGAGACTTCCCAAGCCGATATTATACTTGCGCTTCTTCCTGGAATATATTGCAGTCCTTCCTCTTTACTGGTTCATAAGGATGCTTCCGCATTCCCTGCTTTTCCCGTTTGCGAAATTCGCAGGCTCGATATTTTTTCTTCTGCCGTCGGTAAGAAGGCTGCTGTGCGCGAACATCAGGATAGCATTCCCTGATAAGGATGATTCCGAGATCCGTGGCATAGCTTCGAGGAGCGCCTCAAACCTGATACTTGCGCTGCTTGAGTTCTTCTGGTTCATAGACAGGCCGGCAAAGATTGAGAACTACGTCGACTTTACCGAGAAGGAGCGGAATCTGACTGAAAAGTACAGGAAGGCCGGACACGGACTTATATGGGCGACTCCGCATATAGGCAACTGGGAGCTTGCAGGACTCAAGTTCAGGCATGACTCCAACATCCCCTTCGCAGTAGTTGTGCGTCCTCTCAATAATATTTTCTTGAACAGCTTAATACATTCGGGGAGGACTTCAGAAGGAAGCCGCATAATACCCGACAAGGGTGCCGTGAGGGGCATGATCAAGGCGCTGAAGGAGGGTTGCTTCATAGCGACGCTTGTCGATCAGAACAGCAGGGCCAGGGATGGGGGGATATTTGTAAATTTCTTCGGGCTTCCTGTCCCTACAAGCCGCGCTCCTGCGATGTTCGCAAGAAAACTCAATACTCCCGTAGCCGTTGGCGGCTGTATCCGCAAGGGGCGGCGCTGTAGTACGTTTGTCGTAGAGCTCCCGAAGGCCACTGGGGACTATAAGAGCGATGAGGAGCTTGTCCAGGATATCATGACGATCAACGAGAATCTTATCCGTCAATATCCTGACCAGTACCTCTGGCTCTACAAGAGATGGCTATATATTCCTGAAACAGCGTCTGATGAGCAGCGCAAACGCTATCCTTTCTACTCCGTGAAAACCACACCGCGCTTCTATTCCGAGCTCGCCCCGAAGTAGGGATGTGTGTTGCCTGTCCCGGCCGGGATAGGGGAATTGGGCGTATTTTGTTAAAGTATGCCACTTTCGCCGAAAGTGGCTCGAGGCTCTTTCGGCGAAAGAGCCATACTTGATTGCATTAAATAAGGCTGATACGCCCAGCTTAACGCTT